>NZ_LDUR01000009.1:0-356681 GCF_001043705.1 Chromobacterium sp. LK11
AGGCGAAAACTAGCGAAAAAGCGGCGTGTACTAGTGGTGCATGAGCATTTTGAGCGGGTACTCGCCGGCAAGGCTTCACGAAGGGCAGCAGACCTTGAACCGCTTCTTAGACGGACAGGCGCTGCCGCAAGGCATCCATCCTTTGCTCCATCGCCTCGGCGGACAGCGGCGCGCCCAGCAGATAGCCCTGCATCGCCGAGCAGCCCAGCTTGCCCAGATAGGCCTGTTGCTGCGGGTGTTCGACGCCCTCGGCCAGGGTGTCCATGCCCAGCGCGTTGGCCAGGTGGACGATGGCGGAGACGATGGCGGCGTTTTCTTCGTCCTGCGGCAGGTCGATGATGAAGGAGCGGTCTATCTTGATGGTGTCCGGCGCGAAGCGCTTCAGATAGGCCAGGCTGGAGTAGCCGGTGCCGAAATCGTCTATCGACAGCCGCACTCCCATCGCCTTGATCACCGCCAGCTGGCGCGCGGCGAAGTCCGCGTCCTCCATCAGCGTGCTTTCGGTGACTTCGATCTCCAGGCAGTAGCCGGGCAGGCCGCTGCTTTGCAGCGCGTCGCGCACGTCGTCGACGAAGTCCGGCCGCGTCAGCTGCCGCGCCGAGACATTGACCGCCATCCGCACCGGGCGCAGGCCGCTGTCGTACCATTGCGCCGCCTGGCGGCAGGCTTCGCCGAGCACCCAGCGTCCCAGCGGCACCACCAGGCCGGTGTCCTCGGCGATGGGAATGAAGCGGGAAGGCATGATCAGGCCGTGCTCCGGGTCGCGCCAGCGCACCAGCGCTTCGCAGCCGAGCAGGCGTTCGCCGCTCATATTGAATTGCGGCTGATAAACCAGATAGAGCTCGCCGTGCTCGATGGCGCGGCGCAGCCGGGTTTCCAGATGCAGCCGTTCGGCCACCTCCACGTTCATTTCCCGGGTGTAGAAGCGGAAGGTGCTGCGGCCGTGCGCCTTGGCGTGGTACATGGCCAGATCGGCGTTCATCAGCAGGTTCTGCAAATCGCGGCCGTCGTCGGGCATCAGGCTGATGCCTATGCTGCAACTGACGTTGAGCTGGTGGGCGCCGATGTCGAAGGGGCGTTGCATCGCCGCCAGCACGCGCTCGGCCACCTGCGCCGCTTCGCCGGGCTGGTCGATGGACGGCAGGATCAGCACGAACTCGTCGCCGCCGGTGCGGCCGACGGTGTCCAGCGCGCCCACCGCGGTGCCGAGGCGGCCGGCCGCCTGTTTCAGCAACTCGTCGCCCAGGCCGTGGCCCAGGGTGTCGTTGATGTTCTTGAAGTGGTCCAGGTCGACGAAGAGCACCGCCAGCTGGCCCTGACGCAACTCGGCCTGGCGGATGGCCTGCTGCAGCCGGTCGTTGATCAGCACGCGGTTGGGCAGGTCGGTCAGCGCGTCGTACTCGGCCAGGTGCTGCACCCGCGCCTCCTGTTCCTTGCGCTCGGAGATGTCGGTGAACAGCGCCACGTAGTGGCTGATTTCGCCCTGCTCGTTCTGCAGCACGCTGATGTTCAGCCATTCCGGGAAGATGTCGCCGTTCTTGCGGCGGTTCCAGATCTCGCCGGACCACTGGCCGCGCTGGGTCAGCTGCTGCCACATGTTTTCGAAGAAGGCCGGCTCGTGACGGCCGGAGGCGAGCAGGGCCGGGGTCTGGCCCAGCGCTTCGGCCTCCTCGTAGCCGGTGATCGCGCAGAAGGCGCGGTTGACCGCCAGGATGCGGTTGTCCGGGTCGGTGACCAGGATGGCTTCGTTGCTGGATTCGAACACCTTGGCGGCCAGCCGCAGCTGGCGGTCGGTCTGACGGCGCGCGGTGATGTCGCGGCCGGTGGCGCACAGATAGTCTTCGCCCTGGTAGTTGAGCGGGCTGACGGTGACTTCCAGCCATTGTTCCTCGCCGCAGCATTGCAGCCGGGTGTCGAAGGTGTGGGGCAGGGTGTCCGCGGCCGGGCGGAACAGCGCGCGGGTCAGCGCCGCGGCGTCGCAGCCGCAGTCCAGCCGCTGGCGCGCCGCCTGGTTGCAGTAGACGATGTCGCCGGCGGCGTTGCGCAGCGCGATCAGGTCGGTGGCGTTGTCCACCATGAAATGGCTGAGGCGCAGGTCGCGCGAGCGCTGCTCCAGCGACAGGTGGCTTTGCTGCAGATCCTGGCGGTAGCGCTGCACCAGCGCGTTGAGCCAGCGCAGGAAGCACCAGCAGAAGGCGGCGGCGACCAGCAGGGCCGCCAGGGTCAGCAGCAAGGTGGCGGCGATGCGTTCGCGCAGGCTGCGCTCCAGTTCCTGGCGCGCGCGCTGGCTGCTGTCTTCGATGGATTGCACGCGCAGGCTGGTGACCAGGGTCCAGTCCCAGCCGGGCAGCTGGCGCGCGTAGGACAAGTAGCGCTCGCCCTGCGGCGCGTCCAGGCTGCTGATCAGGTATTCCATGAAGCCGCCCTGCTTGCCGCGGCGGATCAGTTCGGCGATGCGGCCGCGGTCGGCGCCGGGCAGGGCGGAGTAGTGCTTGCCGTTCATCGCCGGGTTGGACGGGTCCAGCAGGATCACGCCGTGGCGGTCTATGATCATGAAGTCGCCGCTGTCGTGGCCGAAGCGCATCCGCGCCAGCATCTCCAGGCCCTGCTTCTGCATGTCGGTTTCGACGTTGTTCAGGTACTCGCCGCTGCCTATCAGCCAGTCGTAGGGGCCGAAGCGGCGGGCGTAGGCGACTTTCTCGCTCATCTCGCTGCGGCCCGGCTGGTACCAGCGGTAGGAGCTGAAGCCGCGCTGTTGCGGGTTGTCCACCGATTCGATCAGCGCGCGCATGATGTAGCGGCCCTGGTCGTCGCGATTGGCCAGCAGCGAGCCGCCTTCCAGTTGCGGCGCGGTGGGCAGCAGCACGCAGCGGCCGTCCAGGCCGTCGATGAAGAAATAGCCGCGGCCGTCGAAATAGCGCAGCGGCCGCAGCGCTTCCGCGATCAGCCGCTGCACCTGATGCGGCGGGCGGCGCAGGCGTTCCTGGCGCCAGATGGCGTCGGCCAGGTTCCAGGCCTGGTCCACCTGTTCGCGCAGTCTTTGCTTCAGGGTGTCGTTGGTGCGTTCGCGCAGCGCGGACAGGGTTTGCGCGGCGTGGTCGGCGTAGGACCGCAGGTAGTCGCGCGCGCGCGCGTAAGCGTCCTGGCGTATGGTGTGCTGGCGGGTCTGGAAGTCGTTCCAGCTGCTCAGCAGGAAGTAGCTGGACAAGGTCAGCGCCAGCATGAACACAATGGCGAGCGTGCCAAACAATTGCAGACGGGACAGCTTGGCCTGATTCAACTCCATGTTTTTGTCGTTATCGCTCGGTGGACCCGCCAGTATAAGGGATTATCGCGTTTGTCATGGCAAAATGTCGGGCCGGCCGGGGCGGAATCGGGTAGAATGGCGCCCGGAAGTTGGCCAGGCAGTCGCTGCGTTCGTTCGCAAGAACGGACGGGGAGGAAAGTCCGGGCTCCGCAGAGCAGGATGCCGGTTAATGGCCGGACGTCGTGAGGCGATGGAAAGTGGCGCAGAGAGCTGAACCGCCGATGGCCGGAGGAAGCGTTCGCAAGAACGCGGACTCTTGATTTCGCCGCGCAAGCGGCGGGACGGATCAGGCAAGGGTGAAAAGGTGTACTGGCCGGGCGAGAGTCCGGTCGGACAGATAGGGTGTGGTGCCCTATTCTGCGGTAAGAGCGCACCGCGGACGTGGTAACACGGACGGCAGGCAAAACCCCATCCGGAGCAAGACCAAATAGGGGGAATTGACGTTGCTCGCGTATATCCCCGGGTAGGTCGCTTGAGCCTGTCGGTAACGGCAGGCCTAGAGGAATGACTGTCCAACGACAAGACCCGGCTTATCGGCCAACTTCCACCTCATCCCCGCGCCCCATGGCTTGACGCTATGGGGTTTGCTCAAAAAATAAGCAAAAAAAATCCACGTCCCTGGGAAAAAGCTTTACAATACCGGCCCTTCAGTCAGCTATCCCAGAGTTTCGCAAGCATGCGCATTGGTTCGTACACATTGAAAAACCGGCTGATCGTGGCGCCCATGGCCGGGGTGACGGATAGACCGTTCCGCATGCTGTGCAAGCAATTGGGCGCCGGCATGGCGGTATCGGAAATGATCACCTCCAACAAGGCGCTGTGGACCACGGCCAAGACCTTGCGCCGCGCCGACCACGCCGGCGAGGTGGAGCCGATTTCGGTGCAGATCGCCGGTTCCGATCCGGCGCAGATGGCGGAGGCGGCGCGGCTCAACGTGGAGCGCGGCGCGCAGATCATCGACATCAATATGGGCTGTCCGGCCAAGAAGGTGTGCAATGTGGCCGCCGGCTCGGCGCTGCTGCGCGACGAGGCGCTGGTGGGCCGCATTCTGGAGGCGGTGGTCAAGGCGGTGGACGTGCCGGTGACGCTGAAGACGCGCACCGGCTGGAGTCCGGAGCACCGCAACGCCTTGCGGGTGGCCAGGTTGGCCGAGGATTGCGGCATCGCCGCGCTGGCCTTGCACGGCCGCACCCGCGAAGACATGTACCGCGGCGCGGCCGAGTACGACACGATACGCGAGGTGAAGCGGCAGATCCGGATTCCGCTGATCGCCAACGGCGACATCGATACCCCGCAGAAAGCACAGTGGGTGCTGGAACATACCGGCGCCGATGCCATCATGATAGGACGGGCGGCTCAGGGCCGGCCGTGGATTTTCCGCGAAATCCAGCATTTTCTGGAGAACGGCGAATGCCTGCCGCCGCCGGAAGTGAGCGAGATTCGCCAGCTCTTGCTGGGGCATCTGGATGAGCTATACCAGTTTTACGGCGAATACTCGGGCTGCCGCATCGCCCGCAAGCACATCGCCTGGTACACCAAGGGACTGCAGGGCGGCAACGCGTTCCGCCAGCAGATGTACCAACTCGAGTCTACGGCGGAGCAGCGCTTGGCCGTGGCGGCCTATTTCGACCGTTTGGCCGGGGACTCCGAACGGCTGGTGTATTTGGATGGCGCAGGGGAAGCGTTGGACCACGACCCGGAGACGGTGGTGGATGGCTAATTCCAATCAGACTTGGACAGAATAATAACCATGCAGAACAATGACCATATCTCGCAGTCGGTGAGGCTGGCGATGGAACAGTATTTCAGGGACCTGGATGGCGAGAACCCCTCCGCCATCTACGACATGGTGTTGGCTTGCGTGGAAAAGCCATTGCTCGAGGTGGTGCTGATACACACCCAGGGCAATCAGACCCGGGCGGCGGAGTTGCTGGGATTGAACCGCAACACCCTGCGCAAAAAGATGAAGTCTTATGATTTGATATGAAGACAAACCGGCCATACCGAACAGGGTGGCCGGTTTTTTTTGTGTTTCTTTTTAGTTAACGCGGTAGAGAACCATGAGCAAAATCGAACGCGCGCTGATCAGCGTCTCCGACAAGAGCGGCATTCTGGAATTCGCCCAGGCCCTGGCCTCCCAAGGCGTGCACATCCTGTCCACCGGCGGCACCGCCAAGCTGCTGGCCGACGCCGGCGTGCCGGTGACCGAGGTGTCCGACTACACCGGCTTCCCGGAAATGCTGGACGGCCGGGTCAAGACCCTGCACCCGAAAGTGCACGGCGGCATCCTGGGCCGCCGCGACCTGCCGGAACACGTGGCCAAGATGGCCGAGCATGAGATCGGCAACATCGATCTGGTCTGCGTCAATCTCTACCCGTTCGAAGCCACCATCGCCAATCCGGACTGCGCGCTGGAAGACGCGATCGAGAACATCGACATCGGCGGGCCGACCATGGTGCGTTCCGCCGCCAAGAACTGGGCGCACGTGGCCATCGTCACCGACGCCGCAGACTACGCGGCGCTGGCCGAGGAAATGCGCGCCAACGGCGGCGCCTTGTCCAAGGCCACCCGCTTCGAGCTGGCCAAGAAGGCCTTCACCCACACCGCCGCCTACGACGGCGCGATTTCCAACTACCTAACCAGCCTGGCCGACGGCGCGCTGGCGGGCAAGCCGGAACGCGTGGCCTTCCCCAAACGCCTCAACGCCCAGTTCGTCAAAGTGCAGGACATGCGTTACGGCGAGAACCCGCACCAGGCGGCCGCCTTCTACCGCGATCTGGATCCGGCGGCCGGCTCCATCGCCAATTACCGCCAGCTGCAGGGCAAGGAACTGTCCTACAACAATATCGCCGACGCCGACGCGGCCTGGGAGGCGGTGAAGACCTTCGACGACACCGCCTGCGTCATCGTCAAGCACGCTAACCCCTGCGGCGTGGCGGCTGCGGGCGACACGCTCAGCGCCTACCGGCTGGCCTTCGCCACCGACACCACCAGCGCCTTCGGCGGCATCATCGCCTTCAACCGCCCGGTGGACGCCGCCACGGTGGAAGCGGTGACCGGCCAATTCCTGGAGGTATTGATCGCGCCGTCCTTCACCGAGGAGGCCAAGGCCGTCATCGCCGCCAAGAAAAACGTGCGCGTGCTGGAAATCCCGCTGGAAGCCGGCGCCAACCGCTTCGAACTGAAGCGCGTCGGCGGCGGCGTGCTGGTGCAGACGCCGGACATTCGCAATGTGGGCCTGGACGAGTTGCGGGTGGTGACCCAGCGTCAACCGTCGCCGCAGGAGCTGTCCGATCTGCTGTTCGCCTGGCGCGTGGCCAAATATGTGAAGTCGAATGCAATTGTTTTCTGTAAAAATGGTCAGACTGCCGGTATCGGCGCCGGTCAGATGAGCCGCGTCGACTCCACCCGCATCGCCGCGCGCAAGGCGGCCGACGCCGGCTTGAGCCTGCAGGGCGCGGTGGCGTCGTCCGACGCCTTCTTCCCGTTCCGCGACGGCATCGACGTGATCGCCGAGCAGGGAATCAAGGCCATCATCCAGCCAGGCGGTTCGATGCGCGACGAGGAAGTGTTCGCCGCCGCCGACGAGCACGGCATCGCGATGGTGCTCACCGGGGTGCGTCACTTCCGCCACTGAGTGGTTCCGATTAACCGGAGGAGGCCGGCATGCCGGCTTCTTTGCATGGGTTTGTTGTTTTTCGATGAGAGCAATTGTCTGTTGGCTGGGCGCCGGCTTGTTGGCGTTCGGCAGTCTGACGGCGCGGGCCGAAGAGTCCGCCGCCGAGTCGCAAGGTTTCTGGCAACGCGGCCGCGCCAATATCGAGGCGGCCTGGCGTTCCGACCAGTATGAGCTGTACGTGCCGGCGGTGACGTGGCACAACCGCGCCTTCTACGATAGAGAGAAGATCCAGCAGTTCAACGAACGGCCGTGGGGCCTGGGAGCGGGGCGCTATCGCTACGACGCCGACGGCGACTGGCACGCGGTGTACGCGATGGCCTTTCTCGATTCGCACAATGACGTCGAGCCCTTCGTCGGCTACGCCTTCCAGAAAGTATGGCGTCCGCTGGACGGCTGGCGGCTGGGCGCGGGCTTCACCGCCGGCGTCACCGCGCGCTCGGACTACAGCTATGCGCCGCTGCCGGCGGTGCTGCCGCTGGTGTCGGTGGAATACCGCCGGCTGGCCTTGCAGGCCACCTATATCCCGGGCGGGCACAACAACGGCAATGTATTGTTCGCCTGGCTGCGTTGGCAGTTGAGTTGAGTGAAGAATCCGGCGCGTTGCGGCGCGCCGCAAAAACGAGTGGAGCATCGCACATGAAAGTACTGGTTATCGGCTCCGGCGGGCGCGAGCACGCGCTGGCCTGGCGCATCGCCAAGTCGCGCCGGGTGTCCAAGGTCTTTGTCGCGCCCGGCAACGCCGGCACCGCGCTGGACTCCAACCTGACCAACGTCGAGCTCGGCAGCGTGGCGGAGTGGGTGGCTTTCGCCAAGCAGGAGAAGATCGAACTGACGGTGGTGGGCCCGGAAGCGCCGCTGGCGGCCGGCGTGGTCGACGCCTTCCGCGCCGAGGGGCTGCGGATTTTCGGCCCCACTCAATACTGCGCGCAGTTGGAAAGCTCCAAGGATTTCGCCAAGGCCTTCATGAAGCGCCACGGCATCCCCACCGCCGCGTATGAAACCTTCAGCGACGCCGCCGCCGCCCATGCCTATGTCGACGCCAAGGGCGCGCCCATCGTGATCAAGGCCGACGGCCTGGCCGCCGGCAAGGGCGTGGTGGTGGCGCTGACGCTGGACGAGGCGCACGCCGCCATCGACGACATGCTGGTGGGCAACAAGATGGGCAGCGCCGGCGCGCGAGTGGTGATCGAGGACTTCCTGCAGGGCGAGGAGGCCAGCTTCATCGTGATGGTGGACGGCGACCACGTGCTGCCGATGGCCACCAGCCAGGACCACAAACGGCTGCTGGACAACGATCAGGGCCCGAACACCGGCGGCATGGGCGCGTACAGCCCGGCGCCGGTGGTGACGCCGGCGGTGCACAACCGGGTGATGCGCGAAATCATCCTGCCCACGGTGCTGGGCATGAAAAAGGACGGCCACAGCTATACCGGCTTCCTTTACGCCGGGCTGATGATAGACGCGCAGGGCAATCCCTACACCATCGAGTTCAACTGCCGTTTCGGCGATCCGGAAACCCAGCCCATCATGGCGCGGCTGAAGTCCGATTTCACCGTGCTGCTGGAAGCCGGCGTCAACGGCCGCTTGAACCAGGTGGAAGCGGAATGGGACCGACGCGTGGCCTTGGGCGTGGTGCTGGCGGCCGAGGGCTATCCGGAAGCGCCGCGCAAGGGCGATTTGATCAGCGGCCTGCCGCCGGAAGGCGAGGACGGCATGGTGTTCCACGCCGGCGTCAGCCTGGACGCGGACAAGCAGCTGCGCAGCAACGGCGGCCGGGTGTTGTGCGCGGTGGGCCTTGGCGACAGCGTCAAGATGGCGCAGGGCAAGGCTTACGCGCTGGCCGACCAGATCCAGTTCGCAGGCAAGCAGCTGCGGCGGGACATCGGCGCGCGCGCGATCGGCCGCAAACATTAGCGTTTTGCCGTTTGATAGAGAAACAGCGCCGCTTGCGGCGCTGTTTTCATTTCCGGGCTTGGATCCCGCTCAGCCCAGTTCGGCCTGGCGCAGGCCGGGCGCGGCCGCGTCCTTGGGCGACAGCTGCGGCTCGCCGTCCAGCGGCCAGGCGATGGCCAGCTCCGGATCGTTCCAGGCGATGGCGCGTTCCAGGTCCTTGAACCAGTAGTCGGTGGTCTTGTACAGGAACTCGGCGCTGTCCGACAGGGTGAGGAAGCCGTGGGCGAAGCCCGGCGGCACCCACAGCTGGCGCTTGTTGGCGGCGGACAGGTGCGCGCCCACCCACTGGCCGAAACTGGCGGAGCCGCGGCGGATGTCGACGGCGACGTCGAAGACCTCGCCGGCGATCACCCGCACCAGCTTGCCCTGGGCGTGCGGCGCCAGCTGGTAGTGCAGGCCGCGCAGCACGCCCTTGGCCGAGCGGCTGTGATTGTCCTGCACGAAGGGCGCGGCGCAGCCGACGGCGGCTTCGAAACGCTGTTGATTGAAGCTTTCGAAAAAGAAGCCGCGTTCGTCGCCGAATACGGCGGGTTCGATGATTTTGACGTCGGGAATGCTGGTGTCGATGATGTTCATGTGTCGCTCGTCAAGATCAATAGACCGGCTGATCCAGCATCGCCAGCAGATAGCGGCCGTAGCCGGTCTTCTGCAGCGGTTTGGCCAGTAGGCGCACCTGCTCGTCGCCTATCCAGCCGGAGCGGTAGGCCACTTCTTCCGGGCAGGCCACTTTCAGGCCCTGACGGCTTTCGATGGTGGCGATGAACTGGCTGGCTTCCAGCATGGATTCATGGGTGCCGGTGTCCAGCCAGGCATAGCCGCGGCCCATGGTCTGCACCGACAGCTGGCCCTGCTGCAAATAGACGTTGTTGACGTCGGTGATCTCCAGTTCGCCGCGCGGCGAGGGCTTGATCGCCTTGGCGATGTCCACCACCTGCTCGTCGTAGAAGTACAGGCCGGTCACCGCGTAATTGGACTTGGGCTGCGCTGGTTTTTCCTCGATGGACAGCGCCTTGCCGTCGGCGTCGAAGGCCACCACGCCGTAGCGCTCCGGGTCGTTGACGCGGTAGGCGAACACGCTGGCGCCGCTGCGCTTGGCGTTGGCGTCTTGCAGCAAGGCGGAAAAGTCGTGGCCGTAATAAATGTTGTCGCCCAGCACCAGCGCCGACGGCGCGCCGGCCAGAAAGTCCTCGCCGATGATGAAGGCCTGGGCCAAGCCGTCCGGGCTGGGCTGCACCGCGTATTGCAGCCGCAAGCCCCATTGGCCGCCGTCGCCCAGCAGCTGTTCGAAGCGCGGCGTGTCCTGCGGGGTGGAGATGATCAGGATCTCGCGGATGCCGGCCAGCATCAGCGTGGTCAGCGGATAGTAGATCATCGGCTTGTCGTAGATGGGCAGCAATTGCTTGCTGACCGAAATGGTGGCCGGGTAGAGCCGGGTGCCGGAGCCGCCGGCCAGGATGATGCCTTTGCGTGCCTGAGTCATTGGATGTCTTTCTGTTGCGGCTGGGCGCCGAGTTCGGCCAGCACTTGTTCAACGCCGCTTTCCCAGCGAGGCAGCGCGAGGCCGAAGGTTTGCTGCAGCTTGGCGCAGTCCAGCCGGGAGTTGGCGGGACGGGGCGCCGGCAAGGGATAGTCGGCGGTGGCGATTGGCGCGATGTCGGCGGGCGACAGCCGCAGCGCGTAGCCTAGTCTGCCGGCCTCGGCGACCAGGAAGCGGGCGTAGCCGTGCCAGCTGGTTTCGCCCTGCGCCGCCAGGTGGTAGCTGCCGTAGGCGAAGCCGGCCGGATTGCGCAGATAGTCGCGCAGCAGCGCCGCGGTGACTTCGGCGATCAGCGCGGTGGAGGTGGGAGCGCCTATCTGATCGGCCACCACTCTCAGGCTGTCGCGCTCTTGCGCCAGACGCAGGATGGTTTTCAGGAAATTGCCGCCGTGGGCGCCGAACACCCAACTGGTGCGCAGGATCAAATGCCGCGGCGCGGCGGCGCGCACCGCCTCTTCGCCTTCCCATTTGCTCCGACCGTAGACTGAGCGCGGCCGGGCCGGATCGTCCTCGCGCCAGGGCCTCTCGCCGGCGCCGTCGAACACGTAGTCGGTGGAATAGTGCAGCAGCAGCGCTTGCCGTCGCGCCGCCCATTGCGCCATCAGCGCCGGCGCGGCGGCGTTGACCGCCAGGGCTTGCTCCGGCTCGCTCTCGGCGCGGTCCACCGCGGTGTAGGCGGCGGGGTTGACGATGATGTCGGGCTGATGGCGTTCCAGCGCCTCAAGGATGCTGTCGGCGCGGCTCAGGTCCAGTTCGTTCCGACCCAGCGCGACGAGCGCGCCCAGCGGCGCCAGCGCGGTTTGCAGCCGATGGCCGAGCTGGCCGTTGATCCCGGTCAACAGTATGGTGGGCGCGCGCTCAGCCATAGTGCTGGTTCACCCAGTCGCGATAGGCGCCGCTGCTGACATTGGCGACCCAGTCCTGATGTCGCAGATACCAGGCCACGGTTTTGCGGATGCCGCTGTCGAAGGTTTCCTGCGGCTTCCAGCCCAGCTCGCGTTCCAGCTTGCGCGCGTCTATCGCGTAGCGGCGGTCGTGGCCGGGGCGATCGGCGACGAAGGCGATCTGCTCGGCGTAGCGTCGCGACGGGTCGGCGTGCGGCGCCAGTTCGTCCAGCAGCGCGCAGATGGTCTTGACCACGTCCAGATTGGTCTTCTCGTTCCAGCCGCCGACATTATAGGTTTCGCCGGGAACTCCGGCCTCCAGCACGCGGCGGATGGCGCTGCAATGGTCTTTGACGTAGAGCCAGTCGCGCACTTGGCTGCCGTCGCCGTAGATGGGCAGCGGCTTGCCGGCCAGCGCGTTGAGGATGACCAGCGGGATCAGCTTTTCCGGGAAATGATAGGGGCCGTAGTTGTTGCTGCAATTGGTGGTCAGCACCGGCAGGCCGTAAGTGTGGTGCCAGGCGCGCACCAGGTGGTCGGACGCTGCCTTGGACGCGGAGTAGGGGCTGTTGGGCTCGTAGCGGTGGTTCTCGGAGAACGGCGCGTCGTCGAGGCCCAGCGTGCCGTAGACCTCGTCGGTGGACACATGCAGCAAGCGGAAGCCGAGCCGCTCCTCGGCGGGCAGCCGGTTCCAGTAGCCGCGCACGCTTTCCAGCAGATTGAAGGTGCCCACCACATTGGTCTGAATGAAATCGCCCGGGCCGTGGATGGAGCGGTCGACATGGCTTTCCGCGGCGAAATTGATCACCGCTCGCGGCTGGTGTTCGGCCAGTAGGGCGTCGACCAGTGCGCGGTCGCCGATGTCGCCGCGCACGAAGGCGTGGCGCGGGTCCTGCTCCAGAGTTTTCAGGGTATCGAGATTGCCGGCATAGGTGAGCGCGTCGAGATTGACGATGCGTTCATCGCTCTGCGCCAGCCAGTCCAGCACGAAATTGCCGCCGATGAAGCCGGCGCCGCCAGTGACCAAAATGCTCATATTGTTCTTTCAGTGTTGCTGCGTGCTCAAAAATAGATATGGAGAGGGCGGCTGTTTGTCATGCATGGAGAACTTTCGGCCTTATCGCCCCTCAATTGCCAATTCTGAGTTTAAAGCCCTTGGAGTTCAATACGTTTTCTGTGATGTCCCGTTTACGCAAAACCGGCAGCCGAGGCCTAACAGGCCGCGGCTGGAATGCGCCGGGAATCAGCCGCGTATACGTCGCCTAGCGCGACGGCGCAGCGCTAACCGAGGATTTGATTCGTCGCCGGGCGGGGGCCAAGGGGAAAACGTTGCTCCAACCAAGGCGAGTGACCAAAGTAAGCGCCGTTCAATTGGGTATGTTTGACCAGATAGGCGCGTAGCTTCCGGTACAGCCTGGCTTGGGGCGGAGTGGGCTTGCACCAGAATCGATGGAGTTCGGTTTGGCAAGTCAGACCCGGGATATCGTAGAGCGCGCGCCCCATCGTGATCAAAGGCTTGTCGTGATGCAAGGCGGACAAGCCGACGGTGCTATTGATGGTGACCACGCCCAGACTGTGTTTCAGCAAGCTGGGCAAATGGCCGTCATGCATATAGAACACGCGGGATTCGACATGATTTTTGCGCGCCAACTCGCCGATATAGGCTGAATAGTTTCTGTGTCCTCGATCCAGCGGATGATGTTTCAACACCAGGGCGGTATGTTCGGGAGCGTGTTGCGCAAATGAAAAGATCAGTTCCGCGATGAAGTCGCGCACATCCTGATAAGGGCTGTGATACAGCACTTGGCTGTCGTTGAAAACTTGCAAGGGAACCAGAAAGTAGCGCTGGTCCCATTCCTGTTGAATATGAAGGCGCAGCTTGTGTTCCAGCACGTGATACAGCGCTTTGCGCCAGCCGGCGCGCAGCCAGAAGAAACCCTCGCGGAAAGGAGAAAAATCCTTATGGTGCCGATAATGCGGGTAGCGCGAGCGCCAAAGCCTGGCTGCGACATAATAGGAGGCGGCGCTGCCGGCCATCCGGCGAAAGGAGGCCCTGGTGGGCTCGGGGGCCGTGAGTTTGCCTGCCTCATAGCGCAGCATCGCGGTCGGATTGGCGGCCAGACGGGAGTGGGCGTTGACTCCGTCCTGCTCCAGGGTGATGTAGTCGGGCCGCAGATAGCCTTCTTCGAAGGCGTAGAAGGCCAATGCCCATTCCTTGCAGACTTGGGCCGCCACGCGGTGGTAATGGCGGCAATCGCCGAAACAGACGACGGCGTCGATGCGATGGGCCAGTAAAAACGCCTGCAGCCAGGCGGCGAAATCCTCCGGCTGTCCGCGGTAGTCGGTGGCGTTCAGCCGCCGGTGATAAAGCCGGTCTCCGCCGTTGAAGTTGATTTTGGTCACGTGCACGCCATGGCGGCGCAGCCAACTGGCCAACTGGTTGAAGAAGTTGCCCATCGGCCCTTGCAAGAGCAGCAGGCGTTGATGGGAGAGCAAGGCTTGAGCGGCGAGCATGGGGCGGCGCTCAATGCAAGGTACGCAACAGACCCAGACCCTTGCGCCACTGTCTCGCCAGCCAGTGCGAGCGGGTGCGTCCAGGCTTGAGTTGCTGTTTGCGCCGCCATAGGTGTTCAACCACGGCTTCGGCTCTGGCGAAGCCCGGCTGGCCCGGGATCACGTAACGGGGATAGGCAATCAACACGCCGTAGACCAACTGCTCCAGCGTGAGCCGGCGTTGTCTATGGGGGATGGGCAGATGATCGTGAGTCAGGCCCCAGCCGGCGTAGAAGGGCATGCCGTAGCAATGTACCGGCTTGCCGCGCAGCAGGGCTTCGAAACCGGCCTGGGAGGTCATGGTGTGGACTTCGTGCGCGACGCTCAGGCAGGCAATGATGTCGGCGTTGTCCGCCACTTGGTCCGCCAAGCAGGCAAGCTCCTGCTCGGAGACCGCCCCATGCCGGTTGCCGGACGAGACATCGGGATGCGGTTTGTAGATCAACCAGGCGTGCGGCCGCAGCCGGCGTACCTCCCGCAGCAGCGACAGATTGCTGTTGAGCCAAGGGGAGGCTTCGCGGAGGGAGGCGTCGTCTTCCACTTGGCCGGGAACCAGGACTATGGTTTTCCCGGTGGCCGCTGCGGCGAGCTCGAACGCCGCGCCCACATTGTATTTGCTGAGTCGCAGCTCCAACAGCCGTAATCTGAGGCGTTGGGCGCGAAGAAGCTGCTGCGGGTCCAGCTCGAGTTCGCAGAGCAAGCGTTCCAGGCGCGAGGCCGGCGTTGGGGCGTAATAGAGGCCGGCGTCGTCCACCACCACGGACAAGGGCGGCTGCAAATCGGAGCCCAGTCCCCGCGAGCGTACAAAGCCGTCCTCCATCCTCAGCAAAGGCAAGCCATGCCGCGCCGCCAGAGAGGCGGCGTCCGGCGCCATGCCCCAGGCCACCAGCTTGCTGTCTGGAGGAAGCCGCGGCGGCAGCTTGCCTGGTTTCGAGATAAAGCGGACTTGGTTGCCGGGGTGCTTCAGGAAGGGCCACACCACCGCGCGTTTCCACCAGCTCATGCCGATGCACCACAGCACGCCGCCGGTTTGCTGCCGCAAGCTCCGGTTTAGATGAATCCACTCCGCCACGTCGAAGAAGGTGCCGGGTTCCCCGGTTTCCGGATGAATGTAGCGGGCGTATTGCAGATAGGCGGCGTGAAACAGCTCCTCCAAGGTCCGGCGACAGTACCGGCGCAGCTTCAGCGTGGGCATTTCCGGGTGGCGGTCATCGGTCAGCCCCCAGCCCGCATACCACGGCATGCCGAAGCAGACGACCTGGCAGCCGGCGATCAAGGCTTCGAAGCCCATGTGCGAGGTGGCGGTGTAGACCACATCCACCTGGGACAGCAGCGATTGGGGACAGGCGTCCTCAGCGATCAACTTCACGTCGGGCGGAGAGAGAGGCAGATAGCCTCGTTTTTTGCCGGCGATCACGTCGGGATGCGTTTTTACCCAGATTTCCGCTGCGGGATGCTCGCGGTAGGCGGCTTCCAGCATGGCTTGAAAAGTGCATGTGTCCGCACCGCCCAGTCGCACGGACACGTCGCCTTTGGTTTGATCCAGCACCAGCACGCGCGGGCGTCCGCTTCGTGGAGGCAGGGCAATAGTTGGTGCGTGGTTGTATTTGGAAAGCCGGTCACGGCGCATCCGTTCCAGACCGCTTTGAGCGTCCTGCTGCTCGGAGTCGGATAGCGATGTCGAAGCAATCAGCTGTTCCAATTGAGATGGGCGGGTGGCGTCGTAGTAGATGCCTAGCTCGTCGATCAGCAGCGACACCGGCGGCTCGCCGTTGACGCCGAGGCCGAGCGAGCGCAGGAAGCCGTCTTCCAGCGCGATATAGGGCAGGCCACATCTTTGTGCAAAGGCGCGGGCGCGACGAGTGGATGAGCGTAAGCCCCAGCCGGCTACGGCCGTTAGGGAACTGGCTGCGGGTTGCGGCGACCAGCGGCGGCAATGGCATACCGGTTGGCCGATCAGTTCCCTGAGATAGGGAATGCGGGCAATGCCGGGCGAAAGAATGGCAATTGTCACTGTTGGTTTTCAGCCAGAAAAGCAGAGAAGGCTTGATGCGTCTCTGGATGTTTCAAGCCAAAGTTGACCGTAGCCTGCAGATAACCCAGTTTGGAGCCGCAATCATAGCGAATTCCTTCCAGCTGGAGCGCTAATACAGGCTCATTCTTTATTAGTGCGGCAATACCGTCGGTCAGCTGAATTTCACCGCCGACTCCGGGTTTAAGGTGTCTGAGCTTGTCAAAAATACTTGGGGTCAGGATATAACGTCCCACCACGGCCAGGGTGGAGGGTGCTACGGAGGGGTGAGGTTTTTCCACAATGCCGGTGATACGTCGCACGCCCTCATCCTGCATGGATGTTTCCACAATGCCGTAAGAACTTGTGGCTTCGCGCGGCACGTTTTCCACGCCCAGGATGGAGGTGGGGTGCTGTTCATATAGCTTTACCATTTGTGCCAAGGCACCGGGCTCGCTGTCTATCAGGTCATCCGCCAGAATCACGGCAAATGGTTCATTGCCTACCGCTGGCTGTGCGCACAATACGGCATGCCCCAGTCCTAGTGCCTCGGCTTGGCGAATATATAGACAGGAGACCTGCGGTGGCAGGATATCTTGTGCCAGTGACAAAAGTTTGTGTTTGTTGCGCAGCTCCAGTTCGGTTTCCAGCTCGTAAGCTTTGTCGAAATGGTCTTCGATGCTCCGCTTGTTGCGGCCGGTAATGAAAATCAGCTCAGTCATGCCGGCTGCAATGGCCTCCTCCACCGCGTATTGAATTAGCGGCTTGTCGACAATCGGCAGCATTTCCTTGGGGCTGGCCTTGGTGGCAGGTAAAAAGCGAGTGCCCATACCTGCGACGGGAAAAATGGCTTTTCTAATTTTTGATTTCATGCTTTAACCTATATAGTAATGATTTGCCCGTGTTGTTTTTTTCAATGATTGATTGCTCAATGGTCGTGTCCATGTTGATGCTTTCACCTAAAGCAATGGTGAACGCACCAGCAGGGATATTGCTGTTTTTAGATATTTCAAAACATAGTTTGAAAATAGAATAGATGTCTTGACGTGTGACGAGTATTCCATTAATGATTGTTTTTGAGTTGGTGCGCAGATGTTCGTAATATATGGCGCAGGCCAAATAATAAAATATGGAATAATTTTCAATGGAGCATTCTCTCCATAAATGAATATATTTAATTCCTTGTGAGATTGCACTTTTATATTTTTTGTTTTGAGAGTCAGAGAGGAAATTTGATATTGAGAAATCATCTTCAAATTGTAGCGGTGCATGATGACAGAGTGCTCGGCTCCAAACAATGCCATGCTTGATGGTCTGTGCAGGTTGTCCAGCAATAACACAGTTGCTCTCATGAGAGCGAGTAACGATAGCACCTGTGGAAACCACGCAGTCAGAACCAATCGTGCAGCCTTTTAATATCATGCTGTTTTTTGCAGCCCATACCCTATTTTTAATTTTTATAGATTTGGCAAAATTTAATCGAGTGCCGGTTTGCAAGTCGAATATGCTGTGAAAATCAGTTGTGCTGATTATTGTGTTGTCGAATAAACAGTCGTTTCCAATGTTTATGTCGCTACATTCCCGTGCCGTTATGGATACGTTGCCGTTGCAGACAAGTCCATGGCCGATTTCTATTTTTGATGATTGAGAAGCATTGAAGCTGCCTTTGATTTTACAAGCGTTGCCAAATTTGACAAAACTGTTTTCTTTTATTGAAATGAATCCATTTAAAATAAAGCCATCACCGCATTCAAAGTGACTGTTGGTGTCAATTTCGATGTGGCCATGCTCTATTTTGCAATTGATTCCAATGGATATATTGGCTGGGAGGTTTGAAAATGATTTTATGGTTGTCATAGTGTTTTGTATAGTGATTGATGTAATTAAAAATTAAATTTAGGTGTGCTCTAGTATTAAGCCGGAAACGGTTTTTTCTATGCGCATAGAGTTATTGTTGTCTATGTGTGAAAAAAATTTACGGGAAGTGCGTAATTGCGCTTCAGAGATTTTAAAATTATTACTCTTATACGCTATGATGGTTTCTATTAAGTCGTTGGCATTGTTGAATATAGGGCCAGGTATGCCATTGATAGGGCATACTAAAGGCCCTCCACGAGAGGCAAAAAATTGTTGCTGATCGAACCAATAAAAGAGGACTGGTTTCTTTTGATATAGCATGTCAAATGATGCGGATGAGTAATCTGTCACCATTAAGTCGGAGTTTATAATTAGCTTTTGAATGTCAGTGTTGTTCATTTGCACCATTTCTATTTCAGTGCTTTTGTCGAGCATGTTGAGATGCTTGTCCATCTTGTGATGCAAACACATAATTATTTTTGTTTTATGAGTTTGGATGAATGAAATTAATTTTGGATGCGTTGTCAACTCGTATACTTTTTTGAAATACTGAGATTTTTCGAACTCGGTAGCGTTTTTTTGGGATAGCCAGTCTCGCCACGTCAATAATATTAAAATTTGATTGTTTGTTTTTTTTCTGAATTTTGGCAGGCTGTCAAATCTTGATAAACCAGTCACGGATACTTCACTGTTCTCAAATCCAAACTGCTCACAAATGAGTTTTTTTTCAAAATCGGAACTGACAATAAACCTATCAGGTAGTTCATTTCTTCTTTGCATAGAATTTTTGTCGTAATAACCTTTGGCACGGTTGGTGGCGAATACTCCATGTTGTAAAAATACTTTCTTTTTGTCGGAAAATTGATGGCTGACGCGCCTCCATTGATGCAATATATCTCTCATAGAGTCACTAAATATATAGGCGGCGGCTTTGTGAAAAATAATAAAATGCTTCAAACTGCCATAGTGGACAACGTTTTTGTATGGAGCCAAATTTTTTATTGTTTCGGCATTTTTTTCTATGACGAAGTAGTGCTCTAAATCGGTGGATTTTTTTTCTTGCGTGTGTTTGAAATAGTAGTAGCTGGTGTCGTTTGCAGTTTGGCCAAGGCGCTCTCCAACTAAGACGATATTTTTCTTCTGTACGGACTTGACCGCAATGAATTTTGCGATATTGAATTTTAACCACCATCCTAGTAAGCGGTATATGTTTAGAATATTGGTTTTTATTTTTCTTGTTAGAGTGAGTCGCTTTTTTCTTACTATGCTTAAGTAATCTTTTATGATAGTGGTGTCGTTTATTTTCTTGCCTCGTCTCAAACAGCTTCTCTGCAGTTTCTCGTTTGCAACCCGATAAGCCTCACTGTAAAAACCATGAAATATCAAAGTGAGTAATAAGCGCCGTTCAGGAGTAAATATACCTATCATTGAATAACCAATTTCGTTCTTTATGAAATTTCTAATAGACTTGTAGATAGGTTTTGTGACTGTAAAGCTATTGTCCTTTGAAAACTTTCCCAGTCGATATAGTAAACTTTTTAATATAAAAATCTTTATATATCGAATTTGAGGGTCAGGCAGATTGAATTGCTTGGTTAGATCGTAAACAATGAGTAAGTCGTTGAAAACCTTTTCATTGACAATTTGTGTACACGAAGGGTTGTTTTCATCGTCTCTACCTTGGTAGAGATAGGTAATGTCTGGAGTTGTCGAAATGTGATTTGCACGATACAGTGCATGGATGACAAAAATCCAGTCCTCAGCTAGTTTGATCCCTTCAGGAAAAGTAATGTTGTATTTTTCTATAAGTTTTTTCTTGAATAGCTTTGCCCATGGTGGACTTGTTTTTATTAATATGGATCTATGAGTGAATTTGACCTTTCGGAATGCCGCACTTGCAACTTCGGCATGATCATCAATGAACCAGCTACGTCTATTGTTGAAAGCCTTACTTTGTGCAATGACGACTTCAGATTGAGTTTCTTTTGCTAATTTATACAACGGTGTTAGCGCATTGGGTGGAAGTAAGTCGTCAGAATCCAGGAAGTAGATGTACTCGCCGCTGGCAATTTTTAATGCATTGTTTCGGGCTGAGGATTGCCCGGAGTTGGGTTGCCGTAATAGTGTTATATTTTTATATTTTCGAACGTACTGTTTAATGATATTTATGGAGTCGTCAGGTGTGCCATCATCTACGACGATAATTTCGATGCACTCTTCTGCTGGACGACCTTCTAGTTTTTGAGAAATAACGGAGTCTAGACATTTGGCAATGTATTTTTCCACATTGTATACGGGGATGATGACGGAGATTGCGTAGTTCATTTTATGGTCCGGAATAATGGTGATTTAATGGAATATAAAGTATGCTACGATTGCCAGTATTGCTTGATGGCAAGGTGATGTTTATTTGCTTGGGAGTTGAAGTCATTTGCGCAAAATGAATGAGGTGAGTATGGTGTTCCTTTTCTTTTTTTTAATTCTAGCCAAAAAGAATTTGCACTCGCGGAGTTTATATTGAAATAATAGCAAATGTCTCTAGCTGGCGACGCCTGAGCTTGGGTGTACATTAGCCAAGGCACAAGAAAGGTTGCTAAATTTAAATCATTGTTTTGCCGAAATCGGTTGTTAAGAAATTGAAGAATTTGATAATTAAATAGGTGCCATGATTCTTCAAATGTGCTTTTTCTTAAAGGTATGTAGCTATGAATGAGAGGGGTGTCTACTTTTAAGCCAAATGTCATTTCCAATAATGCGGCACACTGCGTGGCAGCATGTAAAGTTGGTGTCGATATACCTCGTGCCCACATGGCCTTGAGGCTTTTGTGTGATAGGAAAAGTGATGCGATGCCGTTGCTACGAAAAAAATGACCGGGGGGAAGTGGACGTGCGACAAAAACATCATCGTTGAAATAAATGAAGTGTTCGCTTAACTCAGGAATACGGTGCAAGTGCGCTTCAATCACATGAGAGTTGAAGGTAGGCAGGTAACAGGCTGATATCAGATCCTGATGGTCTATT
Source organism: Chromobacterium sp. LK11 (assembly GCF_001043705.1). Classification (NCBI taxonomy): domain Bacteria; kingdom Pseudomonadati; phylum Pseudomonadota; class Betaproteobacteria; order Neisseriales; family Chromobacteriaceae; genus Chromobacterium; species Chromobacterium sp. LK11. Next base: position 20,804 of record NZ_LDUR01000009.1, read on the forward strand.
ACGCGGACACGGTTATTTGGAGTCAGCCATTCTGGGCATTGTTGGTCAGTGATGATGTAAATGCGGCGAACCCATGGAAGGTAAGTCTGAACGCTGTACAGGGAATATCGCAGTTCGTCATGATTGTTGAAGCGGGCAGGATCGTTGGCGTATAGCCCTAGGTGTTCAGGGCTATAGCTTGCCAATGTTTTTGTGCGGCGGGCTTGCCACTGGGGGTCGTCACCGTTGACCCAAGTAAAGACCACATCAATTTCCAATGTATTGTCCAGCAAGCTTTCCAGTGCCAAGTCGTGCTTGAGCAAGATGGTTTCTTCATCTTGCGGACAGGCGATCTCGTTGCGAATGATTGGATATTTTTTGTTGAGATAGTCTCGAACAAAAAGACCGGGATGCCGTAGCAATTTCTTTAGTTTTCTCATAGATTGAAAATCACTTTCGCCGCTACTGCGATCTGGTAAAGAATCTGCGTAATGCCGCGTGTTATTTCAATATTCTTGGTTTCGAGCTTAGGCATGACCATGACTTCGTCACCGGCATCCACTTGGGCGCGTTCACCGACAGGGAGAGCGCTGCCGTTTTGCTTCATCAAGACTAATCGGGACTTATCCGCAGTTTGGTTGTAGCCGCCGACGCGTGCGATGTAGTCGCTTACAGTCAGACCTACTTGCCAATTGACGGCGTTGGGAAACAGCACGTCGCCATGGATCATAACGACGCTGGTTTTTTCGGGTATTCTGATGACATCGCCATCTTCCAGCAGAGTGGTCGGCAGGTTTTTCTCGTCAAGCACGACCTGTCCACGTGGTTCAACCTTGCTGGCCTTGGAGATGAAGCGTTCGATCAATTCGGCTTCGCGGGTGCGCAGGTCCGCCTCTTCCTTGGTGGAGGAACGAGCGGAGAACGCGGTTTCTTGCAGTTTTTGCAAGGACAAGGTCAGCATGGTTTTCTGCTGTTCGGCCACAGATTTGCGGAACAGCTGTAGCGCGTCCACCCGAGACATGCTGTTGGTGAATCTTGGCCAGCACGTCGGCCATGCTGGCGCCGTAAGGCAGTACGATGGCGTGTTCACCGGAATGGGCGCCTTCCACTCGCACCTGGATGGTGCCGGCGTAGCGGTCAGCGCTGATCAGCAACTGGTCCCCGTCCTGCAGAACCACGTTCTCAGCCTGTTCCAGCGGGTAGTATTCGCTGCGCTTCTGCGTGCCTTGGCGACGGATGATGCTGGCGTGGGTGGCGCCGGGCTTGGGGCGAGAGACTTGCAAGGCTTGTTGCAGGCTGATGCTGCTCTGCCCGAATTCGAAGTCATAGGCGTTGAATACCTGACCGCTGACTGAGAAGGTATGTTGGCGCGGGCCAACCACGATGACGTCGCCATCGGAGAACTGCACCATATCCATCCTGCCCTGAAGCAGGAAATCGTAAAGGTTGACGCGTTGGCGCAGGATGTCGCCGCGCTTGATCTGAATGTCGACATAGCTGCCGCGCTCGGCGTCGACACCGCCTGCCTTGTCCAGATAGCTGAGCACGCTGTCTGCGGCAATGCCGCCATAGAGGCCGGGTTGCTTGACGAAACCGGTGACGAAGACCTTGACCGGCTGGGCGACGTCCAGCGCCGCGTAAATGTTGACATTGGCTTTGTAGACGCGGCGCACGCGGCTTGAGACTGCTGCGTTCAGTTCGCCGTTGCGGATGCCGGCGACCGGCACAGGACCGATGTTCGGAATGAAGATATTGCCCTGGGGGTCGACGAGCAGCTGCGCGTCGAAGTTGAAGGCGCCCCACAGGCGCAGCGCGATGCGATCACCGATGCTGAGCTGATAGTTGGGGTTGAAGCCCTGGCCCGCGCTATTGCGGAAGGCGCCGCCAAAGAGTTGCGAGCCGAACATGCGGCCAGGCGGCTGCGGGGGGACCATGAATGGGACCTCCTGCGACGTAGCCGGCGCTGGGAGCTCGGCGGCTTGTTGCCGCGAGAGCGGCTCCGGCTCCGCCTGCGTGCTGGACAACAGGGAAACCGCATGGGCCTGGCCCAAGACCAGGCAGAGAAGTGGGAAGAGCTTGGCGCGTTGCATAGTGGGGCTAAATCTTGTGGTCTTCGATGATGGACATGGCCAGGCGAGCGCTGCCGTAAAGCAGGCCGCAGACGATCAACAGCGTGGCCAGGGTATAAAGTTTGCGCGGGTATTCCGCATCTTCGGCCAGTTGCGGCGAGGTCACGACGGCGAGGCTCTTGCGCTTGTGGCTGGCTTCCACGCGGCTTTTCTCCAGAGCGGTCAGCGCCAGCTTGTACAGGTCGGCCTGAAAATCGACTTTGGCCTTCAGTTCCTGATACTGGGCGGCTTGACGGTTTAGCCGTCCGTCCTCAGGAGCGGCCAGCTTGCTTTTTTCATGGAGAATCTGGGCTTTCAGCGCCGCCAGCGCGCCGGCCAGAGCCGTGATCTGGGGGGCGTCGCTTTGCAGATAGCTTTGCAAATTGCGCAATTCGGCCTCCAATTGCGCCTGCTTGGCCTGTAGCTCCGCCAGCAGCTGGCCTGCCGCCTGGGCCTGGGCGATAGGATCGAGTTGGCCATGGCTGTTCTGATACTTCAGCAAGGCCTCTTTGGCCGTGTTCAGACTTTGATAGGCGCGTTCGGTCTCTTGTTGGGCAAAGGCAAGCTCATTGCGACTGATGGCTTGCGACAGTCCATTGATGAAACGCTCACTTTCTTGCAGGATGGCGAGGTTCAGGCCCTGGGCGAACTGAGGGGTGAAGCCTTGGCTGCTTATCGTCAGCAAAGAAGTCTTATCGTCGAACTGGACAGCGACCTTGCCGCGATAGAAGGCCAGCGTGTCTTCTCTGCTGGCCGATTCGGATAGCCTATGCGGCCAGTCAAGTCCGGCGGCGTCGAACGCTTTCTTGAATGCCAGCCGTGCTTCCAGTTGTTGCAGCATGTCCGGAGAATGGATGTATTGCTGCAACAGCATGGCGTCTTCCCGGGCCGTTGAGGCGCCGGCGCCTAACAGAGTGCCAAGGTTGAGATCCCCGCTGCCGTCGCCGGAGCGTTTGACGATGACTTTGGATTCGCTGACGTAGCGATCCTGGGCGATCAGGGAATAGTATCCGCCGCATAGCGCCAGCGGCAGAACGATGCAGACCCATGGCGAGATAAGGCGCGCAAACGGGATTTGGGGCAAGAAACGGTCAAACCACTTCAACATCTTCTTCTTCCCGGTAGGCCTGAATGGCGTCGTCAATGCGCTGGAAATAGCGGACTTGGGAGCGGCCTAGCAATAGCCCGGCGTCGCAGAATTTCTTCAGCTCGGACATGGAGTGGGACACCATCAGGAACTGGCTGTGCCGCCGGCGCTCTTGCATCAGCGCCGCGCTTTTGCGTTTGAAGGCGGCATCGCCCACCGCGGTGACTTCGTCGACCAGGTAGTAATCGAAGGGGAAGGCCATCGACAGGGCAAAACCAAGCCTGGAGCGCATGCCGGAGGAATAGGTCTTGATCGGCATGTCGAAATAGTTGCCCAACTCGGCGAAGTCCTCGACAAAAGCGACCTTGTCGTTTAGCTCGTGTTTGCGGGCATAGAGCCGCGCGACGAATTTGACGTTTTCACGTCCGGTCATGCTGCCTTGAAAGCCCGTGGCCAAGCCCACCGGCCAGGAGATTTTGTGTCGGGTGACGACATTGCCGCTGTCCGGGCGATCCATGCCGCCGATGATGCGGAGCAAGGTTGATTTGCCTGCGCCGTTGCGGCCGATCAGGCCGACGCTGACATTGGACGGGATCGCGAGGTTCAGGTCTTTGAAGACATGGAACCGTCCATTTGGCGTCTTGTAGGACTTGTTGAGTTTGTGTATTTGGATCATGAGCGCAACATGGCCGGTTCCCGGCCTTTATAGAGTGATAAGCCGGCAAACAGCAGAGCCAGAGTCCAGGCGGATAGTTTGGCCAGGCTGGAGTCGTTCAGTGGGTAGCCGGGAATGACCGCGTGCCGTATCAATTCAAAGGCATGCAGCAGGGGATTCCACTCCACCAGCCAGCGGTATTCGGCGGGGATCAGGCTGGGGGGAAACATGACCCCGCTGATGAAGTAAAGCGGCTTCATCAGGATGGGCAATAGTTTGTTGGCGATCTTGAACGCATGCCCCAGAACCATGTAGACCATGCCCCAGGCCAGGGCCAGCAAGCTCAGCAGCAGCCAGGCCGTGGTAAACAGCGGCAAACTGCCTAATCGGAGGGTTTCGCCGGCAAACCATAGACAGACCATCAGCATGGCGTAAACCAGCGCGTAGATCAGGCTTTCAAGCAAGGCGCGAGTAAGCACCGCGTCTAGCGGGCGTACCGGGCGGTAGCTGAACAGGCCGCGATTCGCTTCTATGGCGTTCAAGGAGCGCAGGGCGATATTGTTGAACAGCATATAGGGCACGATGCCGCTGATCAGGAAGACCGGAAACGAAACGCCGGGCATTGCGCGGCGCATGATGAAGCCAAGCACCAGCAACAGGATGGCCATATGCGCAGCCGGCTCCAGCAACGCCCATAGATAGCCCAGCCGATACTCGCCGAAGCGGGTTTTCAATTCTCTCAGCAGTAGCGCGTGCACGGTGGCGCGCATGATGTCGAAGCCGCTGCGCATATCAGATATCGAACGATTTGATGATGCCGACTGTCCGTCGTCTTTCGTCGGTAACCAGCAAGGCGGTGATTTTGCGCTGGTTCATCAGCGCTTCCGCGTCTGACAGCAGGGCGCTCGCGGCAATGCAAAAGGGCGACGGGCTCATGATGTCGCGCGCGCTTAAAGACTTGAGGTCTTCGTGCTGTTCGATGGCGCGGCGCAAATCGCCGTCGGTGATGATGCCGACGGCGGGCGCGCCGGGCGCGCCAACCACGCTTAAGCCCAGGCAGCCTTCGGTGATGGTGCTGACGACGGTGGTGAAGGTGTCGTCCGGCAGGTTGAAAGGAACGCGCGCATGCATCGCGTCCTTGGTCTTGGTCAGCAGCTTGCGGCCCAGCGAACCGCCAGGATGAAAACGGGCAAAGTCTTCGGCCTGGAACTGGCGTTTCTCCATCAGCGCCACGGCCAAGGCGTCGCCCATGGCCAGAGCGAGCGTGGTGGAGGTGGTGGGCGCCAGATTGTTGGGGCAGCTTTCGCGCTCCACCGGGATGGGCAAGGATAGGTCGGCCTGCCGCGCCAAGGTGGATTCCGGTTTGCCGGTGATGGCGATGACTTTGGCCCGGATGTGTTGGAGGTAAGGCAGCAGACGCAGCACCTCCTCGGTTTCTCCGCTATTGGAGATCAGCAACAGGCAGTCATTGGCCATGATCATGCCCAGGTCACCATGAAAGGCTTCGCCGGGATGGACAAAAAAGCTGGGGGTGCCGGTGGAGGCCAGAGTGGCGGCGATTTTGCGTCCAATGATGCCGGACTTGCCCATGCCGGAGACGATGACCTTGCCGGTAGTGGCATACATGAAGTCGATGGCGCAGGAGAAAGAAGCCGACAGCGTGTCCGCTTGTCGAATCAACGCGTGCCCTTGGGTGCGTAAGACGTGTACTCCGGTTTTAATGGCATGCATGTGGCTAATCCAATAGGATGTGCGGCGCAACAGCCTTATTTTTCTGGCGCGCTCGCTGTATCAGCTTTCACCCGGCACCGGGCTAATAATTCGTCATGATGCTAGCATCGACTTGAAATATCCTCATTAGGAAAAGTCCTAAAAAAATCCGAGGTTTCCGCCAAATTTTGCCGGGGTGATGTTTGTTTGATAATTAATTAATATATTTATTCAAATGTATTTTTTCTTTTCTTTTATAAAAATAAAGGTTATTTAAACTCTATATTTGCATATGCTTTTGTAGGCTCTTTCCATCAAGTCCGAATTGCCGGCTTGGGCCGCGGCGCTTGCATGGACGCGGCGCATATCCGCTGGGGAGGTGTTATGGCTGAAACGGAAGAGGACGCGGAGTCCGGGAGTTGGCGTCGTCGACTGGCGCAGCGCTTACGCCATGAGCGCCGCCGCTGGCGTCGGCTGGCGTATTGGTTGCAGCAGTTTCGCAGCGACAGGCCGTCGTTGCGCTGCTACGCTTGGCGGCCGGCGCCGGAGGATGTCGACGACGCGGCGTCGAAGCGCTAGGTCGTCGCCGCGGACAGCGGTACAATGCGGCTTTACTTTCGCCATCGCCGTCCATCATGAAGTTCACGCCAGGCCGGGTGCGGCCTCTGCCCCGTCTGCCCGGTCGCGCCCTGCAACAGCAGGCCCGCGCCGCCTTGAAGCAGGGCGAGGTCATCGCTTATGCCACCGAGTCCTGCTACGGCTTGGGCTGCAGTCCGCTGGATGTGCGGGCCATCCGCAAAATTCTGGCGATCAAGGCCAGGCCCAATCACAAGGGGCTGATCGTGATCGCGGCCGACGTTTCCCAGATCCGCCACCTGATCCGCCCGCTGAGCGCCGCCCAATACGCGGAACTGGCGCGCTACTGGCCGGGTCCATATACTTTTTTGCTGCCGGCCTCGCGCCGGGTGCCGCCGGCCTTGCGCGGCAAACACGACAAGATCGCCGTGCGCGTGACCGCGCATGGCGAGGCGGCGGCCTTGTGTCGCAGCCTGGGCACGGCGCTGGTGTCCACCTCGGCCAACCGCGCCGGCCAGCAATCGCTGAAGACCGCGCGCGCCTGCCGCGAGGCGTTCCGCCAGCGGGTGCTGACCCTGCCGGGCCGCATCGGCAAGCGGCGCAAACCGTCCACCATCATTGATTTGGAAACAGGCCGCGTGTTGCGCTGAGCCTGGCGATTACAAGAGGAGTTGCCGTGCAACAGATTTCCTTCCTGAGCCTGATCCTGGACGCCAGCCTGATGGTGCAACTGGTGATGGCCGGCCTGGCCTTGATGTCGGTGCTGTCCTGGGCCTTGATCTTCAACAAGATAGCGGTGCTGCGCGCGGCGCGGCGCAATAGCGACGAGTTCGAGCGCAATTTCTGGAGCGGCGCGGATCTGAACCGCTTGTACGAGGACGCCAGCCGCCGCAGCGACACCGTGGGCATGGAGCGCATCTTCCAGTCCGGTTTCGCCGAGTTCCTGAAGCTGCGTGGCCGCAACGGCACCGAGCTGTCCGACATCATGGCCGGCTCGCGCCGCGCGATGAAGGCGGCGGCGCAGCGCGAGCTGGACGCGCTGGACAGCCATACATCCTTCCTCGCCACCGTCGGTTCGGTCAGCCCCTATATCGGTTTGTTCGGCACGGTGTGGGGCATCATGCATGCCTTCATCGGCCTGGGCAACGCCGGCCAGGCCACCTTGTCCACGGTGGCTCCGGGCATCGCCGAGGCGCTGGTGGCCACCGCCATCGGCCTGTTCGCGGCGATTCCGGCGGTGGTGGCCTACAACCGCTTCGCCACCGACGTCGACCGTCTGGCCACCCGCTTCGACAGCTATATGGAAGAGTTCTCCAACATCCTGCAGCGCCTGGCCACGCGTTAAGCCTGGCCCGTCCGCGGCAAAATTGGACTTGCCACGGACATTCCCATACGGCATGGTATCCGGTTCCACTTTCCCGAGCCGCACCATGCCGTTTTCGCGCATCCCCCCGCTGACCTTAGCCGCTTTCTTCGCCCTGTACGTGATCTGGGGCTCCACCTATCTGGGCATCCGCATCGGCATCGAGTCCTGGCCGCCGATGATGATGGCCGGCTTGCGCTTCTCCCTGGCCGGCTGGCTGATGTTGGCTTATTTGTGCCTGCGCAAATACCCGATGCCGAACGCGCGCGAACTGGGCGGCGCCGCCTTGCTCGGCGTGCTGATGCCGGCGGTGGGCAACGGTCTGGTCACCGTGGCGGAGAAAGACGTGTCCTCCGGCGTGGCCGCCTTGGTGATCGCCACCGTGCCCTTGTTCACCCTGTTGTTTGCGCGACTGTTTGGCCAGAAGGCGCGCAAGGTGGAGTGGGCCGGCATCGGACTCGGCGTCTGCGGCATGGTGTTGTTGAATATGGGCGCGAATCTGAAAGCCAGCCCCAGCGGCGCGGCCTTGCTGCTGCTGGCCTCGGCCGGCTGGGCCTTGGGCTCGGCCTGGAGCCGGCATCTGACCCAGCCCAAGGGGCCGATGGGCAGCGCCTGGATGATGATCTTCGGCGGCGCCGCCTTGTTGCTGGCTAGTCAGGCCTATGGCGAGAAGCTGCAGGGGATGCCGACTCTATCCGGCTGGCTGGCCTTGCTTTATCTGGCGGTGTTCGGCTCCATCATCGCTTACAGCGCCTATCTGCACCTGCTGAAGACCGTGTCGCCGGCCGCCGCCACCAGCTACGCCTACGTCAACCCGGTGATCGCGGTCTTGTTGGGCGTGGTCTTCCTCGGCGAGCACATCGGCCTGCACGAGATGCTGGCGATGAGCGTGATCGTGGCGGCGGTGGTGTTGATCAGCTGGCGGCGTTAGAGCCTGCTCAAAGTCTCGCGAGCAAGGGCGAGACAAGGCGAGAGCGAGCGAAAAAGCGGAATGTACACGTGGTGCATGAGCATTTTGAGCTGGTACTCACCGTGCAAGGCTTCACGAAGCGCAGCAGACTTTGAACAGCTTCTTAGCCCGTCAGCGGCGACATGCGCCGCAGCAGGCGGCGTCCCTGGCGTTGGTGCTGGATCACCGCGCCGATGTGGCCGGTCAGCAGCAGGGCCAGCGCAACGTTGCTGGCGAAGTGCAGCTTGGCCAGCGCACGGGTGGCCACGCTCGGCTCCAGGCTGGGCGGCAGCGTGAGCAGGCCGAACAGGTCGACCGGTCGCTCCATCATCAGCCAGCCGCTGGCCAGCGATAGACAGGACAGCAGATAGAGCAGCGCGTGCGCGCGGCGCGCCAGCCGGTGCTGAGCCGGCGCGATGCCGGCCGGCGGCGGCATGCGGAAGCTGGTGCGGTAGACGATGCGCAGCAGGAAGACCGGCATCAACAGGGTGGTCAGTGCAACGTTGAACGGCGGAATCGCCGCGGCGACGGCGGGCGGCAGCGCGCCGGAGGCGAGGGCGAAGCCGCTGAGCATCGCCCACAGGATCACGGCTGCGCAAATCCAGTGCAGCCAGGCGGCGAGGGGCGGATAGCTTCGGGTCGAGGTTTCCATCGGAATCGACTTTCTTGCGAATCCCGGCAGGCGACGCGCGGCAGTCGTCCCGCCTGCGTTGCGGGCACGGCGTGGCCGCCGTCCAAGGCGGGAGCCTGCGGCAGGAGGAGTGGGAGGAGGCCGGCCTTCCCGGGAGGAGAAGGCCGGCGGTTCAGCGCCTCAGACGTTTAGTCCGCGCGCCGAGAGCGGGGCGAGAGGCTTAAACCGGCGCCCACAAGGCGGGTTGGGTGGACGGGGTCCAGCCCGCGCCGGCCCAGGCGGTGTGCGGCTGCAGGCAGCGGTACTTCTTGCCCTGATAGCTGACGATCTGGCCGGCGGTGTAGGACAGGCCTTCTTTCCAAGTGTCGCCCACCGGCGGCGGGTTGATGCCGCCGTCGCCTTTCTTCAGGTCGATCTGGTAGGTGTAGCCCTTGTAGCTGTCGTTCAGGTACACGCGGTTGGCGGTGGCGCTGCGCTCCGGAGTGATGGTCACCGTGCGTTGTTTCTGGCTCATCACGCCAATGCGGATCGCCTTGGAGGTGGCGTTCACCTTCACGCCCAGCTCGTACGGCCAGTTGGCCATCTGGCCGCTGACGGCGTCCAGCGTGACCGGAATGGTTTCCGCGTCGCGGCCGCCGGCGTCGAAGACGCGCAGGGTGGCGGTGCTGTTGTTCGGCAGGTTTTCATAGGCGGTCACCTTGCCGACTTCTTTCCACGGATTGGTTACCGGCGGGGGTTCCGGCGGGTTGGTGCCGTCGCCGAAGACAACGTCGGAGCACGAGTAGAACGCTTCCTCGCTGTCCGCGCGTTTCCAGACATTGAAGATGATGTGCGGGCCGCTCTTGCCGGTCGGCAGCTTGGCCACCATGTGGTAGCGCTTGTTGGCGTCCAGCGGCGGGTTGCCGGTGACGGTGTGGAACGGTTGCGGATCCAGATCGGACCACTTCAGCGGCTTGGTCTGATCCCAGCCGTTCTTGGTGACGTAGAACTTGAAGTACTTGGTCGAGTGCGGCGCGGTGGCGTGGTAGACGAACTCGTAGTTGCCGTTGGCGTCCGGCACCAGCTTGGTTTTCGGCCAATCGGTGCGTCCCAGGTTGAAGCCCTTGAACTTGTCCTGGCCGCCGGCGCACAGCTTGCCGTCCGGCACCACCGCTGCGTGATTGTCGCCCTGCGGGTTCTGATTGATGCCGTTCCAGTCGTACATGGCCTGGGTGCCGCCTACGCGACGGGCTTCTTGGCAAGCGGCGGATTTCGGCGATTCCGCGCCCTCCTTGAAGCAGTTGTAGGTGCGGTTGATCGGCACTTCCATGGTGCCGTGGGCCCAGAGCGGTGCGCTGAGGCAGGCCAGGGCGAGAGCGGCGGGAAGGCGCAGTTGTGGTTTCATTCTGACTCCTTTGAGCTACGAGTGGTATGCAAGCGCCCAGCAGTGCACCGGGCAGTCCAATCATCATATGAATGACATATGATTTAAAATGAGACGACTATTTTTAATGTAAGTTTGGCGAAAGGTACTATTGCCATACTTACTGTGTGGTCTTGTATCCGCTTGATTCTTGCAAAAAATGCTCATTCCCAGACCTGTCCCGCCGGTCACGGCGTATCGATTCCAAATTTTCCCCTGCCAAATCATCCGTTTGTCGTTTTGCTGCCATGCAGCAAGCCGCCAATAATGCGCGCAAATAAAATGGTATTGACGTGGTATTAATGTGGTATTAACGTTCGCGGTAAGCCGGAAGGCCGGAATCGACGCGCGTCGGCGCGGAAGATGCCAGCCGGGGAGACAGGTTATACACTGGGGTTTTCAGACCACTTGCAGACAACCCATGGAAAATCGCTGGCTTGCATTGAAACCGGATGAAACCCTGACCACGCCGCTGTATCTGCAGCTGTCGCGGAAACTGGCCGACGCCATCAACGCCGGTTGGTGGCAAGCGGACGAGGCGCTGCCGTCGGAGCGGACGTTTTCCGAAGAACTGGGCATTTCGCGCGTCACCGCGCGCAAGGCGATGGACGTGCTGCTGGAGCAGGGCCTGATACGCCGGCGCCAAGGCTCGGGCACCTTCATCACGCCGCGGCTGGAGCAGCCGCTGTCGCGGTTGACCGGCTTTACCGAACAATTGCGCCAACGCGGTTTCGTGCCGTCGTCGGTGTGGCTGGAGCGCGGCGTGTTCGCACCCAGCAATGAAGAAGTGATCAAGCTGGGGCTGTCGCCCACCTCGCAGGTGTCGCGGCTGAAGCGCCAGCGTCTGGCCGACGGGGTGGTGATGGCGATCGAGATGACCACCTTGCCGGTGGCCTATCTGCCGGAGCCGCAGCAAGTGGGCACCTCGCTGTACGCCCATCTGGACGCCAGCGGCCACTCGGTGGTGCGCGCGCTGCAGCACATCCGCGCGGTGAACGCCTCCGGCGACATCGCCACGCTGGCCGGCATCCGCCCCGGCGAGGCGATGCTGCTGATTACCCGCATCGGCTTCAACGCCGAGAACATCGCGATTGAATTGACCGATACCTATTGCCGTAACGACTACTACGATTTTGTTGCCGAACTGAGACGATGACCCAACACCGAGTGCTGCAAGGACGCATCCTGACCGAATCCGGCTGGATGGACGGCGAATTGAAACTGGCCGCCGACGGCCGCATCGAGGCCATAGACGCGCGTTTGGCCTCCGGGCGAGCGGTGGAGCGCTATCTGCTGCCCGGCTTCATCGACCTGCACGTCCACGGCGGCGGCGGCGTGGACATCATGGAGGGCGGCCGCGCCGCCGAGCGCGTGGCCAAGCTGCACGCCCGCTTCGGCACCACCTCCTTGCTGGCCACCACCATGACCGCGCCGCCGATCGACATCGAGCAGGTGCTGCGCGCGCTCGGTCCCTCCTGTCGCGAACGCCAGCCCGGCGGCGCCCGCATCCTGGGCGTGCATCTGGAAGGCCCCTACATCAACCCCGGCAAGCTGGGCGCCCAGCCCGACGACGCCTGCCGCGCGGTGATGGAGCAAGTGGACTGGTACCGTTCGCTGGCGCCGGTGTCGCTGATCACGCTGGCGCCGGAAATCGCCGGCCACATGGACATCATCCGCCAGCTGGCTGAGCAGGGCGTCAAGGTGCAGCTGGGCCACACCCTCGGCAGCTACGAAGACGGCGTGCAGGCGCTGGAGCAGGGTGCGTCCGGCTTCACCCATCTGTTCAACGCGATGAGCGGCCTGCACCACCGCGCGCCCGGCATGGTGGGCGCGGCGCTGGCGCACGCCGAATACGCCGAACTGATCCCGGATCTGCTCCACGTCCACCCGGGCGCGATCCGCGCCGCCCTGCGCTCGATTCCGCGCCTGTACTGCGTTACCGATTCCACCGCCGCCGCCGGCATGCCGGACGGCGAATACAAGCTGGGTTCGCACTCGGTGACCAAATGCATGGGCGGCGTGCGCCTGGCCGACGGCACCCTGGCCGGCAGCACCCTGACCATGGATCAGGCGCTGCGCAACCTGGTGTCCATCGGCCTGCCGCTGGCGGACGCGTCGAACCGGCTGTCGCTCTATCCGGCCGACTACCTGGGCCTGGCCGACCGCGGCCGGCTCGCCGTCGGCGCCTGGGCCGACATCGTCGCGATGGACGCGGATTTGAATTTGCAGCAAGTCTATGTAGAGGGAGAAAAAATTGGCCTCGTTGATGCTTGAAGAAGCGCTGTACGCCGCCGAAGCGGTGGCCGCGCAACACATGTACGCCGATGAAGCGCTGGCCGCGTTGGGACGCGCGCTGGCGGTGGAGCGCCCCAGCCTGGCGCTGACCGTGGCCCGCGGCAGTTCCGATCACGCCGCCAACTACTTCGCCTATCTGGCGATGCAGCGGCTGGGCGTGCCGGTGGTGTCGCTGCCGATGTCGCTGGTGACGCTGCACCGCGCGCCGCTGGCGGTGAAGGGTCAGCTGGCGGTGGCCCTGTCCCAGTCCGGCCAGAGCCCGGACCTGATCGACACCATGAAGGCGCTGGGCGCCGCCGGCGCGCGCACCGCGGCGCTGGTCAACAAGCATCAATCGCCGCTGGCCGCCGCCTGCGAATGGGTGGTGCCCTTGTGCGCCGGCGACGAAAAAAGCGTGGCCGCCACCAAGAGCTACATCACCTCGCTGTCCGCGGTGGCGCGCCTGGTCGCCCACTGGCAGGCGGACGACGCGCTGCTGGCCGCGCTGGCCAATCTGCCGCAGCGGCTGACCGAAGCCACGCGCCAGGACTGGAGCCTGGCGGTGGACGCCTTGCGCGACGCCGAACGCATCATGGTGGTGGGCCGCGGCCTGGGCTTCGCCGTGGCGCTGGAAGCCGCGCTCAAATTCAAGGAAACCTGCGCGATCCAGGCCGAGGCCTTCTCCGGCGCCGAAATCAAGCACGGTCCGATGGCCTTGATCGACGACGGCTATCCGCTGCTGATCTTCGCGCCGCGCGGTCCGGAGCAGCAGGGCCTGATCGAGCTGGCCGAGGAAATGCGCGGCCGCGGCGCCAAGGTGCTGCTGGCGGCGCCGGAAACGGTGCCCAGCCGCGACCTGACCCTGGCGCTGGCCGACGACGAGGCGCTGGACCCGTTGCTGGCGATCCAGAGCTTCTACCTGATGGCGGCGCGCCTGTCCGAAGCGCGCGGCCTGAATCCGGATGTGCCGCGTCATCTGTCCAAGGTGACCTGCACGCGCTGAGTCCGGCAACGCTTGAAACCGCGCCCCGATCTGCGATGCGAATCGGGGCGCGCCGCGAACGGCGCCCAGCGGAACCCGCGCCGGTCGCGGAGACGACATATAAGAATGGAGACGTCCCCATGTCCGCTACGCTCGAACTCCTGGCCCCGTTTGACGGGCCGACCGTGCCGCTGAGCCGCGCGCCCGATCCGGTATTCGCCGGCTTGATGATGGGCGACGGTCTGGCGATCGAGCCGCTGTCCGGCATCCTGTTGGCGCCCTGTGACGGCGAGGTGGCGCAACTGGCGCGCACCGGCCACGCCCTGACCCTGCGCGCGGCCAACGGCGCGGAAGTGCTGATCCACGTCGGCATCGACACCGTCAAGCTGGAGGGCGAGGGCTTCAAGCCGCTGATCAAGGCCGGCGACGCGGTGCGCCAGGGCCAGCCGCTGATCGAAGTGGACCTGGACGCGGTGGCGCGGCGCGCGCCGTCGCTGCTGACCATGGTGGTGATCGCCAACGGCGAGGCTTATGCGCTGGAGCAGCGGGCGACCGGCATGCAGCAGGCCGGCCGCAGCGTGTTTCTGACGCTGTCCGGCGGAGCTGCCGCCGACGACGGCCCAAGCGCAAGCGGCGCGGAAAGCCGTGGTCAGGCCACGGTGCGTCACGCCGGCGGCCTGCACGCGCGGCCGGCGGCGCTGGTGCAGAACGCGGCGCGGCAATATCGCGCCAGCGTGCGAGTGGAATTCAAGGGCCAGGCCGCCAACGCCCGCAGCGTGGTGGCTTTGATGGGGCTGGGCGTGTCCGAGGACGACGATGTGGCGGTGTTGGCGCAGGGCGAAGACGCCGCGGCCGCCGCCGCCGCGGTGATCGCCGCGCTGCAGACCCGCACCGAATCCGGCCACGGCGCGTCCGCGCCCTTGGCCGGCGCGCCGGCGCGCGCGCTGCCGGCCGGCTGGATAGGCGGCGTGTGCGCGGCGCCGGGCCTGGCCATCGGCCAGGTGGTGCGCCTAGACGCCTTCGAGCCGCAGGTGGCCGAGTTCGCGGTCAACGCCGATAGCGAGCGCGAGCAGCTGCGCCGCGCGCTGGCCGAGGTCAGCGCCGGCATCGCCGCCGCCATCGACGAGGCGCTGCGCCGCGGCCAGACCTCGCAGAGCGACATCTTCGCCGCTCACCTGGCCTTGGTGGACGATCCGGAGCTGCGGGACGCGGCGGAGCGGGACATCGCCGCCGGCCACAGCGCCGGCCACGCCTTCCGCCAGGCGGTGCGCGCGCAGTGCCGCGTGTTGTCCGGCCTGGGCAGTCCCTTGCTGGCCGAGCGGGTGGCCGATCTCAAAGACATCGAGCGCCAGGTGCTGAAAGCGTTGCTGGGCGACGCTCAGAGCGAGCCCGAGCTGTATCCGGCCTCCATCCTGGTGGCCGAAGACCTGGCGCCTTCCGAACTGACCCGGCTGCCGCGCGAGCGGGTGGCCGGCATCCTGTCCGCCGCCGGCGGCGCCACCGGCCACGTGGCCATTCTGGCGCGCGCGCTCGGCATTCCGGCGCTGGTGGCCTGCGGGCCGCAAGTGTTGCGGCTGGACGCCGGCGGCGAAGTGCTGCTGGACGCGAGCCAAGGCGGTTGCGATCCGGCGCCGAGCGCCGCCGCGCTGGCCTCCGCGCGGCAGACCATGGCCGAACGCGAGCGCCGCCGCGCCGACATGCGCGCCGACGCCGACGGCGCTGCGGTGACGCTGGACGGCGTGCGCGTCGAAGTGGCCGCCAACATCGCCAACGAAGAGGACGCGCGCGAAGCGGTGCGCCACGGCGCCGACAGCGTCGGCCTGCTGCGCACCGAATTCCTGTTCATCGATCGCCGCGACGCGCCGGACCGCTACGAACAGGCCAACGCCTACCAGGCGGTGCTGGACGAGTTGCAGGGCCGCGTCGCCATCATTCGCACGCTGGACGTGGGCGGCGACAAGGAAGTGCCCTATCTGACCCTGCCGCCGGAACCGAACCCGGCGCTGGGCCTGCGCGGCATCCGCACCGGCTTCGCCCACCCGGAGATGCTGGACGAACAACTGCGCGCGCTGCTGATGCTGCGCCCGCTGTCCTTGCTGCGCGTCCTGGTGCCTATGATCGCCGATCTGGGCGAACTGCGGCGCCTGCGCCGGCGCATCGACGCTTTGGCCGCGGACATGGGGCTGAGCGAGCGGCCGCAGCTGGGCGTGATGGTGGAAGTGCCGTCCGCGGCGCTGCTGGCCGACCAACTGGCCGCCGAGGCGGATTTCCTGTCCATCGGCACCAACGACCTGACTCAATACACGCTGGCGATGGACCGTTGCAACGCCTCGCTGGCCGCCAGCCTGGACGCGATGCATCCGGCGCTGCTGCGGCTGATCGAACGCACGGTGGCCGGCGCCAGCCAGCACGGCAAATGGGTGGGCGTATGCGGCGCGTTGGCCTCGGACCCGCTGGCCGCGCCGGTGCTGGTCGGCCTCGGCGTCGCCGAACTGTCGGTCAGTCCCGGCCTGGTGCCGGAGATCAAGGCCAGGGTGAGAACGCTGGATCAGCAGGCTTGCCGCAAACGCGCCGAGCAGTTGCTGACGCTGGACTCCGCCGCCGCGGTGCGCGCGCAGGCCGCCGCATGGTGGCCGGAGAACTGAACCGGTCCGGCGCGTAAAGCCGCGCCGGATCCTGAAGTAATCGCATGCCGCGGGGACACGCGGCAGCGAGCGGTACCGACACACAAGAAGGTAGCAGCCTGGAGCGCCATGCCCCCATCGGCGTCCATACACTGGGAGACGAGACGTGAGTACCTCTGACAATAAATTCGCTGGCATTCAGCAGCTGGGCCGCGCCCTGATGCTGCCGATCGCCGTTCTGCCCGTGGCGGGCTTGCTGCTGCGCCTGGGCCAGCCGGACCTGCTCAACATCAAGATGATGGCTCAGGCCGGCGACGCCATCTTCGGCAATCTGGCGCTGATCTTCGCCATCGGCGTGGCGGTGGGCTTCGCCAAGGACAACAACGGCACCTCCGGCCTGGCCGGCGCCATCGGCTATCTGGTGATCACCGCGGTGCTCAAGGTGATAGACGAGAAGCTCAATATGGGGGTGCTGTCCGGCATCCTGTCCGGTCTGGTGGCCGGCGCGCTGTACAACCGCTACAAGGACATCAAGCTGCCCAGTTATCTGGCCTTCTTCGGCGGCAAGCGCTTCGTGCCCATCGTCACCGGCTTCTCCATGCTGGTGTTGGGCGCGGTGCTGGGCTATGTCTGGATGCCGGTGCAGATCGGCATCGACAGCGTCGGCCGCTGGCTGATCGGCGCCGGGGAAATCGGCGTCTTCGTCTACGGCGTGCTCAACCGCGTGCTCATCGTCACCGGCCTGCACCACATCCTCAACACCATCGTCTGGTTCCAGGTGGGCGATTTCGCCTCCGCCGCCGGCAAGGTGGTGCACGGCGATCTGACCCGCTTCTTCGCCGGCGACAAGACGGCCGGCATGTTCATGTCCGGCTTCTTCCCGGTGATGATGTTCGGCCTGCCGGCCGCCTGCCTGGCGATGTATCGCACCGCCAAGCCCGAGAACAAGCAAGCCGTCGGCGGCCTGCTGTTCTCGATGGCGCTGACCGCGATGCTGACCGGCGTCACCGAGCCGGTGGAATTCGCCTTCATGTTCCTGGCCCCGGCGCTGTACGCCATCCACGCCGTGCTGACCGGCCTGGCCATGGCCTTGATGCACGCGCTCAACATCAAGCTGGGCTTCGGCTTCTCCGCCGGCCTGTTCGACTACGCGCTGAACTTCGGCCTGTCCACCAACCCGCTGCTGCTGGTTCCGGTGGGCATCGGCTACTTCGCGCTCTACTACGTGCTGTTCGTGTTCTTCATCAAGAAGTTCGACCTGAAGACCCCGGGCCGCGAAGACGCGATGGTGGCCGTGGCGGCGGTGGCCGCCGGCAGCGAGCGCGCGCGCGCCTTCATCGCCGCTTTGGGCGGCGCCGCCAACCTGAAGTCCGTGGACGCCTGCACCACCCGTCTGCGCCTGCAAGTGGCCAGCAACGACAAGGTGGGCGAAGCCGCGCTGAAGGCGCTGGGCTCGCGCGGCCTGATCAAGCCGGCCGCCGGCAGCGTGCAAGTGGTGCTGGGACCGGAGGCGGACCTGATCGCCGACGAAATCCGCGTCGCGCTGGGCCGCCCTGACGCCGCTGTCGCGCCGGCCGCCGCCGCGCCGGCGCAAGCCTTGGGCGAGGTGGTGGGCATAGACCGCGAACGCTGGCTGACGGCGCTGGGCGGCGCCGCCAATGTGCGCAAGGTGGAAGCCGTGGCCGGCAGCCGGCTGCGGGTGGAAGTGGCCGACGCGGCCTTGGTGGACCAGGCGGCTTTGCAGCTGCTGGGCGCCAGCGGCGTCACCGCCTTCTCCGGCACGCTATTGCATATAGTATTGAATAGCGACGCCGGCGATTACGCCGCCGCGCTGCAGGGCTGAGACGCTGTTCGACGCCACATCGGCCGGCGGAATTTGACGCACGGCAAGCTTGGACGGAATTTCCGCACTGCCGATGTTGGTAATTCGCCCACTACTTATGTAGCGAGTTGATTACAAGCCGAATCAGGCGGACAGTGGTGGCGCAGGGCACGGGAAGATGACCTTGCGCCATTTCAACTTGGAGGATGCATCATGACGTTGCGAGTTGCTATCAATGGTTACGGCCGCATCGGCCGCATGATTGTGCGTGCATGGCAAGAGCGCTATGCCGATCAGGACATCGAGATTGTCGCCATCAACGATCTGGCCTCGCCGGAGCTGCATGAACACCTGACCCGTTACGACAGCGTGCACGGTCCGTTCGCCGCTTCCGTGGCGCTGGACGGCGATCACCTGGTGGTCAACGGCAAGAAGATCAAACTGCTGGCCATCCGCAACCCGGCCGAGCTGCCGTGGAAAGAATTGAACGTGGACGTGGTGATGGAATGCACCGGCTTGTTCACCACTCGCGAAAAAGCCGGCGCTCATCTGCAGGCCGGCGCCAAGAAAGTGCTGATCTCCGCTCCGGGCGGCGAAGGCGTGGACGCCACCGTGGTTTACGGCGTCAACCACCAGCAGCTGAGCAGCGCGATGACCATCGTCTCCAACGCCTCCTGCACCACCAACTGTCTGGCCCCGATGGTGCAGCCGCTGATCGACAGCATCGGCATCGAGCGCGGCCTGATGACCACGGTGCACGCCTACACCAACGACCAAGTGCTGCTTGACACCGATCACAAGGATCTGCGTCGCGCCCGTTCCGCCGCCGTGTCCATGATCCCGACCAAGACCGGCGCTGCCGCCGCGGTGGGCCTGGTGCTGCCGCAGCTGAAAGGCAAGCTGGACGGCTTCGCCGTGCGCGTGCCGGTGAGCAACGTCTCGCTGGTGGACCTGACCTTCACCGCCGGCCGCGACACCACCAAGGAAGAAGTGAACCAGCTGATCAGCGACGCCGCCAAAGGCCCGCTCAAGGGCGTGCTCGGCGTCAACACCCTGCCGCTGGTGTCCTGCGACTTCCTGCACAACCCGGCGTCCAGCACCTTCGACGCCACGCTGACCCGCGTCATCGGCGGCCGCGAAGTCAAAGTGCTGGCCTGGTACGACAATGAGTGGGGCTTCTCCAACCGCATGATAGACACCGCGGTGGCCTGGCAGGCTGCCAAGTAAGTCCGCCGGCTGTTGCACCGATCAGGCCATGGTTCTCCGGAACCATGGCCTGATTTCATTCCGGCGCGCCGCGATAGCGCAGGCAGGCTTCGCCGAAGGCCAGCAGCCGCTGCTGCTCGTCCAGCACTTCCGCGCTGGCGTGGTAGATGCGCCGCCCCTGGCTGCGTCGGGTGGCCACGGCGCAGATGCGGCC
This sequence comes from Chromobacterium sp. LK11, assembly GCF_001043705.1. Lineage (NCBI taxonomy): Bacteria > Pseudomonadati > Pseudomonadota > Betaproteobacteria > Neisseriales > Chromobacteriaceae > Chromobacterium > Chromobacterium sp. LK11. The sequence continues at coordinate 40,386 of NZ_LDUR01000009.1, forward strand.
GGCGCTGATCTGGCGGGTGAAGCTGGTGGTCAGCGACAAGGTGACGCAGGCGCGCGGCGTTTCGCCCAGCGGCCGCCAGGTGCCGCACAGTCCGCAGGCCGCGTCCAGCAGCGCGGCGTAGACGCCGCCATGCAGCACGCCGGCGGCGTTCAAGTGTTGCGGGCCGATTTCCAGCTCGATGGAGGCGCGGCCGTCCCCCCAACTGAGCACGCGAAAACCCAGCAGGGAGCGAAAACCGTTGTCGGGCGGCAGCAGTGGGGCGAGCGCGGGATGGGACATCAGGCTTCCTTACCAGGGCACGGCGGGGAGATTCAATTTGCCGGTCGCCTTTTGTCGCGGCGAAACCAGCTCCACGCGGCCATTGCCCTGATGCTGGCCGATGTATTGGGTGAAGTTGGGGTTGTCGCCGTTGGCGTCGAAGCTGACCGGGCCGATCAGCGTGTCGCGCCGGGTGGCGCGCAGCTCGGCCACGAGTCCGCCCGGCTGCCGCAGGCTGCCCTTGTCGGCGGCGCGGGCGATGGCCTCGAACAGGATCTGGCCTTGCACATAGCCAAGCTCGCTGAGATAGTCCGGGTCGCGCCGGTAGCGGGCGCGGTAGGCGGCGGCGAAGAGATTACCCTCCTCCGAACTGAAGCTGACCGGATAGGGCAGCATGGTGGTGCCCAGCACATTGTTGACCAGTTCGGGGAAGTCGACGGCCATTTTCGGCGCCGCGATGCCCCAGGCGCCTATCATGGCCTTGACCGGCGGCCTCAGCAGCCGGGCGGCGCGCAGAATGCCGACATAGTCGTTTTCATAACCCACCATCACGATGACGTCGGGCCTATCCCGCAGCCGCACCTTGTTGACCAGCGGCTTGAAGTCCTTGAGGCTGGGGTCGAAGGGATGCATGGAGATCCGGACCTCAGGGTTGCGCCGGCGGATGCCTTCGGCCAGCTCCAGATTGGCATCCTTGGTGGAGTGGATGATGGCGGCGGAGGCGACCTTGAGTTCGGCCAGCAGATGGCTCAGCGCCACAATGTAGCCCTTGTTGTCGTTCAGCCGGAAAAAGGTCTTCAGGCCGCGCTGGCTGGCGCTCAGCGTGGCGCTGCCGGTGGTCAGGTAGACCAGGCCCAGCTTGTTGGCGCTGTCCGCGGCGGGGCTGATGATATTGGTGCTGTAGCCGCCGGTGATGGCCAGCGCGCCCTGGCTGGCCATTCGTTCGACCGCGGCCACCGCCTTGGCCGGCGAGGATTCGTCGTCCTGGATCAGCAGCTTGATCTGGTGCCGGTTTTGAGCCTGGTTGAACAGGGCGGCGGCGGTTTCGATGCCGCGTCCGGTTTCGCCGCCCACGCGCGCCAGATTGCCGCTGAGCGACAAGGGCACGCCAACCAGGAACTCGGCCGCGCCGCTGTCGGCGGAGAACAGGAGCAGGGCGGCGGTGAACAGCAGGGCGGATTGTCGCGGGCGCATGGCGAGACTCCTTATTCATGGACCAGGCCGCGCAGCTTGGCCTTGAGGATTTTGCCGGTGGCGGAAGCCGGCAGCGGGTGGATGGCGCTGGGGCATTTGTAGGCGGCCAGCCGCCGGCGCAGAATGTCGTCGATGCGTTCCTGCGCGGGGGGAGCGGGGCTCAGCATGCCATGCTCCCGGCCCGTATCATATTGCGGGCAATCACCAGCTGCTGGATCTGGCTGGTGCCTTCATAGATGCGGAACAGCCGCACGTCGCGGTAGAAGCGCTCTATCGCGTAGTCGTCGACATAGCCGGCGCCGCCATGGATCTGCACCGCGCGGTCGGCAACGCGGCCGCACATCTCGGAGGCGAACAGCTTGGCGCAGGCGGCCTCGGTGGCGATGTCGCCGCCGGCGTCGCGGCGGCGGGCGGCGTCCAGCACCATGCAGCGCGCGGCGTAGATTTCAGCCTGGCTGTCGGCCAGCATCGCCTGGATCAATTGAAATTCGGCAATCGGCTGGCCAAACTGGCGGCGGTTCAAGGCATAGTCCAGCGCGTCCGCCAGCATGCGTTCGGCGGTGGCGACGCAGACCGCGGCCAGGTGCAGGCGGCCCTTGTCCAGTACCCGCATCGCAATCTTGAAGCCTATGCCTTCCTCACCGCCCAGCAGCTGGCTGGCCGGCACCCGACAGTTGTCGAAGATCACGTCGCAGGTTTGCGAGCCCTGCTGGCCCATTTTCCGGTCCGGCCGGCCCAGGCTGAGTCCGGGAGTTTCCCGCTCCACCAGAAATGCGGATACGCCGGCGGCGCCGGCGCGCGCCGGATCGGTGCGGGCCAGCACGGTGAACAGCCCCGCTTGCGGCGCATTGGTGATGAAGCGCTTGCTGCCGTTGAGCACGTAGTGGTCGCCGTCGCGGCGGGCGCTGGTTTTCAAGGCGGCGGCGTCTGAGCCGGAGTCGGGCTCGGTCAGGCAGAAGGCGCCGATCAGTTCGCCGGAGGCCAGCCGCGGCAGATAGCGCTGCTTCTGTTCCGGGCTGCCGTGCAGGATCAGACCCTGGGAGCCGATGCCGTTATTGGTGCCGATGCGCGAGCGGAAGGCCGGCGAGGTACGGCCCAGTTCGAAGGCGACCAGCACTTCCTCCTCCGTGCTCAGGCCCAGGCCGCCGTAGTTCTCGGGAATGCACAGGCCGAACAGTCCCAGCTCGCGCATCTGCTGGATCAGCGGTTCCGGAATCTGGTCGGTCGCGGCCACCAGCCGCTCATTGGGCAGCAGCGCCTGGCTGACGAAGCGCCGGATGGCCTCCAGCAGGCTGTCCAGGGTGTCTTGGTCTCGAATCATCATTGACTCCTAGTGAGTGAGGGGGCCGGGGCCGAGGCCGATGGCGCTTAGAACCGCTAACAAAACCACGCAGAGAACCTGAACCAAGGCGCGCCGACGCAGGCAGTACCCGTAGTACGACAAGGAGGCGCAACTCAGGATCAGGGGTTTTGTTAGCGGGTCTTAGCACACCGCCTCCAGATTGCGCACCATGTCCACCAGCCGAGGCCCGATGTCCTCCTCCAGCTGCCGTGGCTTGAGCTGAAAGCCGGGGCCGCCGCAGCTGAACACGATCAGGCCATGGCTGGGATGGCGCATTGGCACGCCGACGGAATTGACGTCGCGCTGCCATTCCCCCAGGGACAGGCAGAAGCCGCGTTCGGCGTGGTCGCGGAAGGCCTGCTCCAGCGATAGGCGGATGGCGGACCAGTCGTCGCGGAAATGCTGGCCGATGTGGTCCAGCACAAAGGCCCGTTCCGGCTCCGGCATCGCCGCCAGACAGGCCTTGCCCATGGCGGTGCTGTGCAGTGGAATGCGCGAGCCGATCTGGCGGCGCATGGTGAGGTGGGTTTCGCTGTGCGCGACATCGAGATAGACCATGTTCAGGCGGTCGCGGGCGCCAATCGCCACCGAGGCCCGCGTCAGGCGCGCCAGTTCCGTCATCCGGGTTTGCGCGGCATTGCAGATCGACAGATTGCTGAGCAGCGCGTAGCCAAAGGCCAGCACGCCGATGTCCAGTTGATATTTGCCGGAGGCGGCGTTGCAGCGCAGATAGCCCAGCTGGGTCAGCGTATGGGTCAGCCGCGTCACGGTGGGGCGCGGCAGGCCGGTCAGGCGCGCCAGTTCCTGATTGCCCAGTTGTTTGCCGTCGGGAGTGAAGCAGCGCAGCAGTTCCAGGCCGCGGGCCAAGGCGGTGACGAATTGCCGCTTGTCGTGATCGTCGGCCACGCTTGGCGTCAGCAGCGGCCAGTCGGGAGGGTTGGGCTTCATGGCGTCCCCTTCGCTTGCGGGTGGCTGGCAGGCCGCCACCCGTTCGGTGAGAATGCGATGGCCCACTGTAAGCACTGGCGCGGGGGGCTGGGATTATTTCGAAATTAAGTTTCGCTGTGCGAAATTGACCGCCAGCCAAGGCAGGCTGTCAGGCGCGGCGTCGTTTGGTAAAGCCATTTAAAATCAGATGGATGGGGTATTTTGACGGCGACGGGGCGTTGTCGCCATTTGGACACAGGCGCTTAGTCGTCCTGCTGTAAGTCCGGCAGCCGCGGCGGCACCGGCACCTCGATCACGATCGAGGTCTTGGTGTCGCCGAACTGCATCAGCCGCGCGATCAGCGCCTGCAGCGTGGGCATATTGTCCACCACCACCTTCATCATCAGCCCGCTGGTGCCGGTCACCGACATGCATTCGATGATCTCCGGCATGGTGCGGATCTCCTCTATCACCGCGAAGTACTCCAGGTGCTTGACCGTCAGCTCTATCATGCAGCAGATCGGCATGCCCACCTTGTTGGGATCGATGGTGGCGCGGTAGCCGGTGATCACGCCGCCGCGCTCTAGTTTGCCTACCCGATCCGCCACCGCCGGCGGCGACAGATTCACTCGCCGAGCCAGTTCCGCGAAGCTGATGCGGGCGTTTTCGTGCAGTGCGGCGATGATTTTTCTATCAAATTTATCCATGTTTCGATTATAAGGAAATATGACGAAACAAACTTATAAAAAAAGGCTAAATGGCTGAAAATCCAATCAACCATCTGATCAAAACGTCTGTTTGCTACGTAAAATGCTGGCCGTATCAGGGTTGGCCGCACTGTCCCGCGGCCCGCCTGTCCAGATCCGTTGCGTATGAGAATTGTCCCAAAACACTCTCATTTGAAACTGTCCTGGTGATCTCTTTGTCCCTGGTCTCTAGTCAGATCAAATCTGTATTGACGACGACCATTCCGGGCCTGTTCACAGCAACAGGCCCGTTTTTTTTGGGCTGCCGAGGCGTCTACGGCTGGCGCGTTGAAATAATCTGCGCCAAAGTGGGAAAGTTTGACGAAATGTCATATTTTTGTAATCACCCGTTTTTATCCTTGCCACACACTCAAACGGGAATGGATCAACCATGCCAGCCAATATCTTGCTTGTTGAAGACGAACCGGCAATCCAGGAGCTGATTGCCTTCAACCTGGCGCAGGCCGGCCACCACGTGCTGCGGGCCAGCACCGCCGAAGCGGCGCTGACGCTGGTGCGCAACGCGCTGCCGGACCTGGTGCTGCTGGACTGGATGCTGCCGGGCGCCAGCGGCGTGGACATCGCCAAACGGCTGCGCGCCGACGAGCGCACCCGCCATGTGCCCATCATCATGCTGACCGCGCGCTCGGACGAGCAGGACAAGATCACCGGTCTGGAAACCGGCGCCGACGACTACATCACCAAGCCCTTCTCGCCGCGCGAGCTGCTGGCGCGCATCAAGGCGGTGCTGCGCCGCCGCGCGCCGCAGATGACCGACGACGCGGTGGACGTGCAAGGCCTGCGGCTGGACCCGGTCACCCACCGCGTCACCGGCAACGGCGGCGTCATCGATCTGGGCCCCACCGAATTCCGCCTGCTGCACTTCTTCATGACCCATCCCGAGCGCGTGCATTCGCGCTCCCAGTTGCTGGACCAAGTGTGGGGTGATCATGTGTTCGTGGAGGAGCGCACCGTGGACGTGCACATCCGCCGGCTGCGCAGCGCGCTGGAAGGCACCGGCCACGACACCCTGATCCAGACCGTGCGCGGCACCGGTTACCGCTTCTCCACCCAGCAGTGAGGCCTGATGCCTGAATTTCTGAAGCGCACGCTGGCCTCGCTGCTGGCGACCGCCGTCATCGGCCTCGGCTTCTGGCTGGGATCGTCGGCGGAAGACGGACTGATCGCGGTGGCCATCTGCCTGGGCGGCTGGCTGGCCTTCAATCTCTACCATGTGGCGCTGCTGCTGCGCTGGCTGCAGCGCCCCACGCCGGAGCGGGTGCCGGACGGCTTCGGCGTCTGGCACACCATCTTCATGACGTTGTACCGCACCACCCGCACCCAGAGCCAGAGCCAGAAGAAGCTCACCCACGCGCTGGAGCGCTTCATCAACGCCGGCGAGGCGATGCCGGACGGGGTGGTGGTGCTGGACGAGCACGACCGCATCGAATGGATCAATCCGACGGCGGTGGAGCACCTGGGCCTGGACCGCAAGCGCGACGTCGGCAACCAGATCCTCAACCTGATTCGTCAGCCGGCCTTCCACGCCTATATGAACGAGGCGCGCTTCAGCCAGCCGCTGGTGCTCAACTTCGTGCAGCCGCGCGAGCTGGTGATCTCGCTGCAGATGGTGCCCTTCGATTCCACCCGCAAGCTGCTGCTGACCCGCGACATCACCCAGCTGGAACGGGTGCAGACCGTGCACAAGGATTTCGTCGCCAACGTCTCGCACGAGCTGCGCACGCCGCTGACCGTGGTGGGCGGCTTCCTGGAGACGCTGGGGGACATGCCGCAAGTGGACGACGCCACCTTCCGCCAGTTCCTGCCGATGATGATGGAGCAGTCGCGACGCATGCAGAGCCTGGTCGAGGACCTGCTGACCCTGTCCAAGCTGGAGAACAGTCCCAAGGCGACGGTGTCGGAGCGCGTAGACATGCAGGACATGCTGGACACGCTGATGGTGGAGGCCGAAGGCCTGTCCCACGGCCGCCATCAGGTCAAGCTGGACCGGCACAGCGACGCCTGGCTGTGGGGCAGCCCGCAGGAGCTGCATTCGGCCTTCGGCAATCTGGTGTCCAACGCGGTGCGCTACACGCCGGAGGGCGGCTGCATCACCCTGAGCTGGAAGGAGGAGGGCGAGCAGTTGCGCTTCTCGGTGGCGGACACCGGCATCGGCATCCCGCGCGAGCACATCCCGCGGCTGACCGAGCGATTCTACCGGGTGGACCGCGGCCGTTCTCGCGGCAGCGGCGGCACCGGTCTCGGCCTCGCCATCGTCAAGCACGTGCTGGCGCGCCACCACGCCCGGCTGGAGATCCGGAGCGAACCGGACAAGGGCAGCGTGTTCTCCGCGGTGTTCCCGCGCGACCGCCGCAGCGGCTCTCAGGCCGCCTGAGCGCCGCGTCGCGGCGCTCATTGCGGCGTATTGTTGCAAGCTTGAGCCGGGCGCTCTTGGCGCGCCGGTTCAGGCGGGTTAGGATGTTTGTTTTAGCCCGTCGACTCCGGCGCGGCAGCCACCGGCCGGCTCGGCGACGCCGGGCCCGTCCCGACTTTATTCTGGATCGTTCCACCATGAATCGACTGCAATCCATCCGCCCGTTCGGCCAGCGCATCTGGCTGGACAATCTTTCCCGCGAACTGATCGCCTCCGGCGAACTGGCGCGCCTGCTGGCCGACGACGGCATCGCCGGCGTGACCTCCAACCCGGCGATCTTCTACAAGGCGATCAGCGGCGACGCCAGCTACCAGGCCGACCTGGCCCGTCTGAAAGCGGACGCCGGCTTGTCGGCCGAGGCGCGCTACGAAGCGCTGGTGGTGCCGGACATCCAGGCCGCTTGCGATCTGCTGCGCGGCCAATACAACGCCAGCCAGGGCAACGACGGCTACGTCAGCCTGGAAGTGTCGCCGGAGCTGTCCAACGACGAGGCCGGCACCCTGGCCGCGGCGCGCCGGCTGTGGGCGGAAATCGCCCGTCCCAACGCCATGATCAAGATCCCGGCCACCGCCGCCGGCATCCGCGCCTTCCAGACGCTGACCCGCGAAGGCGTCAACGTCAACATCACCCTGCTGTTCTCGCTGCCGCAAGTGGAAGCGGTGTGGGACGCCTACATCGCCGGCCTGTCCGCTCGTCACGCAGACGGCAAGGACGTGTCCGGCGTCAAGGCGGTGGCCAGCTTCTTCCTGTCCCGCGTCGACAGCCTGCTGGACCCGCAAGTGGCGGCCGCCCATCAGGGCAAGGTGGCCATCGCCTTGTCCAAGGCCGCTTACGCCCGCTACCGCGAACGCTTCCACGGCGCCGAGTTCGCCGCCTTGAAAGCCGCCGGCGCGCGTCCGCAATACCTGCTGTGGGCGTCCACCGGCACCAAGAACGCCGCTTACTCCGACGTGCTCTACGTGGAAAGCCTGATCGGCGACGAAACCGTCAACACCGTGCCGGACGGCACGCTGGCGGCCTTCCGCGACCACGGCCAGGCCGCGTTGACGCTGCCGGAAGGCATGGACGACGCGCAGACCCTGCTGCACGCGGTGGGCGCCGCCGGCGTGGATCTGGCGGCGGCCGGCGAGAAGCTGCAACAGGACGGCCTGAAGCTGTTCGAAGACGCGTTCGAGCAGTTGTTGAAACTGACCGCCTGAGCGCGGAAAGACAAAAAGGCTGACCATTGAGGTCAGCCTTTTTTGCGTTTGCGATTCGAGGGCGGCAGCCGTTCAGGCCGCCTGCTGCATCCGGCGCGCCGCCATGCGCTGCCCGGCGGCGCTCATCTCCTCGGCGCTGATGGTCGAGGCGGCGGTGGGAAACAGCCAGCTTTCCTCGGCGGCGGCGTGCTCGCGGTACTGGCGCGCGAACTCCTCCAGCTCATTGCGGCTGATGCTGCTGATCTTGCCGTCGCGCAGCGCCAGCAGATCGTCGCGGATCGCGTTCCAGCAGGAATGCAGATAACCGTGTTCCGCGCTCAGTTGCTCCAGCCGCGAGGCGGCGGTGGGCATTCGTTCCAGAATCAGCGGAAACAGCTCGTCTTCCTCGTCGCTGTGATGGGCGGGGCCGGCCAGGTCAAAATAGCGGACCACGCCGTCTATCGTGTTGCGGGCGGCCTCGTTGACGCCGTGCTGCTCGATGTAGGAGGGCAGTTGATCCAGTTGCTCGCAGAAGCGGCGAATCTTGTCGTGACAGGCTTGCAGCATTTCCAGCGGCTGTTCGAAGCTGGGCGCGGCGGCGTTGCTAAGAGAGTCCAGAGTCAGCATCGGCGTTCTCCTGTGATGGGTGACGGCCTGCATTCTGCGGCATGGCGCGGGCCGCGGCCATGATCCGGCTCAAGCCGCGCAAGCCTTCCGCCGGGCGGTAGCGGTAGAATGCCGGGTGAGCGCTTGTCCGCCCCGGTTGTTCTTGATACCGCGTCGGGCCTCAGAAAACAAGTGCGATATTGGACCGTTCCCGTTACCGGATTGTTGCATCGGCAACGCGCGCAGGGAGAGTGAATGCAAGCCCCGTTTGAAGTGAAACGCCTGGATCTGAGCGACGCCGGACTGGCCGCGCGCGCCTTGGATTTGCAGCTGGACGCCCACCGCCTGGAGGCGGAGTGGCTGTCCTATCCGCATCTGCCCGTGCTGTGGGCCGACCTCGCCGCCGCGCAGGCTTGCGCCGACGCGGTCTGGGGCGCGTTCGAAGGCGAGCGCCTGCGCGGCGTGCTGGTGGCCTCGCGCCGCGAGGACGGCGGCCTGCATATCGAAAGAGCGGTGGTGGATCCGCAACAGCTGCGCGCCGGCTGGGGCTACCGCTTGCTGAACCGGGCGCTGGTGGGCGAGAGCGAGGTCAGCGTCGACACCGCCGAGGTCAATATCGCCGCGCTGTCCCTGTACCGCAAGGCCGGTTTCGTCGCCGAGCAGCGCTGGTCCACGCCGGACGGGCTGATGCTGTGGCGTTTGAATTATCAGCCGGCTTCGCCGCCGGCTTTCCAATTATCGGAAGACGGCTGGCTGGACGGCGCGCGCCGGTTGCCGTCGCCCAATCACGATGAGCGCGGCGAGGGCATGGCGCCGGAACTGCTGGTGATCCACAACATCAGCCTGCCGCCGTATCGCTACGGCGGCTTGGGCGTGGAGCAGCTGTTTCAGAACCGGCTGAACCCGGACGAGCATCCGTTCTACGCCGAAATCCAGCATCTGCGCGTGTCTTCCCATTTCTTCATCCGCCGTTCCGGCGAGCTGCAACAGTTCGTGCCGGTGACGCGGCGCGCCTGGCATGCCGGCGTCTCCAGCTGGCAAGGGCGCGAGCGCTGCAACGACTTTTCCATAGGCGTGGAGCTGGAAGGCTGCGATTTCGAGCCGTTCAGCGAGGCGCAGTACCGGACGCTGCAAGCGCTGGCGCGGGCATTGCGGCGCCAGCTGCCGCTGCGCGCCGTCATCGGCCACGAGCACATCGCGCCGGGGCGCAAGACCGATCCCGGCCCGTTCTTCGATTGGGCGCGGGCGGAGGCGGACAGCGGCCTGCAACGCTAGAGTCAGGCGCGAAAAAGCCGGACGGGCGGGGCCGGTCCGGCTTGGAAGCGGGGCGAGGAGGCTTAGAGCCTGTTTACGATCAGCTGCGCGTCGTGAGACGTGACACGGTGAGTACGTCTTCGAAATGCTCATGTACCGTATGTACATTCCGCTTTCTCAGCCGTTTCCGCCTTGTCTCGCTCTAGCTCGCGAGATCGTAAACACGCTCTTACAGCTCGACTTGCGCGCCCAGCTCCACCACTCGGTTGGTCGGCACCTGGAAGAAGTCGGTGGCGCGCATCGCGTTCTTGCTCATCCACACGAACAGCTTCTCGCGCAGTCGCGACATGCCCGGACGCTCGGTGGACACGATGGTTTCGCGCGACAGGAAGAAGGAAGTATCCATCAGCTCGAAGGCCAGGCCCTGGGCGGTGCAGTCTTCCAGCACCTGCAGCACGTTCGGGTCTTCCTTGAAGCCGTAGCGGGCCACCACGCGCCAGAACGAAGCCGACATCTGCACGATCTCCAGCCTGTCCTCTTCCGCCACATAGGGCACGTCTTCGGTGCGCACCGTCATCAACACCACCCGCTCGTGCAGCACCTTGTTGTGCTTGAGATTGTGCAGCAGCGCGTGCGGCACGCCGTGCAAGGTGCTGGTCAGGAACACCGCGGTGCCCTGCACCCGCGTCGGCGGATAGGCTTCCAGGTTCTCGATGAAGCTGTCCAGCGGCAGCGCCTGATCGCGCAGGCGCGTGAACAGCAGCTCGCGGCCCTGCTTCCAGGTGCTCATCAGCGTGAAGATCACCATGCCCAGCACCAGCGGCAGCCAGCCGCCGTCGGCCACTTTATGGATGTTGGCGCTGAAGAAGCCCAGGTCTATGGTGGCGAACATCAGGGTGACGCCCAGCGCCAGCGGCAGCGGCCAGCGCCAGTTGACCCGGGCCACCACGAAGAACAGGCAGGTGGTGATCAGCATGGTGCCGGTGACGGCGATGCCGTAGGCGGCGGCCAGGCTGGACGAAGTCTTGAAGGTCAGCACCACCACCATCACCGCGATCAGCAAGGCCCAATTGATGAAGGGCATGTAGATCTGGCCGATCTCTTTTTCCGAGGTGTGCTGCACTTCCAGCCGCGGGCAGTAACCCAGCTGGATGGCCTGACGGGTCAGCGAGTAGGCGCCGGAAATCACCGCCTGAGACGCGATTACCGTGGCCAGCGTCGCCATCACGATCAGCGGCAGCAGCGCCCAGTCCGGCGCCAGCAGGAAGAAGGGGTTCTTGATCGCCGCCGGGTTCTGCATCAGCAGCGCGCCCTGGCCGAAATAGTTCAGCGCCAGGCCGGGCAGCACCAGGCTGAACCAGGCGCGGCGGATCGGCGAGCTGCCGAAATGGCCCATGTCGGCGTACAGCGCCTCGGCGCCGGTCAGCGCCAGCACCACCGAGCCCAGGGTCAGGAAGGAGCCCCAGCCGTTGTGGCCGATGAAGTGCAGCGCGTGGTAGGGGTTGAGCGCCTGCAGCACCTGCGGCGCCTGCACGATCTGGTGCAAGCCGAGCAGACCCAGCACGGAGAACCAGATCAGCATGATGGGGCCGAACAGCAGGCCGACGCTGGCGGTGCCGAAGCGTTGCAGCAGGAACAGGCCGGTCAGCACGCCTATGGCCATCGGCAGCACATAGCTTTCCATCGCCGGCGAAATCAGCTCCATGCCCTCGGCCGCGGACAAGACTGACACCGCCGGAGTGATGATGGCGTCGCCGTAGAACAGCGCCGCGCCGAACAAGCCCAGCAGCACGATCTTCCAGCGCGCGGCGTGGGTGGTGTAATGACGGGCCAGCGCCATCAGCGCCATGATGCCGCCTTCGCCGCGGTTGTCGGCGCGCAGCACGAAGGCCACGTATTTGATGGAAACCACGAAAATCAGCGACCAGAAAATCAGCGACAAGATGCCGAAGATGTTTTCCGGGGTGGTGGGGATGCCCTGGCCGGTGAAGCATTCGCGCAGGGTATACAGCGGGCTGGTGCCGATGTCGCCGTATACCACGCCCAAGGCGGCCAGGGTCAGGCCAGCCATGGCCTGTTTGTTGTGATCCTGCATAAGCATCCAATGGAATTGTTCGTCACCGTATATTGCTGCACAGCAATATCGGTGGTTCTTGAGCGCGCAGATTACTCCAGAGGTCTGGGTAAGCCAAGCAAAGGCCGCGCAAGAGCCGAGATGTGTTCTTGTAAAACGACAGAGTCCGGGCTGTCGGCTTGCGCGGCGGCCGCTTCTGGGGTAGCCGGCGGGAGGCGGGGCACGCATCTTTATAGCGCAAATAGACTATGCCGGCGCAAGGCTTGGCCGCGAGGCGCGGCAAACGCTACAATCAAGCCCTCAATTACACCGTATTGCCAAGGACGCATCATGCGCGCATCGCAGTTTTTCATTTCCACCCTGAAGGAAGCCCCCGCCGACGCGGACATCGCCAGCCAGAAGCTGATGATGCGCGCCGGCTTCATCCGCAAAGTGGCCGCAGGCATTTACTCCTGGATGCCGATGGGCCTGCGCAGCGTGCGCAAGGTGGAAAACATCGTGCGCGAAGAGATGAACCGCGCCGGCGCGATCGAAGTCAGCCTGCCGGTGGTGCAGCCGGCCGGCCTGTGGCAGGAAACCGGCCGCTGGGACAAGATGGGCGAGGAGCTGCTGCGCTTCAAGGACCGCCATGAGCGCGACTTCGCGCTGCAGCCCACCGCCGAGGAACTGATCACCGACATCGCCCGCAACGAGCTGCGCAGCTACCGCGCGCTGCCCAAGAACTTCTTCCAGATCCAGACCAAGTTCCGCGACGAGCGCCGCCCGCGCTTCGGCGTGATGCGCGGCCGCGAGTTCACCATGAAGGACGCCTACTCCTTCGACCGCAGCGCCGAAGCCGCCGGCGTCAGCTACGACAATATGTACGCCGCCTATTGCCGCATCTTCGACCGCCTGGGTCTGAGCTACCGCGCCGTCGCCGCCGACACCGGCGCGATCGGCGGCGACCGCTCGCATGAATTCCAGGTGATCGCCGACACCGGCGAGGACGCCATCGTTTACTGCCCGGACTCCGACTACGCCGCCAACATCGAGTTGGCCGAAGCGGTGGCGCCGGCCGGCGAACGCGCGGCCGCCGGCGCGGCCATGGCCAAGGTGCATACGCCCAAGGTCAAGACCATCGCCGATCTGGTGGGCTTCCTGAACGTGGACGTCAAGCAGACCGTCAAGGCGGTGGTGGTGGACGGCGACGAAGATCAGCCGGTGCTGCTGCTGGTGCGCGGCGATCACGAGCTGAACGAAGTCAAGGCCGAGAAGATCGCCGGCATCAAGACGCCGCTGACTTTCGCCGCCCCGGCCGCGATCAAGGCCGCCTTCGACGCCAACCCCGGCTCGCTGGGCCCGGTGGGCTTCAAGGGCCGCGTCATCGCCGACCGCACCGTCGCCAAGATGGCCGACATGATCACCGGCGCCAACGAGGACGACCAGCACTACACCGGCGTCAACTTCGGCCGCGACTGCGCGGAACCGGAAGTGATGGACATCCGCAATGTGGTGGCCGGCGACGCCTCGCCGGACGGCAAGGGCGAACTGGCGATCCAGCGCGGCATCGAAGTGGGCCATGTGTTCTATCTGGGCACCAAGTACTCCGAAGCGATGAACGCCACCTTCCTGGACGAGGACGGCAAACCCAAGCCGTTCGAGATGGGCTGCTACGGCATCGGCGTCACTCGCATTCTGGGCGCGGCGATCGAGCAGAACTTCGACGACAAGGGCATGATCTGGCCGGACGCCATCGCGCCGTTCGCCCTGGTGATCTGCCCGGTGGGCTATGACCGTTCCGCCGAGGTGAAGGCCGCCGCCGACGCCTTGTATCAAGGCCTGCTGGCCAAGGGCGTGGACGTGATCCTGGACGACCGCGGCGAGCGCCCGGGCGCGATGTTCGCCGACTGGGAGCTGATCGGCGCGCCGCATCGCGTCACCATCGGCGACCGCGGCCTGAAGGAAGGCAAGGTCGAGTACCAGCACCGCCGCGACGCGGAGGCCAGCGCGCTGGCCGCGGATGCTATGCTGGAACAAGTGTTGGCCAAACTGGGGCTGTGACCGTCTTATGATCCGATCCGGCATCGTCGTATTGTTGGCCGCGCTGGCAGCGATGCCGGCGTGGGCCGGCGCGCAGAAGGAAGAGGCGTTGGCCGCCAACGTCGCTTCCACCATGCGCCGTTCGGTGTCGGACGCCAACGCGCCGCGGCTGGTGTTCGACGACCAGCGCGAGGCCGACGCCTGGCTGGGCGAGATGTCCAGCCGGCTGGTCAAGCGGATCCCGGACAAGTGGACGCGCGAGCGCCTGCTCACCGCCATCCACTACGAGGCCACCCGCGCCGGCCTGGACCCGCAGCTGGTGCTGGGCCTGATCCAGGTGGAAAGCGGCTTCAACAAGTACGCGATCTCCGGCGCCGGCGCGCGCGGGCTGATGCAGGTGATGCCGTTCTGGGTGCGCAGCATAGGCAACGCGCAGCACAATCTGTTCGATCTCACCACCAATCTGCGCTACGGCTGCACCATTCTGCGCTACTACCTGGATATCGAGCGCGGCAATCTGTTCCGCGCGCTGGGCCGCTACAACGGCAGCCTGGGCCGCGCCGAGTATCCCAATCTGGTGGTGGGCGCCTGGAAAGGCCGCTGGCACTGGGTGGCGCCGCTGCCGGTGAAAACGGCGGCGGTGGCGCCGCCGCTGCTGCGCTGAGCCCGCTCGGCGCAGACAAAAAAACCGGCCCTGGAATCCAGGCCGGTTTTTTTTGCGCTCAGCGCGGCAGGCTACAGGAGGACGCGCGCATCTCAATCCTCCTGGGTTTGCAGCATCTTCTTCAGCAAGCGCGCCAGCGTGGCGCGTTCCTCCGCGTCCAGCATCTCGATCAGTTCGGCCTCGGCCGACAGATGGTTGCCGACGGCGTCCTCGATCACCTCGAAGCCTTTGGGCGTCAGCGTCACGATCACGCCGCGGCGGTCCGCGGGGTCCGGCGAGCGGGTCACCAGGCCGGCTTCCTCCAGCCGGTTGATGCGGTTGGTCAGCGCGCCGGAGGAAATCAGCACCATGCCTTGCAGTTGATTGGGGGACAGCTGGAACGGTTCGCCGCCGCGGCGCAGCGCGGCCAGCACGTCGAATTCGCCGACATTCAGATTGTGGCGCGCCAAATCGTGCAGCACGCGGCGGGTGACGAAGTACTCCATCCGCACAATGCGGCCGACCACTTCGGTGGAGGACGGGTCCAAGTCCGGGCGAACCTCGCGCCACAGGGCGACGATACGGTCAATCTGGTCTGGTGCTTGTTGCATCACTGACGGTTCCTGATGTGTGGGTGACAACTGGATGACTACCGGGCGCAGAGATTAGCACGGCTTGAAGTTAGTTTATCTTCACGTGAAATAATAGTCCTCAGTCGTCACCCGCACCAGCGGGAACCGCGTTTACTGGCGCATGCTGACCGCCAGCCGGTTGAAGGCGTTCATCAGGGCGATGGCGAAGCTCAGATCGGCCACTTCCTCCGGGCTGAAGTGTTCCTGCAAGGGCAGGTAGTGTTGGTCCGGCGCTTGGGTGACGGCGATGTCGGTCAGCGACTCCGCCCATTCCAGCGCCGCGCGTTCGCGGGCGCTGTACAACTCGCTGACGCGCCAGCCGGCCAGGGAGTCGATGCGTTCATTGCTTTCCCCTCTGGCGCGCAAGGCCGACGCGTGCATTTTCAGGCAGAAGGCGCAGCCGTTGATCTGGGACACGCGCAGATAAACCAGCTCGATCAGGGGCAGGCCCAGGCTGCTGTGCTGCAGGCTGGCTTTGACGCCGGCCAGCCCTTGGTAGGCGGCGGGGGACAGTTGGGTGTAGGGCAGGCGCAGGGACATGGCAATTCCTTTCAAGAGAGAGATCGTCGCAGCGGCGAGCTGCAAGGCCAGTCTAGGCAAAAATCATTTATGTAAATAGACTTAAAATATCGAATTCAAATTCCAAAAATGAAATCATGCTGGATGATCTGCAGTTGTTCGTGAGCATTGTCGACGCCGGCAGCCTGAACGCCGCCGCCCGGCGGCTGGGCGTGCCCACCGCCACCCTGTCGCGCCGTTTGCAGGCGCTGGAGCGGGAACTGGGCTGCCGCCTCTTGCACCGCAGCGCGCGGCGGATGGAATTGACGGCGGAAGGCGGGCAGTACTACGAGCAATGCCGGCCCTTGCTGCAGTCCTTGAGCCAGACCGCCGCGACGCTGGCGGACTCGCTGCATCAGGTCAAGGGCGTGCTGCGGGTGCTGTCGCCGCTGAGCCTGGGCAACGACGTGCTGGTGCCGGTGTGGCGGCGGATGCTGAGAGATTACCCGGAGCTGCGGCTGGAGCTGCACTTGAACAACGCCATCGACGACCTGCTCAGCGGCATGGCGGATCTCGCCTTGAGGGTGGGGGAGCAGCCAGACTCCAGTTTGAACCAGCGGCGGCTGGGCTGGGTGCGCACCCTGCTGGTGGCCGCGCCGGCCTATCTGGAGGCGCAAGGCGAGCCGCGGACGCCGGAGGCGCTGGCGCGCCACGCCCTACTGGTGGCGGAGCCGTTTGAACGCTGGCATTTGCGGCGGCGGGACGACGACGCGGAATGGGAATTGCCGCCGCCGCGCCTGCGGGTCAACGATATGCTGCTGCCGCGTCGGCTGGCCGAGGCCGGCGTGGGCATCGCGGTCTGTCCCCACAGCCTGTGCCACCGCCAGTTGGCGGACGGCGGTTTGCGGCAGGTGCTGGCCGGCTGGGAAATGCCGGCGCAACCGGTGTACGCGGTGTGGCCGCAACGGCGCTACCCGCCGGCGCGGGTGCGCGTCTTGCTGGACGCCTTGGCGGAGTTCGCCGAGACGGAGCCTTTGCTGGCGCGGGCTTAATCAGCCCGGCGTGGGCTCGCCGCGCCGTTTCTTGCCCGGATGCGGCGGCTTGGGCAGCACGATCTGGCGGGTGCCGGCCAGCCTGTCGTGCAGGAATAGCTTGTCGCGGTCGTAGAACTTGGCCAGGAAGGGAACCAGGCACCAGCTGAGCGCCAGCCACAGCGCCTGCGGCTGATGGCCGTAGGCATTGGCCCAGCCGAGATAGGACACCGCCGGCATGCCGACGAACAGGGCCAGGCCGATCAGATAGCGCGCCGCCGCCTGCTTCCAGACGATGCCGCCGCCGCGAGCGTTGACCAGCTTGATGCGCCAGGTCTTCATCGCCACGGTCTGGCCGCTGCGCACCCAGCAATAGCCGAAGTAGCCGAACAGCGCCACGGCGAGCGCCCCTTTCAGCAAGGTCTTGAACAACGGCCCCTGGCCGATCAGCGTTTGCAGCGGCGTCAGCGCCGCGGTGACGGTGAGCAAGAGCGCGGCGACCAGCAGCAATTCGTAGAACAGGCTGGCCAGGCTGCGTTTCAGCGTGGGCGGGGTCAGGGCGGGAGCGTCAGCGGGAGGCATCTTGGGCTTCATGTTGTTGCCGCAGGCGCTGGATGGCCTGTTGGCGTTGTTCGGGCGGCATCTGTTGCAGCGCCTTCCAGTTGGCGCGGATTTCGTCGCGCTGCTGCTGGCTCAGCTCGGACCAGGCTTTCAGCTTCTGCTGCACGCGCTGGCGCTGCGCCTCGGGCAGTTGTTGGAATTGCGGCACGATGGCCAGCAGGTTCTGCTTTTTGTACGGCGCGTAGCGGTCCCATTCGGTGGCCAGCGGCGCCAGCACCTGTTGCTGTTCCGCGCTCAATTGCGCCCAGCGGGGGCTGGCCGGCGGGCTGGCCTTGGCCGCCGGCGCCAGCAGTCCGCTCAGGCACAGGGCGAGCAAGAGGCGGCGGCCGCTATTCATGCAGCCCTCGGCTGAAGTGGGGTTCCAGCAAGGCCTCGAAGGGCAGATCCTGCGCCAGCAGCGCGGCGTCCACCGCTTCCTCCTCCAGCAGCAGGTCTTCCGCCAGCATCATGCCGGCGCCGGTCAGCAGCGCGAAGCCCAAGGCGAGGCCGCCGCGGCGCAGCGACAACACGTGGCGCTGCGCCCACAGGCCCAGCCGCTCGCGCGGCGATTCCGCTTCCGCGGCCTGGGCGTCGAAACGGGCCAGCGCCCGCTCGCGCGCCTGGGTCAGCTTGCGTTTCTGCTCGGCGTCGAGATCGGCGGCGGCGTGGTCCAGCACGCGCGCCACATGGCCGGGCAGGGGGTTGGAAGGTTTCATAGCGTCACTCCCTTTTGCGCGAGGATGGCGGCCAGCGTGTGATTGGCGCGCGAGCAATGCGTTTTGACGCTGCCCTCGGAGCAGCCCATCACGCGCGCGGTGGCGGCGACATCCAGACCCTCCCAATAACGCAGCAGGAAGGCTTCGCGTTGACGGGCCGGCAGCAGCTGCAGCGAGGCCTCGATCAGCACGGCGGTTTCCTTGCGCGCGCACCACAGCTCGGGATTGCTGTGCGCCTCGTCCGCGGCCACGTCCAGCGTTTCCAGCGGATCCGGGCTGTCGTCCTCTTCGCGGGCGGGGATCAGCGAGGACAGCAGCGTGCTGACGAAGCGGCGCGCCTTGCTGCGGCGGTAGAAGTCGCGAATGGTGTTTTGCAGGATGCGCTGGAAGATCAGCGGCAGTTCCGCCGCCGGGGCGTGCGGATAGCGATCCGCCAATTTCATCATCGAGTCCTGCACGATATCCAATGCGCTGTCTTCGTTCTGGACCGCATACCACGCCTGCTTGAAAGCGCGTTTCTCCGCCGACTCCAGGAAGTCGGCCATTTCCTCGCGGCTAGCCATCGGATGAGAGTTTGAGTTGATGCCAACAGAAGATGGTAGCAGAGCGCCGCCGATTCGGCCAAGCCTGATTTTTTTCCTGAATTTACCGAGGCTTAGGCGCATATTGCACCTGCACAAAAGCACTTGACCGGTTTCAAAGCAATACGCTAAGGTCGACCGATACGGGATGAAACTAACGCAAAGATAAAGAGGCCATATGCAGATATCGGGCGCGGAAGCGGTTGTCCGCTGCCTGCAGGAAGAAGGTGTCGAATTTGTTTTCGGCTACCCCGGCGGCGCGGTGCTGGAAATTTACGATGCCATTTTCCGGCAGGACAAATTCAAACATGTGCTGGTCAGGCACGAGCAGGCGGCGGTGCATGCCGCCGATGCCTACTCCCGTTCCAGCGACAAGGTGGGCGTGGCTCTGGTCACCTCCGGTCCCGGCGCGACCAACGCCGTGACCGGCATCGCCACCGCCTATATGGACTCCATCCCCATGGTGGTGCTGTCCGGCCAGGTGCCGTCCCCGGCCATCGGCCTGGACGCTTTCCAGGAAGTGGACATGGTGGGCATCACCCGCCCGTGCGTGAAGCACAACTTCCTGGTCAAGGACGTGAACGAGATCGCCTCCACCATCAAGAAGGCGTTCTACATCGCCAGGACCGGTCGCCCCGGTCCGGTGGTGGTGGACATCCCCAAGGACATCACCCAGCTGCGCACGGAATTCCAATACCCGGAAAGCGTGCATATCCGCTCCTACGTGCCGGCTACCCGCGGCCACCCGGGGCAGATCAAGAAAGCGGTGAACCTGCTGTTGGAAGCCAAGCGCCCCTTCATTTACGTGGGCGGCGGCGCGGTGCAGGGCAATGCCGCCGGCGAAGTGACCGAACTGGTCAAATCGCTGGGCCTGCCGTGTACCAACACCCTGATGGGCCTGGGCGCCTATCCGGGATCCGACCCGCAGTTCCTCGGCATGCTGGGCATGCACGGCACCTATGAAGCCAATATGGCGATGCAGTACTGCGACGTGCTGGTGGCCATAGGCGCGAGGTTCGACGACCGCGTGATCAGCGTGCCGTCGCACTTCCTCAGCCAGCCCAAGAAGATCATCCACATCGACGTGGACCCGTCCTCCATCTCCAAGCGAGTCAAGGCGGACATCCCCATCGTCGGCGACGTCAAGCATGTGTTGAAAGACATGCTGGACCTCTTGAAGCAATCCGGCCAGAAGCCGGACGCTCAGGCCCTGGCCGGCTGGTGGAAGCAGATCGAGGAATGGCGCGGCCACAACTGTCTGCTGTACACCCCGTCCACCGAGCTGATCAAACCTCAGTTCGTGGTGGAGAAGCTGTACGAGATCACCGGCGGCAAGGCCATCGTCACTTCCGACGTGGGCCAGCACCAGATGTGGGCGGCGCAGTACTACAAGTTCGACAGCCCCAAGCAGTGGCTGAACTCCGGCGGCCTCGGCACCATGGGCTTCGGCCTGCCGGCGGCGATGGGCGCGCAACTGGCCAATCCGGACTCCACCGTCGCCTGCATCACCGGCGAGGGCTCGATCCAGATGAACATCCAGGAACTGTCCACCTGCAAGCAATACCATACCCCGGTGAAAGTGGTGGCCCTGAACAACCGCTACCTGGGCATGGTGCGCCAGTGGCAGCAGTTCTTCTACGGCACGCGCTATTCCGAATCCTATATGGACGCCTTGCCGGACTTCGTCAAAATCGCCGAGGCTTACGGCCATATCGGCTTCAAGGTGGAAGACCCCGCCGACGTGGAGCCGGTATTGAAGGAGGCGTTCAGCCAGAAGCTGAAGGAACGCCTGGTATTCCTGGATTTCCGTACCGACCAGTCCGAGAACGTGTTCCCGATGGTGCAAAACGGCAAGGGTCTGGACCAGATGGACCTGCCCGCGCACATGAGCGAGGTGCAGAACGTGCCCTTCGAGAACAACCGTGACTACGGCAATATGTGTTGAGGTCAACCGGTATGCGACATATCCTATCCACTCTTGTGGAAAACGAAGCGGGCGCATTGTCCCGCGTGGTGGGCCTGTTTTCGGCCCGTGGCTACAACATCGATTCGCTGACAGTGTCCACGACTGAGGACCCGACGCTGTCGCGCATGACTATCGTCACCCACGGTTCCGACGAAGTCATCGAGCAGATCACCAAGCATCTCAACAAGTTGATCGAGGTGGTCAAGGTGATAGACCTCAATGAATCCGAGCACATCGAGCGCGAGCTGATGCTGATCAAGGTCCGCGCCACCGGCAAGGACCGCGAGGAGATGAAGCGCATGGCCGACATCTTCCGCGGACGCATCATCGACGTGACGGAAAAGACTTACACCATCGAGCTGACCGGTACGAGCGAAAAGCTCGGCGCCTTCATCGAGGCGGTGGACCGCACAGTGATCCTGGAAACGGTCCGTACCGGCGCATCCGGCATTGGTCGGGGTGAACGGATTCTGAAAATCTGACGCAGGCGAGAGCCCGGCCGGAGGCCGGGCCGCCCAAACAAACGATATCAAGGATTGCAAATGAAAGTTTTCTACGACAAAGACGCCGACCTCTCCATCATCAAGGGCAAGAAGGTCGCCATCATCGGCTACGGTTCCCAGGGCCACGCCCATGCGCAGAACCTGAAAGACTCCGGCGTGGACGTCGTGGTGGGCCTGCGCAAGGACGGCGCTTCCTGGAAGAAGGCGGAAGCGGCCGGCCACAAGGTCAAGGAAGTGGCCGAGGCGGTGAAGAAGGCCGACGTGGTGATGATTCTGCTGCCGGACGAGTCGCAGCCCGACGTCTACGGCAAGGACATCGCTCCCAATCTGAAGAAGGGCGCGGCGCTGGCCTTCGCCCACGGCTTCAACATCCATTACAACCAGATCGTGCCGCCGGCCGACGTCGACGTGATCATGGTGGCGCCGAAAGGCCCGGGCCACACCGTGCGCTCCGAATACCTGAAGGGCGGCGGCGTTCCGACCCTGATCGCGGTCTACCAGGACAAGTCCGGCAAGGCCCGCGACGTGGCGCTGTCCTACGCTGCGGCCAACGGCGGCACCAAGGGCGGAGTGATCGAGACCAACTTCCGCGAAGAAACCGAGACCGATCTGTTCGGCGAGCAGGCGGTGCTGTGCGGCGGCGCGGTGGAACTGGTCAAAGCCGGTTTCGAAACCCTGGTGGAAGCCGGCTACGCGCCGGAAATGGCTTACTTCGAGTGTCTGCACGAACTGAAGCTGATCGTCGACCTGATGTACGAGGGCGGCATCGCCAATATGAACTACTCGATCTCCAACAACGCGGAGTACGGCGAGTACGTGACCGGCCCGGAAGTGGTGACCTCCGCCACCAAGGACGCGATGAAAAAAGCGCTGTACCGCATCCAGTCCGGCGAGTACGCGAAGATGTTCATCCTGGAAGGCAAGACCAACTATCCGAGCATGACCGCGCGTCGCCGTCTGACCGCCGATCACCCGATCGAGAAGGTCGGCGCGGAGCTGCGCGCGATGATGCCGTGGATCGCCAAGAACAAGCTGGTGGACCAGTCCAAGAACTAAGTCCGCAGCCTGCCGCATCGACCAAAGCCGGGAATCTTCCCGGCTTTTTTGCGTTTGGGGGCAGGGGAAATGAAAAACGGCGCCCAGGGCGCCGTCGTGTCCGGAGCGAAGGCGTTCAGTCCGCCATCGGCTCGCCCATGCGCACCGCGCCGGCGGCTTGCCAGCCGGGGTTGAAGCTCAGCGGGCCTTGCGGGAACAGCAGCACCACGGTGGAGCCCAGCAGGAAACGGCCCATCTCCTCGCCCTTGGCCAGGCGGATGTCCTGGTCGCGGTAATCCCAGTGGCGGATCTGCCCCGGGCGCGGCGGATTGATCACGCCGTGCCAGACGGTGGCCATGCTGCCGACGATGGTGGCGCCCACCAGCACCAGCGCGAAAGGCTGGCCGTCCTCGCCCTCGAACAGGCAGACCACGCGCTCATTGCGCGCGAACAGACGGTCCACGCCGCGGGCGGTGGCCGGGTTCACCGAATACAGCTCGCCCGGCACATAGCTCATCCGCAGCAGACGGCCGGCGCAAGGCATGTGGATGCGATGGTAGTCGCGCGGACTCAGGTAGATGGTGGCGAAATGGCCGTCGTCGAAGCGGCGCGCCCACTCGGCGTCGCCGGCCAGCAAGGCCTGGGCGGAGTAGCTGCGGCCCTTGGCCTGAAAGATCTGTCCCTGTTCGATGCGGCCGAACTGGCTGATGGCGCCGTCCACCGGGCAGACCAGCCGTTCGCTCGCCAGCGGGCGCGCGTCGGCGCGCAAGGCGCGGGTGAAGAAGGCGTTGAAGCTGGCGTAGGCCGCCGGATCGCTGGCGGCGGCTTCGTCCATGTTCACTTGGTAGCGGGCAATGAAGCGGCGGATGATCCATTGCGTCAGGTTGCCGCCTTCCCAGTTGGCGATGCGGCCGGCCAAGCGGGTCATGGCCAGCTTGGGCATCAGGTGTTGCAACAGCACGAACAGGCGTTCGGACACTGGTTTGTCCTCGATCAATCTGACTAAACCCAAGAGTATAACCGATCTGCCGGCGTCTGATCGCGTGCAGGTTGCTTAAATTGTAAGCAGGTTTTAATTGAAAATAGACATATTGTCCGATATTTTTGGTTTGGACATCGGGTGTGACGTTTTAATCACAGTTTTCAACATGCAGATTTGACTTTATGTCTTGCTTGCCGGTAGGCTGAATCAAAATTTGCTGCGGGAGCACATGATGCAATTGGACATTGAACGCTTGATTGCGGATTTCGGCGGGCCGGGACAGCTGGCCGAAGATCTGAATCGCTTGTTCGCCGATGAGCCGGTGACTCGGGCGGCGATATACAAATGGAGAGAACGCGGCAGCCTGCCATTGGCCCAGCTCAACAAGCTGGCGGTGATGGCGGCCAGCCAGGGCAAACGCTTCGATTTCAACGATTATCTGATCGGCGTCGGGACAGGCGCGGAAATTGCAATGCAGGGACCAGGGAGAAACAGTCAGATGGGCAATCGTCTGTATATATTCGACACCACCTTGCGCGACGGCGAGCAATCGCCGGGCGCATCGATGACCAAGGAAGAAAAGATCCGGATCGCCCGCCAGCTGGAGCGCCTGGGGGTGGACATCATCGAAGCGGGCTTCGCCGCGGCCAGCCCGGGCGACGCCGACGCCATCCGCGCCATCGCCGAGGTGATCAAGGACTCCACAGTCTGTAGCCTGGCCCGCGCCAACGAGCGCGACGTCCGCGCCGCGGGCGAAGCGATCAAGCCGGCGGCGCGCGGCCGCATCCACACCTTCATCGCCACCAGCCCCATCCATATGGAGAAGAAGCTGCGCATGAGCCCGGACGAAGTGGTGGCGGCGGCGGTGGAAGCGGTGAAAATTGCCCGCGAATACACCGACGACGTGGAGTTTTCCGCCGAAGACGCGCTGCGCTCGGACATCAACTTCCTGGCGCGCATCTTCGGCGAGGTGATCAAGGCCGGCGCCACCACGCTGAACGTGCCGGACACCGTCGGCTACGCGGTGCCCTTCATCACCGAAGCCTTCTTCCGCGAACTGATCGCCAAGACGCCGGGCGGCGACAAGGTGATCTGGTCCGCCCATTGCCACAACGACCTGGGCATGGCGGTGGCCAACAGCCTGGCCGCGGTGCTGGGCGGCGCGCGCCAGGTGGAATGCACCATCAACGGCCTGGGCGAGCGCGCCGGCAACGCCAGCCTGGAGGAAGTGGTGATGGCGGTGCGCACCCGCAAGGACGTTTTCGCGCTGGAAACCGGCATCGACGCCACCCAGATCGTGCCGGCGTCCAAGCTGGTGTCCACGGTGACCGGCTATCCGGTGCAGCCCAACAAGGCCATCGTCGGCGCCAACGCCTTCGCCCACGAATCCGGCATCCACCAGGACGGCGTGCTCAAGCATCGCGAAACCTATGAAATCATGTCCGCCGAATCGGTGGGTTGGAGCACCAACCGGCTGACCCTGGGCAAGCTGTCCGGCCGCAACGCCTTCAAGACCAAGCTGATCGAGCTGGGCATCGTGCTGGACAGCGAAGAAGCGCTGAACGCCGCCTTCGCCCGCTTCAAGGAGCTGGCGGACCGCAAGCGCGAGATTTTCGACGAAGACCTGCACGCGCTGGTGTCGGACGAATTGAGCACCGGGCGCGAAGAGGATTACAAACTGGTATCCTTGAAGATCGCCACCGAAACCGGCGAAGCGCCGGTGGCCTCCATCGTGTTCCTGGCGCACGGCGAAGAGCGCCGCGCCCAGTCCAGCGGCTCCGGCCCGGTGGACGCCGCCTTCAAGGCGATTGAAAGCGTGGCCGGCAGCGGCGCGGAGCTGGAACTGTACTCGGTGAACGCCATCACCAAAGGCACCGAATCCCAGGGCGAAGTGACAGTCCGCCTGGCGCGCGACGGCCGCATCGTCAGCGGTCAGGGCGCGGACACCGACATCATCGTGTCCTCGGCCAAGGCCTATCTGTCGGCCTTGAACAAATTGATGAATCAGGAGCAAAAACTGAACGCGCAAGCGTTGGTATGAGGTTTTCCGGCTGCGGCGGCCAGCGCGGCGCGGCGTCGACAAGGTTTTCCATCCCGTCCTTGTCGGCGCGTCGCCAGCGCTAGACCGCCCGGCCGTAGAAGGGGCTCGAAAAACCGTCGTGAGCGGTCCGAGAGCAAGGCGCACCGCGCGCAGCGACCGAGCTAGTACAAAGGTACGGCGAGGAAGCGAGCACGGAGCAACGCCGCTATTCGGAGCGCACAGCAGGTTTTTCGCAGTCCCTCGGGAGTTCACTTTATCGAGTGTGAAGTCCATCAGGCCCACAAGGCCGCCCCTTCTGGCCCCGGCTCACAAGGCCGCGCGGCGGACAGCCGACCCATGAGGTCGGCGTCGTTGCGCGGCAGAGCCGGGGTTTTTTGCGTTTTACGCGCGGACGGGCCGGCGCTAGACTGCCAGCTCTCTACTTCCCCATTACGGAAAGCGCCATGTCCGCAGCCTTCTTCATTACCGGCACCGACACCGAAATCGGCAAGACCCACGTCGCCGTGCAACTGATTCGCCAATGGCAGGCCGAAGGCAAGCGCGTGCTGGCGATGAAGCCGGTGGCCTCAGGCTGCGAACTGCTGGCCGACGGCAGTTGGTGGAACGACGACGTGGCGCGGCTGACCGCCGCCACCGGCCAGTCGGATCTGGACCTGATGAACCCCTACCGATTCCTGCCGCCGGTGTCGCCGCACATCGCCGCGAGCGAGGCTGGCGTGGAAATCCGGCTGGACGTGATCATCGACCATTACCAGCAATTGGCCGCCTGCGCCGACGTGGTGGTGGTGGAGGCCGCGGGCGGCTGGCTGGCTCCGCTGTCCGACCGGCTGTTCATGGCCGACATGGCCAAGGCGCTGCAATTGCCGGTGATCCTGGTGGTGGGCATGCGGCTGGGCTGCATCAACCACGCCTTGCTGACCGCGCGCGCGGTGCTGGACGCCGGCCTGCCGCTGGCCGGTTGGGTGGCCAATCGCGTGGTGCCGCAGCAACAGGCTTACGAGCAGAATCTGGAGACCCTGCAACGGCACATGCCGGCGCCGCTATTGCTGGAAGTGCCGCATCAGGCCGGCGAATCCCACTGAGCCGCGCGCGCGGCGCGGCGTGCGCCTAACTTGCATTCGTAATATTTTATTGCGTTGCCGCAAGACATTTTCTTGTTTTCCTTGACCTTTTTTTCTAGCATGCCATTAACCGGTCATGAGAATAGACCGGACCCGTCAGCACCATTTCATGTCAGTTGAGGATTTCTAGGGGGGCTCCATGTCCTGTATGCGCGTCCTTTGCTGTTGGCTGCCGATATCCTGCGCGTCAGCGGCCGAGTTGAATCTGCAAGCCCCCGTTACTCCCATTGCCCGCCAGCAATACGATCTGCACACCATGTTGCTGATCATCACCTGTGTGATCTTCGCGCTGGTGTTCCTGGTGATGATGTACGCCATCGTCCGCCACCGCAAAGCCGCCGGCCACCAGGCCAAGCACTTCCATGAAAACACCACGGTGGAAATCATCTGGACGGTGATTCCGCTGCTGATCCTGATCGGCATGGCCTGGCCGGCCACCAAGGCGGTGTTGTCGCAGAAGAGCACGCGCGGCGAGGACATGACGGTCAAGGTCACCGGCTACCAATGGAAGTGGCGCTACGACTACCTGGACGACAACTTCGGCTTCATGAGCCATTTGTCCACGCCGCGCGAGGCCATCGCCAACGCCGCGGCCAAACCGGTCAACTACCTGCTGGAAGTGGACGAGCCCTTGGTGGTGCCCATCGGCAAGAAAGTGCGGCTGCTGCTGACCGCCAACGACGTGATCCACTCCTGGTGGGTGCCGCAACTGGGCGTCAAGCAGGACGCGATTCCCGGTTTTCTGCGCGACAGCTGGTTCCGCATCGACAAGCCCGGCACCTATCGCGGCCAATGCTCCGAGCTGTGCGGCAAGGACCACGGCTACATGCCCATCGTGGTGGAGGCCAAGACGCCGGACGACTACGCCAAGTGGCTGGAGGCCAAGAAAAAACAGATGGCCGCGGCGGCGGACGACCCCAACAAGGTGTGGACGCTGGCCGACTTGAAGGCCCGCGGCGAAAAAGTCTACGCCCAGAACTGCGTCGCCTGTCACCAAGCCAACGGCAAAGGCCTGCCCGGCGCCTTCCCGGCGCTGGACGGCTCCAAGATGGTCACCGCCGACAAGCCGGCGCACATCCACATCGTGCTGTTCGGCAGCCAGAAGAATCCGGCGATGCAAGCCTGGGGCAAGCAGCTGTCCGATACCGACATCGCCGCGGTGATCACCTATGAGCGCAACGCCTGGGGCAATCACACCGGCCAACTGGTGCAGCCCAAAGAGGTCAAGGCGGCCCGCGGCGCCACCGGCTGAGCCCGGGACCGGCGGCGCATCCATGCAAGGAGAGCGATATGGCAATTGTCGATGACGCCGGCCATGCCGGGCACGCGCCGGGGCACCATGAGCGCCCGCGCGGCATCATGCGCTGGCTGGCGGCCACCAACCACAAGGACATCGGTTCGATGTATTTGTGGTTCTCCTTCATCATGTTCCTGTCCGGCGGGGTGATGGCGTTGTGCATCCGCGCCGAGCTGTTCCAGCCCGGCCTGCAGTTCTTCCAGCCGGAGCTGTTCAATCAGTTCACCACCCTGCACGGCCTGATCATGGTGTTCGGCGCCATCATGCCGGCCTTCACCGGCCTGGCCAACTGGATGCTGCCGCTGATGATAGGCGCGCCGGACATGGCCTTCGCCCGGATGAACAACTGGAGCTTCTGGCTGCTGCCGCCGGCGGCGCTGCTGCTCTTGCTGTCCTTCATCGTGCCCGGCGGCGCGGCGGCGGCCGGCTGGACGCTGTACGCGCCCTTGTCCACCCAGATGGGCATGGGCATGGACATGACCATCTTCGCCATCCACATCATGGGCGTCAGCTCCATCATGGGGTCGATCAACATCATCGTCACCATCCTCAACCTGCGCGCGCCGGGCATGACCATGATGCGGATGCCCATGTTCGCCTGGGCCTCGCTGATCACCGCCTACCTGATCATCGCGGTGATGCCGGTGCTGGCCGGCGTGGTCACCATGGTGTTGACCGATCGCCACTTCGGCACTCATTTCTTCAACGCCGCCGGCGGCGGCGACCCCATCCTGTATCAGCACGTGTTCTGGTTCTTCGGCCACCCCGAGGTCTACATCATGGCGCTGCCGGCCTTCGGCATCGTCAGCCAGGTGATTCCCACCTTCGCCCGCAAGCCGCTGTTTGGCTACGCCTCCATGGTCTACGCCACCTCCAGCATCGGCATCCTGTCCTTCATGGTGTGGGCGCACCATATGTTCGCCACCGGCATGCCGGCCACCGCCCAGCTGTTCTTCATGTACGCGACCATGCTGATCGCGGTGCCCACCGGGGTCAAAGTGTTCAACTGGGTGGCCACCATGTGGGAAGGCAGCATGAGCTTCGAAACGCCGATGTTGTTCGCCATCGGCTTCATCCTGCTGTTCACCATCGGCGGCCTGTCCGGCGTCACCCTCAGCGTGGCGGCGGTGGACATCCAGCTGCACGCCAGTTACTACGTGGTCGCCCATTTCCATTACGTGCTGGTGGCCGGGGCGCTGTTCAGCCTGTTCTCCGCCATCTATTACTGGTTCCCCAAAATGACGGGCAAGATGTACCACGAGGGCCTGGGCAAGCTGCACTTCTGGTGGTCCTTGCTGTGGTTCAACGTCACCTTCTTTCCCATGCATTTCCTCGGCCTCGCCGGCATGCCGCGGCGGATTCCCGACTACGCGCTGCAATTTACCGAGTTCAACCAGCTGGCCAGCATCGGCGCCTTCATGTTCGGCCTGGGGCAGTTGATCTTCCTCTACAACATCCTGCGTTCGCTGCGCCGCGGCCGGCCCGCGCCGCCGCATCCATGGGAAGGCGCCAACACGCTGGAGTGGGCGATTCCGACGCCGGCGCCTTACCACAGCTTCGTCGAGGCGCCGCAGCTGGAAGTCATAGAGAACGGCGTGGTGGTGTCCAGCACCGGCGGCAAGCACCACTGAGGACGATGCGATGGAAGCCGCCGCCAAGCAGGGACGCAGCAACCGCCAGCTGATGAAGAAGCTGGCGGTGGTGGCCTTGCTGATGTTCGTTTTCGCCTGGGGGCTGATCCCGCTGTACAAGGTGGTGTGCGAAGTCACCGGCCTCAACGACGTGGTCAAGGCGGACAGCCTGGACGATGCGGCGGCAAGCGGCGGCGCGGCGACGCACGAGGTGGAGATGACCTTCGACGCCACCGTGCAGGCCGGCCTGCCGTGGCAGGTGCGTCCCTTGCAGACCCGGCTCAAGGTGAAGCCAGGCCAGTTTGTGCAGGTGGAGTACGAAATCACCAACGCCAGCGGTCAGCGGGTGGTGGGGCAGGCGATTCCGCGCTATCTGCCCGCCGCCGCCGGCGAGTACGTCAAGAAACTGGAGTGCTTCTGCTTCCGCCAGCAGGCCTTCGCGCCGGGCGAAACCAGGCGCTTTCCGGTGGTGTTCGTCGTCGACAAGCGTTTGCCGGCCTCAATAGACAGCATCACGCTGGCCTATACCGTGTTTGACGTGCCGGGCAACGCGGGAGCGGGCTCATGAAAGCGTGGCAAGGAGTGCTGGCGGTGCTGTCCGCCTTTTTCGGCGTGCGCCGCAAGGCGGACGCGCGCGAAGACAGCAAGCTGTCGCCGCTGCAGCTGATACTGACCGCCTTGTTGTTGGCGGCCACTTTTATCGGGGTGTTGCTATTGGTGGTGAGGCTGGCCACGTCCTAACCGGGGTGCAGGGAGAATGCAATGACGACAGCGAACGAGCGGGAACAGACGCATTACTTCGTGCCGCAGCCATCGCGCTGGCCGGCGGTGGGCGCGGTGGCGCTGTTCTGCCTGGGCTTGGGCGCGGCCTTCGCCGTCAACGGCCAGCCCATGGGCAAGCTGTCGCTGGGCGTGGGCGCGCTGATCCTGATCTATATGTTGTTCGGCTGGTTCGGCGACGTGATCCGCGAAAGCCGGCACGGCGACTACCAGGGCAAGGAGGACATGTCCTTCCGCTGGGGCATGGGCTGGTTCATCTTCTCCGAGGTGATGTTCTTCGGCGCCTTCTTCGGCGCCTTGTACTGGGTGCGGGTGGTGTCGGTGCCGACGCTGGGCGAGATGGACTACAAGATCCTGTACCCGGACTTCGAGCCGTCCTGGCCGCTGCTGACCGGGCCGGGGATCACCAAGCCTTACCAGGCGATGGGCGCCTGGGGCCTGCCGGCGCTGAACACTCTGATCCTGTTGAGCTCCGGCGCGATGGTGACCTGGGCGCATTGGGCGCTGCTGCAAGGCCGGCGCGCGCAATTGAAGCTGGGCCTGCTGCTGACCGTGTTGCTGGGGACCTTGTTCCTCTGCCTGCAGATGTACGAATACGGCCACGCGATGAGCGAGTTGAACCTGAGCCTGGCCTCCGGCGCTTACGGCATGACCTTCTTCATGCTGACCGGCTTCCACGGCTTGCACGTGCTGCTGGGCACCATCATTCTGGCGGTGGTGTGGCTGCGGGTGATGCGCGGGCACTTCGACGGCCAGCACCACTTCGCCTTCGAGGCGGCGGCCTGGTACTGGCACTTCGTCGACGTGGTGTGGCTGCTGCTGTTCGTCTTCGTCTACTGGCTGTGAGCCGCGAGGCAGGACCAAAGGCCAGGGGCCGCGCCGGGACGAGGGCGGACGGCTCGGCTAAGCTTGATGAGGGCGCCACCAGCCGAACAGCGCGCCCAGCAGCAGCAGCAGAAACAGGCCGATGGACAGGCCGATGCGCAAAGTGAGGGAGCGAACCAGACGTTGAGAGCCTTGATCGGACTTCAACAGGCCGGTCAGGCCCCAGAACAGGGCAAGCACGATGCAGGCGAGCAAGAACAGAATGACAAGTTTCATTGCGGAATCCCCCGGTCGATTGGGCCGTCGATCTTCAGTTTTGAAGTCTAGCGGCAAACGGCTGGTTTGGCTGTGTTTATTGGTCATGGCGGTGCTGCCTTTCTTCCTGGCGGCCTGGCAGTGGCAGCGCGCGCAGGAAAAGGCCGAGCTGCTGCGTTCGTTGACCAGCGCCATCGGCGTGCCGCCGGTCAGCCTGGTTTACCGCGAGGCCCGTCCGCAGCCGGAGTTCAGCCGGGTGGCGCTGCCGGGCGCGCATCCGGCCGGGCCGGCGCTGCAACTGGAAAACAGCTATCTGGGCGAGGTCAAGGGCCGGCGCGTGCTGCAGCCCTGGCGGCTGGAGGACGGCGCGATGGCCCTGGTAGACCTGGGCTGGCTGGCCGACGGCGTGGCGGCGCCCGCCATCGACCCGAAAACGCTGAGCTTGCGCGGGCACTGGATGCCCTTGCCGCGCCACTTCGTGCTGCCCGGCGCGGTGGCCGGCGTCGAGGGCCGCGTCGACGCCATCGACATGGCCGCGCTGCGCCTGCGCTACCCCGGCCATTGGCATCAGGGCGTGGTGGTGCTGGAGCATTCGCCGGACCCGCTGCGGCATTGGCCGGTGCTGCCGGAATTCATGCCGGAACGCCATTACGCCTATGCGGCACAATGGCTGTTGCTGGGACTGCTGCTGCTGTTGTCCTTGCATTCCTTGAGGAGGCGCTCCCATGAGCCGCGTCGATGAGCCGTCCCCGCAGGCGCCGTCCCCCGAGCCGTCGCGCCGCCGCGGCCGGCTTAAACTGCTGCTGATGGCGGCCATCTGTCTGGCGCCGGTGCTCGCCTCGTGGGCGACTTACCGGCTGATGCCGCCGCAGGGCGGCAAGAGCTACGGCCAACTGCTGCCGACGCGGCCGTTCGCGCTGATCGGCGCGCAAGGATGGCCGCGCGGCAAATGGGTGCTGGCGGCCAGGATAGAACCAGGCTGCCAGACGCGCTGCCAGCAGCGCTTTTTCGCGATGCGCCAGATTCAGCGCGCCCAGGGCGAGGCCGCTGGACGTTTGACCCGGCTGGGCTGGCAGGAGGGCGTCGCGCACGAGGAGGTGGACGCCACCCACATCCTGCAGTCCGCGCAGACGGACGTCGACGGCGGCGGTTACTACCTGGTGGACCCGCTGGGCAACCAGGTGCTGTTTTATCCGGACGCCGCCGACCCCAAGAAGGTGATCCAGGAAATCGGCCGCGTGCTGAAAACCAATAACGGCATCGGTTGAGATCATTGCGCCGCGGCCTCTCCAGGCCCGCGGCATCCGCAGTTTGTTGGCCGCTCGACAAGGGGAGCGCAGCATGAGGCGACTGATCTGGCTGGCATTCATCCTGGCATGCGTGGTCGTGCCTTTCGGCGCCTATGTGCGCCTGTCCGACGCCGGGCTCGGCTGTCCTGACTGGCCGGGCTGTTACGGCCAGATCTCCCCGCACCACGCGGCGGAGCGCATTCAGCAGCAATACGTCCAGAGTCCGGACGGGCCGGTCAGCCTGGGCAAGGCCTGGAAGGAAATGAGCCATCGCTACCTGGCCGGCGCGCTCGGCGCGCTGATCGTCGCCGTCGGCTGGCAGGCCTGGCGTCAGCGGCGGCATCGCCGCGCGGCCGGCGCGTTGCTGGCGGTGGTGGCGGCCCAGGGCCTGCTGGGCATGTGGACGGTGACCTTGCTGCTCAAGCCGGCCATCGTCACCCTGCATCTGCTGGGCGGCATGTCGGTGCTGCTGCTGCTGGCCTGGCTGGTGTGGTCGCCGCGGCTGCGGCCGGTGGAGGCGCCGGCGGCGCTGAACTGGCTGGCGCGCGGCCTGGTTCTGGCGGTGGCGCTGCAGGTGGCGCTGGGCGGCTGGGTGTCCACCAACTACGCCGCCCTGGCCTGCCAGGGCTTTCCCGCCTGCAATGGCGAGTGGTGGCCGCAGATGCGCTTCGAGCACGCCTTCCATCTGTTCAGAGAACTGGGCGAGGCGCCGGACGGCAGCCCGTTGGCGGTGGGCAATCTGGTGGCGGTGCATTGGCTGCACCGGCTGGGCGCCGTGCTGGTGACCGTCTTGTGCCTGGCGACGGCGCGCGCCGGCTGGCGACAGCCGGCGCTGCGCGGCCATCTGGCCTGTCTGCTGGCCTTGCTGGGTTGCCAGCTCGCCTTGGGCGTCGCCAACGTGTTGCTGGCGCTGCCTTTGCCGGCGGCGGTGTCTCACAACGCCGGCGCCGCCGGCCTGCTGCTGGCGTCCAGCTTGCTGGCGCTGCGCTTGCGCCCGGCGCGAGCCGTTCAAAAGCAGGCGGTCGGGCCGTTGCCCAGTCTTTCGAAAAATCATCGCGAATGGGTTTGAGCGCCGCATCCTGAGGGGGAAAAAACATGAACGCAGCGGAGCTTCAGCAGGCGCGCCAGCACGCGGTCGCCTTGATGCAACTGGCCAAACCCCGGGTGGTGGGGCTGATCGTGTTCTGCGCGGTGATAGGCATGTTCCTGGCGGGGCCGGGCTGGCCGGACCCGGCGCGCTTGTTGCCGGCCACCGCCGGCATCGCGCTGGTGGCCGGCGCGGCGGCGATGATCAACTGTCTGGTGGAGCGCACGGTGGACGCCAATATGCGCCGCACCGCCTGGCGCGCCACCGCGCGCGGCGAGGCCGGCGCGGCCGAGACCCTGATCATCGCGCTGACCGCCGGCGGCATCGGCATGGCCTTGCTGGCCGGCCTGGTCAACGCGCTGACCGCCTGGCTGACGCTGGCCACCTTCGTCGGTTACGCCATCGTCTACACCTTGCTGCTCAAGCCCAACACGCCGCAGAACATCGTGATCGGCGGCGCCAGCGGCGCGATGCCGCCGGTGCTGGGCTGGGCGGCGATGACCGGCGAGGTGCACGCCTTCGCGCTGGTGCTGTTCCTGATCATCTACGCCTGGACGCCGCCGCATTTCTGGGCGCTGGCGCTGTACCGCCGCGACGATTACGCCCGCGCCGGGCTGCCCATGCTGCCGGTCACCCACGGCCAGCGTTTCACCACCTTGTCCATCTTGCTGTACTCGCTGCTGTTGTCGGCCATCACCCTGCTGCCGGTGGCGATGGGAGCGGCCGGCTGGCTCTATCTGCTGGCGGCGCTGGCGCTGGACGCTCGGCTGCTCTTCCTTGCCGTGCGCCTGCATCGCCAGTATGCTGACGCTCTGGCCCGCCGCGCCTTTGCCTGGTCGATCTGGTATCTGACCTGGCTGTTCGCGGCCCTGCTGATAGACCACTACTGGCTGATACCCGTTTCCTGATGCGCAAATTGATAAAACTCGCCGGCTGGCTGTTGCTGCCGCTGTGGCTGGCCGCGTGCTCGCCGAATGAACCCAAGCTGGATTTGAAAGGCACCGACGTCGCCGGCGCGTCGATAGGCGGCGATTTCACGCTGACCGACCATCAAGGCCAGCGCCGCAGCCTGTCCCAATACCAGGGCAAGGTGGTGGCGCTGTTCTTCGGCTACACCCATTGTCCGGACGTTTGCCCGACCACCATGCTGGAATACGCGGCCGCGGTGAAGCAGCTGGGCGATAAGGCCGACCAGGTGCAGGTGCTGTTCGTCAGCATCGATCCCGAGCGCGACACGCCGCAGGTGCTGGCCGGCTACGTGCCGCATTTCAACCGCGGCTTCATCGGCCTGACCGGCACCGCCGGCGAGGTCGAACAGATCAAGAACCAGTACAAGATCGTCGCCCAGCGCGTGAGCCAGCCGGGCGGCGGCTATAGCGTGGACCACAGCGCCGGCTCCTATCTGTTGGATAAACAGGGCCGTTTGCGGGTGTTTGAAGCCTATGGGACGCCGTCGGCGAGCTTGGCTCATGATATTGGACAGTTGTTACGCTAAACTTGGCGTATCGGAAACTGACGCAGACATGAAAGTCGGATCAAAGTGAGCAACGACCATAACGCTGGCGCAACATCCGGCTCGCAGCCATCGTTGGATCTCGCCAAATACACGCTGTCCACGTCGGTGGAGATCGCCCATCACCTGGCCGGCATCGCCAAGAACGGCCACATGGTGACGGTGTTTTCCAACAAGGGGAAAACCTTCATCCTGACCCGCTTCCTGGAAGTGGACCACAAGGCGGGCACGCTGGTGTTCGACTGGGGCGCGGATCCGGAGACCAATGAGCATCTGCTGGCCAGCGAGCGCAATGTCTTCGTCTGCTCGCCGGAAGGCGTCAAGACCCAGTTCGTCACCGGCCAGGTGCGGCGCGTAGACTGGGAGGGCCAGCCGGCCTTCCAGGCCGACCTGCCGGAGCAGGTGATCAAGCTGCAGCGCCGCGAATTCTTCCGCATCCAGACCCCGGTGGCCAGCCCGGTGATGTGCCATGTGGCCGACTATCCGCACAAGCCCATCGATCTGCCCCTGTTCGACGTCAGCCTGGGCGGCGTCAGCATGTGGCTGCCGCAGCCGGGCACGCCGGGCTTCGACATCGGCCAGCAATACCAGCGCTGCACGCTGGACCTGAAGCCGCTGGGCGCGCTGCATATCGGGCTGGAAGTCCGCCACCGGCTGGCCGCCAAACTGCGCAACGGCAACGAGGCCGTGCGCATAGGTTGCTCCTATCTGGGGCTGACGCCGGCGATGGAGACGCTGATCCAGCGCTACGTCGGCCTGCTGGAGCGCGAACGCCGCGCGCTGGTGGGCTGAGCCCGCGCCTTCCGTTTTAACTTCGATTTCGTCATTCTTGCCGCAAGACACCATGAAGCTGACTATTGCCCTGTCCAAAGGGCGCATCTTTGAAGAAACCCTGCCTTTGCTGGCCGCCGCCGGCATTTTGCCGGCGGAGGATCCGGAAGCCTCGCGCAAACTGATCATCGGCACCAATCATCCGGGCGTGCGGCTGGTGATCGTGCGCGCGTCCGACGTGCCGACCTATGTCCAGTACGGCGCCGCCGATCTGGGCATCGCCGGCCGCGACGTGCTGATCGAGCACGGCGGCGCCGGCCTGTATCAGCCGCTGGATCTGAATATCGCCAAGTGCAATATGATGGTGGCTGTGCAGAACGGCTTCGACTACGAGGCCGCGGTGCGCCGCGGCGCGCGCTTGAAGATCGCCACCAAGTATCCGCAGATCGCGCGCGAGCATTTCGCCCGCAAAGGCGTGCACGTGGACATCATCAAGCTCTATGGCTCGATGGAGCTGGCGCCGCTGGTCGGCCTGGCCGACGCCATCGTCGATCTGGTGTCCACCGGCGGCACGCTGCGCGCCAACGATCTGATCGCGGTCGAGCACATCGTCGACATCAGTTCGCGGCTGGTGGTCAACCAGGCCGCGCTCAAGCTCAAACACGACGTGATCCAGCCGGTGCTGGACGCATTCGCCGGCGCCGTGCCGGCCTGAGGTCCGCTCCATGCTGAAACTGTCATCCTCCCAAGCCGATTTCACCGAACGCCTGCAGGCGTTGTTGGCGTTTGAAACCGCGCAGGACCCGGCCGTCGACGCCGCCGTCGCCGCCATCTGTGATGAGGTCAAGGCGCGCGGCGACGCCGCGGTGATCGAGTACACCAACCGCTTCGACCGCATGAGCGCGGCCTCGATGGCCGAACTGACGCTGTCGCGCGAGCAACTGGAAGCCGCCTTCCATCGGCTGAGCGATCCGGTGCGTCACGCGCTCAGCACCGCCGCGGAGCGGGTGCGCCGCTATCACGAGAAGCAGCTGGCGCATTCCTGGAGCTATCAGGACGAGGACGGCACCTTGCTGGGCCAGCAGGTGACGCCGCTGGACCGCGTCGGCATCTACGTGCCGGGCGGCAAGGCCGCCTATCCCAGCTCGGTGCTGATGAACGCGATGCCGGCCAAGGTGGCCGGCGTAGGCGAAATCATCATGGTGGTGCCGACGCCGGACGGCGAGCGCAACGATCTGGTGCTGGCCGCCGCCTATATCGCCGGCGTCGACAAAGTGTTCACCTGTGGCGGCGCGCAGGCGGTGGCGGCGCTGGCCTACGGCACCGAAACCGTGCCCCAGGTCGACAAGATCACCGGCCCCGGCAACGCCTACGTCGCCGCGGCCAAGCGCCGCGTGTTCGGCGTGGTGGGCATAGACATGGTGGCCGGCCCGTCCGAGATCCTGGTGATCTGCGACGGCGACACCCCGCCGGACTGGGTGGCGATGGACTTGTTCAGCCAGGCCGAGCACGACGAGATCGCCCAGGCCATCCTGCTGTGCCCGTCGGCGGACTACATCGCCCAGGTCGAGGCCAGCGTCGCCAGGCTGCTGCCGCAGATGCCGCGCCGCGCCATCATCGAGGCCAGCCTCGGCAATCGCGGCGCGCTGATCCAGGTCGGCGACCTGGCGCAAGCCTGCGAGATCGCCAACTACATCGCGCCCGAGCACCTGGAGCTGTCGGTGGCCAATCCGGACGAGCTGTTGCCGCTGATTCGCCACGCCGGGGCCATCTTCATGGGCCGCTTCACCTCGGAAAGCCTGGGCGATTATTGCGCCGGCCCCAATCACGTGCTGCCCACCAGCCGCACCGCGCGTTTCGCCAGCCCGCTGGGAGTCTACGACTTCCAGAAGCGCAGCAGCCTGATCCGGGTGTCCCAGGCTGGCGCGCAGACGCTGGGCCAGGTCGCCAGCCTGCTGGCTCACGGCGAAGGCCTGAGCGCGCACGCGCGCGCCGCGGAGCTGAGGCTGGACGTCTAGCGCCCGAAGCAAAACGCCGCGCCATCGCTTACTCTGGATAAGTAACCGGAGAAGGCGATGGCTGGGCTGCAACGCATCATGGCCGGACTCTGTCTGGCCTTTTTCCTGTCCGCAGCGGCCTGGGCGCAGCCGCGGGTGCTGGTGGTGGAGAGCTATCACAGCGACTACCCCTGGGATCAGGACTACCGCCGCGCCTTGCAGGAGCGGCTGGGCAAGCGCGTGCAGCTGAGCCATTACGCGATGGACACCAAGCGTCTGCCGCCGGCCCAGCATCAGGCGCGCGCCGACGAGGCGCTGGCGCTGGCGGCGAAAATAAAGCCGGACCTTGTCATCGTCGGCGACGACGCCGCCTTGCAGAGAGTGGGCAGCAAGCTGGCCCAGCAGGGCGTGCCGGTGATCTATCTGGGCATCAACAACAATCCGCGCAACTACTTCCCGGGCGCGGTGACGGGGGTCAGCGGCGTGTTGGAGCGGCCCTTGATCCTGCGCAGCGTCTTCGAATTGGGCAAGACCGTCCAAGGGATGCGCAACGCGCTGGTGTTGTTCGACGACGACCTCACCTCGCGCATCATCCGCGACGAAACCTTCGGCGGCCGCGACGCCATGTTGTTGTCCAATATCCACGTCGACCTGGCGCTGACCGGCTCCTACGCCGAGTGGCAGCGGCGGGTGCTGGGCGCCGCCGGCCGTTACCAGGCGATCTGGGTGGGCCTCTACTTCACCCTGCGCGACGCCGGCGGCAAGGTGGTGCCCGGCGACGAAGCGCTGCGCTGGACCGCCGCCCACGCCAAACTGCCGCTGTTCGCGTTCTGGGATTTCTCCGTCGGCAAGGACAAGGCCGCCGGCGGCCTGGTGCTGTCCGGCTACGAGCAGGGCCGCGAGGCGGCCAAGCTGGCCGAACAGGTGCTGTTCCGCGGCCAGCCGGTGGCCAGCCTGTTCCCGGTGACGCCGTCGGAAGGCCGCTATGTTTTCAGCCGCGAAGGGCTGGCGCGCGACGGCGTGGAGCTGCCGCCACGGCTGCGGGAACGGGCGAACTGGGTCGAGTAGCTGAAAGCGAATGAACACGCTACTATAGCTTTTCGCCGTTTCCGATAACACGGCTCCGTCCGCGGGGCTTTTGTTGGCCGCGAGGCCGATTGCGAAGTCATGAAAAAGTCCGTCCGACAGCTGGTGCGCGATGAGATCGCCGCCATCAGCGCCTACCCGGTAGCCTCCGCCGACGGCTACATCAAGCTGGACGCCATGGAGAACCCGTGGCCCTTGCCGGCCGACTTGCGCCAGGAACTGGCGCGGACCTTGGCCGACGTCGCCGTCAACCGCTATCCGGATCCGTCCGGCGGCACGTTGAAAGCCCAGCTGAAGCAGGCGTTCTCGATACCCGAGCCGGCCGAAGTGCTGCTGGGCAACGGCTCCGACGAGCTGATCACCCTGGTGGCGCAGGCGCTGGCCCGCCCCGGCGCCAAACTGCTGGCGCTGGAGCCGTCCTTCGTGATGTACAAGATGAACGCGCTGTTCTCCGGCCTCGACTACGTCGGCGTGCCGCTGCGTTCCGATTTCAGCCTGGATCTGCCGGCGACGCTGGCGGCCATCGCCGAACATCAGCCGGCGGTGGTGTTCGTGTCCTACCCCAATAACCCGACCGGCCCGCGTTTCGCCCGCGCCGAGGTGGAGGCGATCTGCGAGGCCGCGCCCGGCCTGGTGGTGGTGGACGAGGCCTATCAGGCCTTCGCCAGCGACAGCTTCATGAACCTGGCCGGCCTGCGCGACAATCTGATCGTGATGCGCACGCTGTCCAAGCTGGGCCTGGCCGGCATCCGCCTGGGCTACGCCGCCGGCCCCGCCGCCTGGATCCGCGAACTGGACAAGGTGCGGCCGCCGTACAACATCAATGTGCTGACCCAGGCCGCCGCGCGCTTCTCGCTGCGCCATATCGAGGTGTTCAACCGCCAGGCGGCGGAGCTGTGCGAGGAACGCGGCCGGCTGGCCGCCGGGCTGGCGCGCCACGCCGCCATCGAAGCCTTCCCGTCGGAAGCCAATTTCATCACCGTCCGGGTGCCGGACGCGCCGGCCTTGTACCAGCATTTCAAGGCCAGCGGCATCCTGATCAAGCAATTGCACGGCAGCCACCCCTTGCTGGAGCGATGCCTGCGCCTGACCGTGGGCGCGCCGCAGGAAAACGACGCCATGCTGGCGGCCCTGGACGCTTACTTCGCCTGAGCCATGAGAACCGCAACCGTTACCCGCAATACCCTGGAAACCCAGATCACCGTCAGCCTGAATCTGGACGGTGCCGGCGTAGGCCGCTTTGAAACCGGCGTGCCCTTTCTCGACCACATGATGGACCAGATAGCCCGTCACGGCCTGATTGATCTGGACGTGGTCGCCCACGGCGACCTGCACATCGACGCCCACCACACGGTGGAGGACATCGGCATCACCCTGGGCCAGGCCTTCGCCAAGGCGATAGGCGACAAGAAGGGCATTCGCCGCTACGGCCACGCCTACGTGCCGCTGGACGAGGCCTTGAGCCGGGTGGTGATCGACCTGTCCGGCCGCCCCGGCCTGTCGTACAACGTTGAGTACACCCGCGCCAGCATCGGCCAGTTCGACGTCGACCTGTTTTCCGAGTTTTTCCACGGCTTCGTCAACCACGGCATGGTCACGCTGCACATAGACAATCTGCGCGGCGTCAACAGCCACCATCAGGCCGAGACCATCTTCAAGGCTTTCGGCCGCGCTTTGCGCATGGCCTGTGAGGCGGATGAGCGCATGGCCGGACAGACGCCGTCCACCAAGGGCACGCTGAGCGCATGATCCGGCCGGTCCCCGCAGCGGCGCGGGCGGCCGCGGCGGTTTTTTTCAGGACTCCGGCGGCACTCGGCTGGAGTGCTGCCACCCCCGAAGCGAGTTTGTAGGATGGCGATGAAAGTTGCAGTAGTGGATTACGGCATGGGCAATCTGCATTCGGTGCTCAAGTCGGCGCAGGCGGTCAACGACATTGGCGCGGACATCTTTCTCACCAGCGAGCCGGAGGCCGTGCTCAAGGCGGACAAGGTGATCTTCCCCGGACAGGGCGCGATGCCGGACTGCATGCGCGAACTGAACCAGCACGGTTTGGCCGAGGCGATAAGGGAAAGCACCAAGAGCAAGCCGTTTTTTGGCATCTGCGTCGGCGCGCAGCTATTGTTCGAGGAAAGCGAAGAGGGGCCGACCCAAGGCCTGGGCCTGTTTCCCGGCAAGGTGGCGCGTTTTGCCGCCGGGCTGCGCGACGCCGAAGGCGAGCGGCTGAAAGTGCCGCACATGGGATGGAACCAGGTGTTCCAAACGCAGGTCCATCCCTTGTTCGCCGGGATCGCCGACGGCGAACGTTTCTATTTTGTGCATAGTTACCACTTTGCGCCGGCCGATGCGGGCCTGACGCTGGCGGAAAGTGAATATCCAGAGCGGTTTTCCTGTATTGTCGGTCGTGAGAACATCTTCGCAAGCCAGTTCCACACCGAAAAGAGCCACCGGGCCGGCCTTCAGATGATGAAGAACTTCCTGGCCTGGGACGGCAGTGTTTAACTCACGTTTGATTTAGCACCATGCTGCTGATACCCGCGATAGACCTGAAAGACGGTCAATGCGTACGCCTGAAACAGGGCGTGATGGACGATGCCACCGTTTTCTCCGACGACCCCGTGCAAGTCGCCGCCCATTGGCGCGATCAGGGCGCCCGGCGCCTGCATCTGGTCGATCTCAACGGCGCCTTCGCCGGCAAGCCCAAGAATCTGGCGGTGATCCGCGACATTCTGGGCGAAGTCGGCGATGACATGCCGGTGCAACTAGGCGGCGGCATCCGCGACCTGGACACCATAGAGAAGTACCTGGACATGGGCTTGTCCTACGTGATCATCGGCACCGCCGCGGTCAAGACTCCGGGCTTCCTGCACGACGCCTGCGACGCCTTCCCCGGCCAGGTCATCGTCGGCCTGGACGCCAAGGACGGCATGGTGGCGATTGACGGCTGGGCCAAGATCACCAATCACAAGGTGATCGACCTGGCCAAGCGCTTCCAGGACTACGGCGTCAATTCGGTGATCTACACCGACATCGGCCGCGACGGCATGATGAACGGCGTCAACATCGACGCCACCGTCAAGCTGGCGCAGGCGCTGACCATCCCGGTGATCGCCTCCGGCGGCCTGAGCAATCTCGACGACATCCGCGCGCTGTGCGCGGTGGAGGACGAGGGCGTCGAAGGCGCGATCACCGGCCGCGCGATCTACGAGGGCGGCATCGATTTCGCCGCCGCGCAGACCCTGGCCGACGAATTGTCGGCATAAGCCGACGCCGTTTCCAGAATCACCAAGCCATGCCGGCCCGGGCGCCTTAGAGCGTGTTTACGATCTAGCGAGCTAGAGCGAGACAAGGCGAAAACGTCTGAGAAAGCGGAATGTACACGTGGTACATGAGCATTTCGAAGACGCACTCGCCGTGTCGCGTCTCACGACGCGCAGCAGATCGTGAACAGGTTCTTGGCCCGGGCCGGTCGGCCGTTTGCCGGACTCCTTATGCTTGCCAAACGCATCATCCCCTGTCTGGACGTGACCGCCGGTCGCGTCGTCAAAGGCGTCAACTTCCTGGGTCTGCGCGACGCCGGCGACCCGGTGGAAATCGCCCGCCGCTACAACGAGCAGGGCGCGGACGAACTGACCTTTCTGGACATCACCGCCAGCTCGGACCAGCGCGACATCATCCTGCACGTGATCGAATCGGTGGCGGAGCAGGTGTTCATTCCGCTGACCGTGGGCGGCGGCGTGCGGGAGGTGGCGGACATCCGCCGCCTGCTTAGCGCCGGCGCGGACAAGGTCAGCATCAACACCGCGGCGGTGACCCGGCCGCAGCTGGTAGGCGAGGCGGCCGATCGCTTCGGCAGCCAGTGCGTGGTGGTGGCGGTGGACGCCAAGGCGGTGACGCCGGAGAACGACCGTTGGGAAGTGTTCACCCACGGCGGCCGCACGCGCACCGGCATCGACGCGGTGGCGTGGGCGCGCCAGATGCAGCAGCTGGGGGCCGGCGAAATCCTGCTGACCAGCATGGACCGCGACGGCACCAAGATAGGTTTCAATCTGGAACTGACGCGCGCGGTGTCGGAGGCGGTGGACATCCCGGTGATCGCCTCCGGCGGCGTCGGCACGCTGCAGCACCTGGTGGACGGCGTCAAGCTGGGCAAGGCCGACGCGGTGCTGGCCGCCAGCATTTTCCACTTCGGCGAGCATACGGTGGCGGAGGCCAAGCGGGCGATGCGGGATGCCGGCATCGAAGTGCGTCTGTGAACGGACGCGCGCTGATCAACATTCTTGCCGGCGTCTTAATTTGAGGCGAAGCGGGCGCCGCGCTGAATCATTTGCCGCGCCGCCACTCATAGCCAAGGCGCGCGGCGCAAAGGTGAGCGATGAATTGGTTGGATGAAGTCAAGTGGGACGACAAGGGCCTGGTGGCCGCCGTCGCCCAGGACGCCGCCAGCGGCCGGGTGCTGATGGTGGCGTGGATGAACCGCGACAGCCTGGCCCTGACCGCCGAAACCGGCGTCGCCCATTACTGGAGCCGCTCGCGCGGCAAATTGTGGAAGAAGGGCGAGGATTCCGGCCATCTGCAAACCGTCAAGGAACTGAGGCTGGACTGCGACGGCGACGTGGTGGTGATGCAGATCGAGCAGGCCGGCGGCATCGCCTGCCACACCGGCCGCGAGAGCTGCTTCTACCGTCGTTTCGATCCGGCGCGGCAAGACTGGGAAGTGGTGGACGCGGTATTGAAGGACCCGGACGCGATCTACCGCAAGGATTGACTTGCGCGCGGTCAACGCCGCGCGCCGGCTGGCCGTTAGAATGGCAGCCGGCAAGGCGATTGTTATCGTTTTGCCATCGGAACGACATATACTTGCCGGGGTTGCGGCGTAAAGGAATAGCGACATGAGCCAGGATGTGCTGAAAACCATCGCGGACACGCTGGAAGCGCGGCGCGAAGCCAGTTCCCAGTCTTCCTATGTGGCGTCCCTGTTTCACAAGGGCGAGGACGCCATTTTGAAGAAAGTGGCGGAGGAGGCGGCGGAGACGCTGATGGCCTCCAAGGACAAGGACAAGCTGCACTTGGTGCGCGAAGTGGCGGATCTGTGGTTCCACAGCATGGTGTTGCTGACCTATCATGGCCTGCGGCCCGAGGACGTGCTGATGGAGTTGAAGCGGCGCGAGGGTATTTCCGGCCTGGATGAAAAGGCTTCCCGCGCCCCCACCCCTTAAGAGTTAGCGAGAGCGGACAATAATGACAGACTGCATCTTCTGCAAAATCGTGGCCGGACAGATTCCGGCCAATAAAATCTACGAAGACGACGATGTGC
Organism: Chromobacterium sp. LK11; assembly: GCF_001043705.1. Lineage (NCBI taxonomy): Bacteria > Pseudomonadati > Pseudomonadota > Betaproteobacteria > Neisseriales > Chromobacteriaceae > Chromobacterium > Chromobacterium sp. LK11. The sequence continues at coordinate 84,612 of NZ_LDUR01000009.1, forward strand.
TGGCCTTCCACGACATCCGTCCGATCGCTCCGGTGCATTTCATGCTGATTCCCAAGCTGCACGTGGATTCGCTGGCCCATTGCGGCCCCGAGCACGAGGCGGTGCTGGGCAAGATGCTGACCCTGGCGCCCAAGCTGGCGCGCGAACAGGGCCTGGAGGGCGGTTTCAAGACCGGCATCAACACCGGCCGCGGCGGCGGGCAGGAAGTGTTCCACCTGCATGTGCATGTGTTCGGCCACAAAAACTGATTGGCCTATCCGGCCAGGGCGGACGGCCGGGCGGCCTCCGCGGACTAATTCGATTTGATAAGGAAGTGAATCATGGGTTCTTTCAGCATTTGGCACTGGCTGGTGGTATTGCTAATCGTGGTGCTGGTGTTCGGCACCAAGAAACTGCGCAATATCGGCGAGGATCTGGGCGGCGCGGTCAAAGGCTTCAAGGAAGGCATGAACGGCGAGAACGACAAGGCCGCCAAGGACAAGCCGGCTGAAACCGGCCGCATCATCGACGGCGACGCCGACAAGAAATAAGGCGCGGACGGTTCAAGCGTGTTTGAAATCAGCTTTGGCGAAATCCTGTTGATCGGCGTGGTGGCCCTGGTGGTGTTGGGGCCGGAGCGCCTGCCTACGGTGGCGCGCACCCTGGGCGCGCTGGTGGGGCGGGCCCAGCGCTTCGTGGCCACGGTGAAGGCCGACATCCAGCAACAGGCCAACCTGACCGGCCTGAACGAATTGCGGCAGGACATCGAGGACGCGGCGCAGTCGTTCAAAGGCCAGCTCGACTCCGAAGTGCGCGGCGTGCGCGAGGCGATGGAGCAGAACGGCGCCGAACTGCGCGCGCTGGCGGACGAGGCGCGCGCGCCGGTGGACGAGGCGGTCAACGCCATCCACGGCGGCTTGCAGCCGGATCTGCTGGACCCGCTTCCGGCCGACGTCGAGGCGCAGGCCGAGGCGGCGCCGGTCAAGGACGAGAACCAGCTGGATCTGTTCGACGACCTACCGCCGGCAAAGCCGGCTCCCCAGCCGGCGGATCCGCCATCGCTGCGCTGAGGTCGGTTGCACCCGGCCGGGCGGGACTGGCGCCCGCTTCGGCCGTTCCTGAATCCATTGGAAATCCCGCGCATGAATGAACAACCCTTGCTCGCGCATCTGATCGAGCTGCGCACCCGCCTTGTGCGGGCGCTGCTCGGCGTCGCGCTGGTGTTTCTCGGCCTGTTCCATTGGTCCGGGGATATCTACCACCTGCTGGCCAAGCCCCTGCTGGACGCGCTGCCGGCGGGAGCGAACATGATAGCCACCGATGTCACCGCGCCCTTTTTCGTGCCGGTCAAGGTGACCATGCTGGTGGCCTTTCTGATCTCGCTGCCCAACACCCTGTACCAGATTTGGGCCTTTGTCGCGCCCGGACTCTATCACCATGAGAAGCGGCTGGTGCTGCCGCTGGTCGTGTCCAGCCTGCTGCTCTTCCTCATCGGCATGGCTTTCGCCTATTTTCTGGTGTTCCCGGTGGTGTTCGGCTTCCTGTCGGCGGTGACGCCGGCCGGGGTCAGCATGATGACCGATATCGACAAATACCTGTCCTTCGTGCTCGGCATGTTCGTGGCCTTCGGCGTCACTTTCGAAGTGCCGGTGGTGGTGATCCTGCTGGTGCGCATGGGCGTGGTGTCGGTGGAAAAACTGCGCCAGGGCAGGCCTTACGTGATTGTCGGCGCCTTCGTGGTGGCCGCCATCGTCACGCCGCCGGACGTGCTGTCGCAAACCCTGTTGGCGGTGCCGCTGTGGCTGCTGTACGAAGCGGGCATCCTGATGGCGGTGTTCCTGGGCCGCAAGAAGGCGCGCCCTTTGCTGGAGGACGGTTCATGAATCGAAACGCCTGGTATTACGGCGCGTCGGCGTCGCTGATCGCGCTGATCCTGCTGTGCCTGGCCTGGGAGCTGTGGCTGGCGCCGCTGCGTCCGGGCGGCTCGCTGCTGGCGCTCAAGGCGGCGGTGCTGCTGCTGCCGCTGCGCGGCATTCTGAGCCAGCGTCTGTACACCTACCAATGGGCCAGCATGTTCATCCTGGCCTACTTCACCGAGGGCGTGATGCGCGGTTGGGCCGATCGCGGTCTGTCGCAGCAACTTGCATGGGGCGAAATCTTCTTAAGCGGACTATTCTTCGTCTGTGTATTGGGCTTTGCCAGAACCTTCAAGTTGTCGCGTCAGCCGCAGTAGACCCCGCGCGCAGCGTAAAGGAAGCCGTCAGCTCATGCTGACGGCTTTTTTTGCGTCCGCCGCGCATGCGGTGAGCAGACTGTGAAACTTGCCGGAGTCATGCGGAGAACGCCGCAAACGGCTTGGTTTACAATCGCGGCGAAACCGCGACTTGATCGGCGGGAATCCAAAAAAATACGGTTTGGTTGGGGAGTGTGTAAATGCGGAATATGACGATTGCGGCCCGGATCACTCTGGGTTTCGCCTTGCTGTTGGTGGCGCTGGCGGTGACCAGCTTGCTGGCGTTCATGGGGCTGGGCAGCATTTCCAGCCGGGTGGAGGATGTCAGCACGCACGAGTTGGCCTTTTACCGGGACGTGGTGGAGTTGCAGCAGCATATGGGCAATCTGCGGCGTTTCGAGAAGGACTATTTCATCAATCTGGGCGACGCGGCCAAGCGCGCCGAGTACGGCGGGAAATGGAGCAAGACCTTGGACGGCGCGCACGCGGCGATCAAGAACGCCGGCACCCACCCGCTGAACGGCGACGCCGCCCAGCAGCTGACCGCGCTGGACGGCCTGCTCAACAGCTACGCCGACGGTTTCAAGGCGGTGGGCGCCAAGGTGGACAAGCAGGAGCTTGCCAGCACCAGCGACGCCAACAAGGCGTTTGGCCAGTACAAGGGCAGCATCCACCAGATGGAAGAGGTCTCGGCCAAACTGGCCAAGGGCGGTTCCGACGCGGTGGCGCGCTTGCGCAGCCAGATCGACGCCTCGGCGGACGCGGTGCGCAGCCAGTTGCTGGCCACGGTGGTGATAGGCCTGCTGGCCAGCCTGGTGGTGTCCTGGTACATCATCCGCTCCATCCGCGTGCCCTTGCTGCAGATGCGGGACTCCGCGCAGCAACTGGCGCAAACCTGCGACTTGAACCTGGAGCTGCCGGACTTCGGCCGCAACGAGCTGGGCAGCGTAGGCGAATCGCTGGCCTCGCTGGTGGGCACCGTGCGCCGGCTGGTGCAGGAGGCCCAGGGCCACGCCACCCAGCTGGCCAGCGCCTCCGGCCAGATGGCTGACGTCAGCTCCCAGGTGTCCGGCGCCGCGGCCAATCAGGCGGAGTCCGCCGCCAGCGGCGCGGCGGCGATCGAGCAGATGTCGGTCAGCATCAATCTGGTGGCGGACAACACCCGCGATGTGGAAGGCCAGGCGCGCCAGACCATGGCGCAGGCGGATCGCGGCAACGGCCTGGCGGAAAAAGCCGCCAGCGAGATTCAGCTGATCGCCAGCGGCATTACCGAAACCTCCACGGTGATGGGGCAGCTCAATCAGCGTTCCAGCGACATCGGCGACATCGTGAGGGTGATCCGCGACATCGCCGAGCAGACCAATCTGTTGGCGCTGAACGCGGCGATCGAGGCGGCGCGCGCCGGCGAGATGGGTCGCGGCTTCGCTGTGGTGGCGGACGAGGTGCGCAAGCTGGCCGAGCGCACCAGCCAGGCCACCACCGAGATTTCCACCCATATCGAAGGCGTGCAGACCGATACCCAGCGCGCCTACCAAAGCATGCAGCAGGCCAACGCCCGCATCGAGAGCGGGGTCAGCAGCACCTCCAGCGTGGCCGAGTCGCTGCGCGAGATTCATCAGCTGTCGCAGCACTCGGTGGAGCGCATCACCGACATCGCCAACGCGATCAAGGAGCAGAGCCACGCCAGCCTGCTGGTGGCGGGCAATGTCGAGCAGATGGCGCAGATGAACGAGAGCACCGCCAAGGCCTCCGGCCAGGCCAGCCAGCTGTCGCAGGCATTGCAGCAGCTGTCGGTGGATCTGGACGCCAACCTCAGGCGCTTCCGTACCTGAGAATGGGAGGGCATGTCAGCCGGCGATGCCCAGCGCGTCCAGGCTGTTGCGGCGCAAGGCGCGGCGCAGCTCCGGTTCCGGCACGCCCCGCAGTTCGGCCAGCAGCGCGCTGAAGGCGGCCAGATGGGCCGGCTCGTTGGGCCGGTCCTGGGCGAACTCGGGGCGGATGTCCGGCGCGTCGGTTTCCAGCACCAGGCCGGACAGCGGCAGCGTGGCCGCCAGCCGGCGGATGCGCTGCGAGCCGGAATAGCTCATCGCGCCGCCGAAGCCCAGCTTCATGCCCTGGCGCAGCATCGCTTCCGCCTGCTGCGGGCTGCCGTTGAAGGCGTGGGCGATGCCGAGCTCGACGCGCTGCTCGCGCAGGTGCTTGAGCACGCGGTCCACCGAACGGCGCACATGCAGCACCACCGGCAGCGCGTATTTGCGCGCCAGCTTCAGTTGCTCGACGAACAAGGCCTCCTGCCGCGCCGGGTCCAGTTCCGGCAGATAGAAATCCAGGCCGATTTCCCCCACCGCCTCCGGCCGCTGCTCGCGCAGCGCGCGCTCCAGTTGCTCCAGATGCTCGTCCAGATGCCGTTCCAGATAGATGGGGTGCAGGCCGAAGCCTATCCAGCAGCCGTGGTCGCGGCGCATCGCCGCCGCCGCGTCGAAGGTGTCGGCGCGCACCGCCGGTACCAGGATCTGGCCGACGCCGGCGGCGCGCGCGCGCTCCAGCACGGCGGCCAGCATGGGCGCCAGTTCCGGCGCGTCCAGATGGCAGTGGGTGTCGATCAGCGCCTCGGGCGCGGGCAGGGCGGGGAAACGGTGCATGGCGGATTCGTCGCGGGCTCAACCGGCTTCCGGCTGCAATTGCTGCAGCAAGTATAGCCGTTGGTAGATGCCGCCCACGGTCATCAGCTCCTCGTGATTGCCGGTTTCGGCGATCTGGCCGTGGTTGAGCACGATGATGCGGTCGGCGTCGCGGATGGTGGACAGCCGGTGGGCGATGGAGATCAGCGTGATCTGGCCGCGCAGCCTCTCCAGCGCCCCTTGCACCAGCTGTTCGGTTTCGCTGTCGATGTGGGAGGTGGCTTCGTCCAGCAGCAGGATGCGCGGCCGGCCCGCCAGCGCGCGGGCGATGGCGATCAGCTGCTTCTGGCCGCTGGACAGCCGCGAGCCGCTCTCGCCCATATCGGTGTCGTAACCCTGTTCCAGCGCCAGGATCAAGTCGTGAGCGCCGGCGGCGCGCGCGGCGTCCTCGATCTGCTGTTGCGACAGCGGACGGCCCATGGCGATGTTGTCGCGGGCGCTGGCCGCCAGCAGGAAGGGTTCCTGCGGCACCAGGCCGACGCCGTCGCGGAAGGCCGCGTCGTCGAAGGCGTCCAGCGGCTGTTCGTCGATCAGGATCTCGCCGCTCTGCGGCGCGTAGAAGCGCAGCAGCAGCGACAGCAAGGTGGATTTGCCGCTGCCGGTGTGGCCGACGATGCCGATGAAGCCGCCGGCCGGAATCTCCAGCGACAGATCGGGCAAGACCGGCCGCTCCGGCTGATAGCCGAAGCTCACCTGGCGGAAGCTGACCGCGCCCTGGCCGATGCGGCCGCGGCCCTGGCCGGCCGCCGCGGCCGGTTCCTGCAGCAGCGCATCCACCCGCGCCGCCGCCACCACCGCCTGCTGCAGCTGGCTGAACTGCATGGTGATCTGGATCAGCGGGTCCACCATGCGGCCGATATAGCTGATGAAGGCGTAGAGCACGCCGATCTGCAGCGCGCCCAGCGGCCGCTGGCTGAAGCTGTAGATCACCCCGGCCAGCAGCAGCACCTTCAGCAGATCCAGCGCCGGACGCAGCAGCCAGGCGTTGGCGCTCAGCTCCGCGATCCGCGCCCGGTAGTAGTTGCGGTTGGCCTGGTCGAAACGCGCGGCGAAGCGGCCGGTGGCGTTGGCGGCTTGCAGCACGCTCATGCCGGAGATGGATTCGGCCATTTGGGCGTTGATGTCGCTGCGCAACGCGCGGGCGCGGGTCACCGACGGCGCGCTCCAGCGCTGGTACAGCCAGACGATGGCCAGCATCGCCGGCAGCAGCAGCGCCGCCAGCAGCATCAGCCGCCAGTCCAGCCAGGCCATCGCCGCCATCACGCCGATCACCACGATGCTGCTGTCCAGCATCACGAACAGCACCTGCACGTACAAGGCCTTCACCGATTCGGTGTCGTTGGTGACGCGGCTGACCAGCTGGCCGGTGATCGCCTTGTCGAAAAAGGCCATCGGCAGCCGGATCACGTGGCGGTAGACCTGTTCGCGCAGCCTTTGCACCGAGCGCATCGCCACGCCGGACAGGCGCACCAGCTGCAGATAGCGCAGGCTGGAGGCGGCGTAGCCGGCCAGCAGACAGGCGAGCAGCAACAGGCCCATTTCCAGCCACTGCGGCGCGCGCGGCAGCAGGTAGCGGTCAATGAACACCTTGCCCAGCAGCGGCGACAGCGCCTCCATCAGCGCGGCGGCGATCAGCCACAGCGTGCCCCACAGCACATGACGGTTTTCCGGCGCGGCGGACTGGCGCAGCAGGGCCACCGCCCGCTTGCGGTTGATCGCGGACTGATCAGATTTCATCCAGGCTGGCCTCCAGTTGTTGATAGCGCCATTGGCTGGCGTACCAGCCGTTCAATTGCAGCAGCGCCTCGTGGCTGCCGGCTTCGGCGATGCCGCCGTGCTGCAGCACGATGATGTGGTCGGCGTCGGCCACCGCGGACAGCCGGTGGCTGGCGATGATCACGCTGCGGCCGCGGCGCGCCTCGCGCAGATGTTGCAGGATCTGGGTCTCGGTCTGGGTGTCCACCGCGGACAAGGCGTCGTCCAGCAGCAGCAGCGGCGCGTCCGCCAGCAGCGCGCGGGCGATGGCCAGGCGCTGGCGCTGGCCGCCGGACAAGGCCACGCCTTTCTCGCCCACCGGGGTGGCGTAGCCCTGGGCCAGGCGCAGAATGTCCTCGTGCACCGCCGCCAGCCGCGCCACGCGCTCGATGTCGCGTTCGGCGGCGTCCGGGCGCGTCAGCGCGATATTGTCGGCCACCGAGGCCGAGAACAAAAAGGATTCCTGCGGCACCCAGCTGATCGCCGCGCGCAAGGCGTCCATCTTGTATTCCTCCAGCGGCACGCCGTTCCAGCTGACGCTGCCGGCCGGCAGCGGATACTGGCGCAGCAGCAGTCGCAGCAGCGTGGACTTGCCGCTGCCGGTGGGGCCGACGATGCCCAGGGTCTGGCCGCGGCCCAGGCGCAGCTCGATCGCGCGCAGCGCCGGCGTGCTCTGGCCCGGGTAGGTGAAGTCCAGGCCGTGCCAGCGCAGTTCGCCGGCCGGCTCCGTGGCGTCGGCGCCGCTGTCGTCCACGGATTCGGGCGCGCTCAGCACCGGCTCCAGCCGGTTCCAGCCGGCGCGGCCGCGCTCCAGCAGCGACAGCACCCAGCCGGCGGCGAACATCGGCCAGATCAATTGGCCCAGATACATGCTGAAGCTGGTCAGCGCGCCTATGGTCAGCTGTTGCTGCCACACCAGATAGCCGCCGACGCCCAGCGTGGCCGCCGCCGCGGTGCTCAGGGTCAGCCCCACCACCGGCTCGAACGCCGCCTCCCAGCGTTGCGCCTCCAGGCTGTTGTTGGAGGCGGTGGCGGCCAGGCCGGCCATTTCGCGGCTGTTGCGTTCCTCCAGGCCCAAGGTGCGCAGCGTGCGCACCCCGCTCAGCGTTTCCTGCACATGGTCGTTGAGCCGGCTGAAGCTTTGCAGCGAGCCGGCCCAGGCCTGATGCACGCGGCGGGTGATGCGCCAGAAGGCGAAGGCCATCAGCGGGAAGGGCAGCAGCGCGGCGGCGGCCAGCCGCCAGTCTATGCCCAGGGTCATCATCGCCAGCACCATCACCAGGGTCAGGCTGCCGTCGAAGCCGGCCAGCATCGCCTCGCCGGCGGCCATTTCCACCGCGTCGATGTCGTTGGTGGCGCGCGCCATCAGGTCGCCGGTGCGCTGATGATGGTAGAAGCCCGGCCCCTGGCGGCTCAGCCGCTGATACAGCCGGGTGCGCAATTCCACGCCCAGCTGGTAGGCGGCGGCGAACAGTTGCAGCCGCCAGCCGGCGCGCAGCAGATAGATGACCACGCCGAACAGCAGCAGCCAGCCCAGTTCGCGCAGCAGCTGCGGGCCGCCGAGCTCCCCCTTGGCCAGCAAGTCGACGATTTCCCCAATCTGGCGCGGAATCAGCACGGTGAGCACCGCCACGGCGGCCAGCATCAGCGCCGCGCGCAGGTAATAGGGCCAATGACGGAGGACGAAGCCGCGCAGCAGCGCGGACAGGCTGGCGCCGGGGGCGAGATCGGACGGGCGTGGCATGGTGGGGGCGGGCTATCCGGATTGGGTATCGAGCAGAACATTCTAAGCCGAATCCGATGGCGGCGTCAGCGCTGTTTTCTATCCGCCGCGCTGCGCGGCAACAGCCATTTCGCCATGGGCATGCGCCGCGCGCGCAGCCGTTTCCGCCGCGGTTTAAGCCTTGTCCCGCGCTTGCGCGCGGGCCGGCCGCCGCCGCTCAGGCCGGGCGCGGGGCCCGGCAGCGGCGCGGCTTAAGTCGTTTGCGCAGTCGGCGTTAGCCGCGGCTTGCGCACCTTGTGGAACAACACGACCAGCAACAGCAGGAAGGGCAGGCCGAAGACCAGGGTCAGCCGGAACACTTCGGTGAAGATGGTGGTAACCATGATCGCCAGCATCAAGCCCAGCCCGGTCAGCGTGCTGTAGGGAAACAGGCGCATCTTGAACGGCAGCGCCAGCCCGCCGGCCTGGTCGTGGTGACGGCGGAAGCGCAGATGGGTGTAGAAGATCATCAGCCAGGTGAACATGGCGCCGAACATCGACAGCGAAATCATCAGCGTGAACGCCTGTTGCGGAAACAACACGTAGAGCACCGCCGCCAGCGCGATACCGCTGGTGGACAGCAAGAGCGCGTTGACCGGGATGCCGCGCGGGTTCAGCTTGCCCAGCGAGACCGGCGCGTCGCCGGCGCGCGACAGGCTGAACATCATGCGGGTGGTGATGTAGAGCTGGCTGTTCATCGCCGACAGCGCGGCCACCACCACCACGAAGTTGAGGATGCCGGCGGCGTAGGGAATGTTCAGCACCTGCATCACGGTGACGAAGGGGCTGTTGCCGGCGCCGATGCGGCTCCAGGGCACGATGGCGATGATCAGGCTCAAGGACAGCAGGTAGAACACCACCAGCCGTGCGATGGTGGCGCGGAAAGCCTGGCGCACCGCCTGTTCCGGGTTTTCCGCCTCGCCGGCGGCCACCGCGATCATCTCCACGCTCAGATAGCTGAAGATGGAGATCACCACCGCCACCCACATGCCCCAGACGCCGTTGGGGAAAAAGCCGCCGTCGGCGCTGAAGTTGCGCGCGCCGTAAGCCGGATCGCCGCTGCCCCACACCAGGTAGCAGCCCATCAAGATGAAGGCGACGATGGCGAAGATCTTGATGGAGGAGAACCAGTACTCCACGGTGCCGAAGGCCTTGACATTGGTGGCGTTGACGCCGATCAGCGCGCTGGAGAACAGCAGGATCCAGATCCAGGGCGGCGTGTCGGGAAACCAGTAGCGCATGTATTCGGCCACCGCGGTGATCTCGGTGCCCACCGCCATCACCACGCTGACCCAATAGCAGTAGCGCACCAGGAAGCCGGCCAGCGGGCTGATGTAGTGCTCGGCGTAGGCGCCGAAGGAGCCGGAGGTGGCGTGCGCCACCGTCATCTCCGCCAGGCAGCCCATCAGCAACAGGGTGATCAGGCCGCCGATGGCGTAACTGAGCACCACGCTGGGGCCGGCGAAGCCGATGGCGAACTTGCTGCCGAGAAACAGGCCGGTGCCGATGGCGCCGCCTATGGCGATCATGCTCATCTGTCCGGCGGTCAGCCTGCGTTGCAGGCCTTGTTCCCGGTCCTTGATGTCCTGGAAGCTGCTCATGGTGTTTCTCCTCTGTAGATGGCGCTGTGTGCGGGATCTGACGTCCCTTGCGCTGTAGAGCCGCCGGCCGCGTAGCTATCGCGGGCGGCGGCTATGTGGAGGCGCGGCGGCAGGACCGTCGTGCCGTTCCGGGCTCAGGTCACCGCGCCGCGGCGGTGGAACTCCGGCTTGTCCCAACTGCCGCTGTCCAGGATTTCGCGCAGGATCTCCACCGCGTCCCAGATGTCGGCGTGGCTCAGATAGAGCGGGGTGACGCCGAAGCGCAGCACTTCCGGCTCGCGGTAGTCGCCGACGACGCCGTTGGCGATCAGTGCCTGCATCACCGCGAAGCCCTGCGGGTGGCGGAAGCTGACATGGCTGCCGCGGCGCGCGTGCTCGCGCGGGGTGATCAGGGTCAGCGGGTGGCCGCCGCAGCGCTGTTCCACCAGTTCGATGAACAGATCGGTCAAGGCCAGCGATTTGGCGCGCAGCTGTTGCGGGTCCACCTGCCGCGCCACCTCCAGCCCGCACTCCACCAGGGCCAGCGACACGATGGGCTGGGTGCCGCACAGGAAGCGGCGGATGCCTTGGGCCGGCGCGTAGTCGGCGGCCATCTCGAAGGGCTTGGCATGGCCCCACCAGCCGGACAAGGGCTGCCAGAAAGCGTTTTGGTGGCGCGGAGCCACCCAGATGAAGGCCGGCGATCCCGGGCCGCCGTTCAGGTATTTGTAAGTGCAGCCCACGGCGAAGTCGGCGTCCGCGCCGTTCAGGTCCACCTGCAGCGCGCCGGCCGAGTGCGCCAGGTCCCAGATCGCCAGCGCGCCGCGTTGATGGGCGGCGCGGGTGACCGCGGCCATATCGTACAAATAGCCGGTGCGGTAATTGACGTGGGACAGCAGCAGCACCGCCACCTCGTCGTCCAGCGCCTGTTCCAGCGGCCGCGCCTCGTCGATCAGGCGCAGCTCGTAGCCCTGCTGCAGGAATTCGATCATGCCCTGGATCATGTAGAGATCGGTGGGGAAGTTGTCGCGCTCGGACAGGATCACCTTGCGCTCCGGATGCGCCTGCCGCTGGATGCGCAAGGCCGCAGCCAGCGCCTTGAACAGATTGAGCGAGGTGGTGTCGGTGACCACGGTTTCGCCGGGGCCGGCGCCCAAGAGCGGCGCCAGCTTGTCGCCCAGCCGAGACGGCAGTTCGAACCAGCCGGCGGTGTTCCAGCTGCGGATCAGATCATGGCCCCATTCGCGGGTGATCACCTGCTGGCTGCGCTCCAGCGCGCCCTTGGGCAATACGCCCAGCGAGTTGCCGTCCAGGTAAATGGTATTGGCCGGCAGCTCGAAGCGTTGGCGGAAGCCGGCCAGCGGATCTTGCTGGTCGGCGGCGAGACAAGTTTCGCGAGTGTGTTTCATGGCGGGTCCTACACGAGGGGGGTGGAAACGGGCAAGGGTCGCAGCACGGCGCGCACCGGGCTGGCGTCCAGGTCCATCAACTTCAGCGGCAGCGCGATCAATTCGTAGTCGCCCTCCGCCGCATGGTCCAGCAGCAGCTGTTCCAGAATGGCCATGCGCTGACGCGCGGTGGCGTGGTGAGCGTCCATGGTCTTGCTGTCCATCGGGTCCAGCGAGGCGGTGTCGACGCCGATCAGCCGCACGCCCTGGCCGCCCAGCCAGTCGATGGCGGCGGCCTCCACGCCGGGGAAGTCCGCGTCCCAGGCTTCCAGCGGGTAGCGCTCGTAGCTGCGGATCAACAAGCGCGGCGGCAGCGCGCCGGGCAGGGCGGCGAGCCGGGCCTGGATCTGCGTCAGCCGGATCAGCGGGCCGGGGGCCAGGCAATGGATCAGCCGGCAGGGCCCCAGATAGGCGTCCAGCGCCACCTGGCCTATGCCCTGGCCGGCGGCCTGGAAGTGGGCGGGCGCGTCGGCGTGGGCGCCGCTGTGCGGCGACAGCGTCAGCCGCGCCACATTGACAGGACAGTGGGCGTCCAGTTGCCAGGCCGGGCTGGCCTTGAAGTCGGTGTCGCCGGGCCAGACCGGCAGGCCGGCGCGCAGCGGGGGGCTGATGTCAAGCAACATGGAGCGGCTCCAGGGAGAGAAATCTTGGAATCATGCTAGCACCAAGGCCTGCGCCAGAAATTGCAAGTTGGTGTTGCTAATGGCATGCTTTTCGCAGGAACTGCAGCGGAACGGATGGATAACGATGGGAAATTGCAAATGCAACTCGACGCGATAGATTGCCGGATTCTTTCCGCATTGCAGCACAACGCCAGGCTCAGCAATCAGGACCTGGCCGACCAAGTGGCCCTGTCCCCGTCCGCCTGTTTGCGGCGGGTGCGCGCGCTGGAAAGCCAGGGCCTGATCCGCGGTTATCACGCGCAGCTGGACCCGGGTCTGCTGGGTTATGAATTGGAGGCCATCGTGCACGTGACGCTGGATCGGGCGCGCGAAGACTGGCACGAAGACTTCATCGAGCGCATCCGGCAGTTCGAGGAGATCGCCGCCGCCTACATCGTCGCCGGTCCCAGCAACTATGTGTTGCACGTCCGTTGCCGCAATCTGGCCGCCTTCAGCGGTTTCATCGTGGAGCGGCTGAACCGCATCCCCGGCATGCGCGATATCTGTTCCTACATCGTGATGCGCACGCTCAAGGATCAGCGCTGGCAGGTGCCGCTGGGCGGTAAATAGCCGCGTGCCTGGTGGGGCCGGCGCGGAGAGTGGCTTGGTATAATTACCATTGTTAATGAGAATCATTAGCATTAACTTCGGCGCTCCTACCCAAAGCACCCCCTACCCATATCATGAAATACCGGAGTCTTTCCGCCTGCCTATTACTGTCGGCGGCCTATCCGCAAACCCTGCTGGCCGCCGAGGACACGCCGCCGCAGCTTGAAAAAATCAGGGTCACCGCCGAGCGCAAGGCCAAGCCCGCCGGCGCTTCCGCGCTGGACGCGGACCAATTGCGCCGCGCGCGCGGCACCGGCAACGCCGACATCTTCTCCGCCCTGCCCAGCGTGCAGGCCAACAATATTCGCAACGAGGCCGGCGCCATCGACCTGGGCATCCGCGGCCTGCAGGGCGAAGGTCGGGTGCCGGTGGTGATAGACGGCAGCCTGCAGTCCACCCACACCGCCCGCGGCTACCAGGGCACCAGCGACCGCACCTATATCGATTCGGACCTGATCACCAAGGTCAGCGTGGAAGAGGGGGCCAGCAACGGCGCCTTCTCCAGCGGCGCGATCGGCGGCCTGGTGCAGATGCGCACCTTGGGCGTGGAGGACGTGCTGCGCCCCGGCAAGGATTTCGGCGTGCTGTTCAAGGGCAGCGCCTACAACAACAACAAGACGCCCCGGGTGCCGGACGATGAGCGCGACCAGGTGTATTACCAGTTGAACAACGGCCTCAGTCCGCGCGTGTTCAACAACGGCTCCGCCACGCTGGCGCTGGCCTACCGGCAGCCGGGATTCGACGCCTTGCTGGCCTACAGCAAGCGGCGCACCGGCAATTACTTCGCCGGCAGCCACGGCTTCGACGGCTACCCGGAAGCCGTGGTGTCGCGCGGCCAGGAAGTGGTGAACACCAGTTACGAGAGCGATTCGCTGCTGGCCAAGCTGGGTTTCGCGTTGGACGACGCGCAGCGCTTGAAGCTGATCTTCCGCCGCCACCGTCAGCAAGCCGGCGAACTGCTGGCCGCCTACTGGTACAAGAACTCCAACGACAAGAACTTCAACGAGTTGCCGCCGGGCGTGGAATCGATGCCGCAATGGGCGCTGGGCAGCGCCGTCGTGCACGCCTACAGCGCCCAATACACTTTCACCCCCAGCGACAACAGGCTGATCGATCTGAACCTGGGGGTGTGGGCCACCGAGGCGGATCTGGACCAGCACAACGGCTTGTGGGCCGGCCGCCCCGGCGCCTCTTACGGCGACCAGTACATGCACGCCTACAACAACAAGCGCCACGGTTTCAATCTGCTCAACCGTTCGGAACTGGAGGCGCTGCCCCTGAGCCTGAGCTACGGCCTGGCCGTCCAGCAGGAGCGCACCCAGCCCACCAGCCGCTACACCGAGCAGCCGCGGCCGCTGGTGGCGTCGCGCAACGGCGTGCGCAACGAGCGCAGCCTGTTCGCCAACGCCGTGCTGTCCTATCCCTGGGCCCGCTTCACTTTGGGCACGAATCTGCACGGTTCGACCACGCGCGACTACGCGACCAATCTGGAAGCGGATTACGCGCCCAAGCTGGACCTGACCGGGCAGATCGACGTCCACCTGGCCAAGTGGCTGGATGTTTACGCCAAGGGCGGCCGCGCCTACCGCATGCCCAGCCTGTACGAAACCACCACCTCGTCCGAGGTGTTCAGCTACAACCCGTACAATCCGCTGCGGCCGGAGCGTTCGTTGAATCTGGAGCTGGGGCTGAAGGCGAGTTTCCAGGATGTGTTCCGCGATCAGGAGCACATCGGCTTCAAGGCCGCCTATTTCGACAACAAGGTGACGGACTACATTTCCAGCGCCTGGCTGGATCGGACGCCGGGCATGCCGTCGTGGCAGGGCAATCTGACCTTCCTCAACTACGACAAGGTGGAGCTGCGCGGCTTCGAGTACGGCGTGGATTACCATAGCCCGTCCTTCTTCGTGGAGGCCGCCGCCACTCGCTACCTGGACCCGGAAGTGTGCTCGGTGAACCAGGCGGCCCGGCGCGACGCAGAAGTGTGCAATCAGAACGGCTTCGCCTGGAGTCTGATCCCGCCCCGCATCCCGCCCAAGAGCGTGTACGTGATTTCCGCCGGCAAGCATTTGCTGAGCGGCGATCTGACCGTGGGCGGACGGCTGCGATACCATGCCGGCAAGACCAATCCGGCGGGCTGGCTGAAGGGCACCGGCGCGCAGCCGGTGTTGGAGCTGCCGTCCGAACGGCTGGTGGACCTGTTCATCGAATACCGGCTGAACAAGCAGGTCAATCTGAATTTCAATGTGGACAACCTGACCAACCGCTATGCGGTGGACCCCGGCTCGGTGATCAGCATGCCTATTCCGGGCCGGACCATAAGGATGGGGATGGAAGCGCGCTTCTGAGAACCAGTTCAAAGCCTGCTGCGCTTCAGCGATACGGCGTTGAAACCCACTTCGAAATGCTCATGTACCACCTGTACATTCCGCTTTCTCAGCGGTTTTCGCCTTGTCTCGCTCTTGCTCGCGAGACTTTGAACAGGCTCTGAGCCGCCGGCCGCGTGTTTTTTACCGCGGTCGGCGGGAATCTGCGCGCCGGCCGCTGGTCTGTAGACACTATGAGCCGCGGACGCGGCCATTCGATTCAGGGGGATTAAGAATGAGCATAAAAGCGAAACTGGCGCTGGGCGTCGCGGTATTGGCTTTGGGCGCGTGGTTTTACGCGACCCCGTATCTGGCGCTGCGCGGCATGCAGCAGGCCTTGGACGCGCGCGACGCGGCCAAATTGTCCGGTTATGTGGACTATCCGGCGCTGCGCAACAGCCTGAAGGAGTCCATCGCGCCCAAGGCGGTGCTGGACCTGAACCAATCCAAGGACAAGAACCCGCTGGCGGCGATGGGCGCCGCCATTGCCGACGCGGTGATCGCGCCGGTGGTGGACGCGATGGTGACGCCGGAAAGCCTGGCCTTGATGATGCGGGGGATCAAGCCTCAGCCGGGTTTGCCGCAGAGCGGCGCCGACGAGCCGGCGGCCGGCGGCGGCGAAGCGTCGGGAGAGCCGCGCGCCGGCGTCGACACGGCGATGGGCTACGAAGCCGTAGACCGCTTCGTGGTGACGGTGAAACGCAAGGACAAAACCGAACAGCCCCTGGGTTTGATCTTCAAGCGCGACGGCTGGTTCGGCTGGAAACTGGCGGCGGTGCGCTTCGCCGAATGAGGGGCGAGAGCGAGGCCGCGTAGCGCATCCGGTGCCAGGCGAGGCTTCGGCCTTGCCGGGCGACGGGCAACAAAAAACCCGCAGAGCTTGCGCTGTGCGGGGTTTTTGGGGTTTCGGCCTGCCAAGTCGCTGGTGCCCAGAGTCGGACTCGAACCGACACACCTTGCGGCGGGGGATTTTGAATCCCCTGCGTCTACCAATTTCGCCATCCGGGCGTCTTCGGCATTCCGAGAAAACGAATGATAGCGACAGCAAATCGCTTTGTAAATCCTTTTTTCCTGGCGCTTGGCCGCGGCTCAACCCTGTTTCAGCTTGAGCGCGAGGTCGTAGAGCTGCTTGCGGTTGCCGTCGCAGATCTGCGCGGCCAGCGAGGCCGCCTGCTTGGTGGGCAGTTCCGCCGCCAGCAGCTTGAGCACGCGCACGGTGTCTTCCGGCACCGCGTCGTCGGCGTCCTCGCGCGCCGGCGCGGCGTCCAGAATCAGCACGATCTCGCCGCGTTGCTGGTTGGAATCGGACTCCACCCACGCCAGCATCTCGCCGGCGGGCAGATTGCGGAAGGTTTCGAAGGTCTTGGTCAGTTCGCGCGCCAGCAGCAGGCGGCGTTCCTCGCCCAGCTCCGCGACAATGTCGCGCAGGGTATCGACGATGCGGTGCGGCGCCTCGTAGCACACGGTCAGATGCGGCGCGGACAGCCATTGGCGCAGCGTCTTGCGGCGCTCGCCGCTCTTGGGCGGCAGGAAGCCGTGGAACAGGAAGGACGGCGCGGTCAGCCCGCTGGCGGACAGGGCGGCGATCACCGCGCTGGAGCCGGGCACCGGCCGCACCGGCAAGCCGGCGGCGCGCACCGCCTCCGCCAGCCGCGCGCCGGGATCGGACACCGCCGGGGTGCCGGCGTCGGACACCTGCACCACGATCTGGTCTTCGGACAGCCAGCGCACCACTTGCTCGGCCATGCCGCGCTCATTGTGCTCGCGCAGGCTGACCAGGCGTTTGGCGTGGATGCCGTAGGCGGACAACAGTTGTCCGGTGACGCGGGTGTCTTCGGCGCAGACCACGTCGGCGGCGCTGAAAGCCGCCAAGGCGCGGGCGCTGATGTCGGCCAGGTTTCCAATGGGCGTGGCCACCACATATAATGTGCCGCGACAGAAACTTTCCCTGGCTGATTCAAGCAGATGAGCGAACGAAGTATGCAAAGACTGACTCCGCTGTTGGTTGGCGTCTTGATGACTTGGTTGACGCCGACAATGGCGCAAACCCCGGACTATATCATCCAAAGCAATACCGCGCCGCTCAAGTTGCTGGGCCAGCCGGCGCCGAAACCGGAGGCGCCGGCGGCCGCGCCGCGAGACGCCAGCGCGACGGCGGCGAAGCCGCAACCGGCCGGCGGCCGTCTGCGCGTCGGCCTCTTGCTGCCCACCGGCTCCGCCACCCTGGGCGAAGCCGCCGCGGTGGTGCGCAGCGGGGTGGAGGCGGCGGCGAGCGTGGATCAGAACGCCGAGCTGGTGCCCATAGCGGCCTCCGAGGACACCGCCGTGGCCGGCTACAAGCAGGCCCTGGCCAGCGGAGTCAATGTGGTGATAGGACCGCTGTCGCGCGGGGCCATCGCCGCGGTGGCGCCCGCGGTCACCGTGCCCACACTGGCCTTGAACTCGATAGGCCGCGAAGTGCCGGCCAATCCCAAACTGTTTTCATTGTCCCTGATCGTCGAGGGCGAGGCGCGGCAAGTGGCGCGCCTGATGCACGAAGACGGCCGGGCCAATCCCTTGCTGTTGTTCGGCGCGGACAGCCTGTCCCAGCGGCTGCGCCAGGCCTTCATCGACGAGTGGCGGGTGCTGAGCCGCGGCAAGTCTCCGCTGGCGCTGGAAGCGAAGCCGGACGGCCTGCCGGCGATTCTGCAGGCGGCGGCCGGCGCCGACGCTGTGTTCATGGCGCTGGACGCCCACGAGGCCGGCATCGTCAAGGCCGCGCTGGCGCCGGAGCTGCCGGTGTACGGCACCTCCCAGCTCAACGGCCGCGGCAGCGCGGTGGCGCTGGCCGGCGTGAGAGTGATAGACATGCCCTGGTTCCTGATGCCGGAGCACCCGGCGGTGAAGCGTTATCCGCGGCCTGCGGCGGCGCTGACGACGCAGACCGAGCGCCTGTACGCGCTGGGCGTGGACGCCTGGCGGCTGGCGGTGCTGCTGGCCGGCGCGCGGCAGCCGACCGGGCTGAGGCTGGACGGCGTCACCGGCGATTTGAGGCTGGGTCGCGACCGCCTGTTCGAACGCCAGTTGCCGATGGCGGTGTTGAGCGTGGAGCAGCCGTAGTGAACCCGCAGGGCCGGCTCGCCGAAGACAAGGCGCTGGCCTGGCTGCTGCAGCGGGGCCTGACGCTGGTGGAGCGCAACTGGTCCTGCCGCGGCGGCGAAATCGATCTGATCATGCGCGATGGGCGCTATTGGGTGTTCATCGAAGTGCGCCATCGCGCCAGCGCGGCCTTCGGCGGCGCGGCCGCCAGCATAGGCGCGGCCAAGCAAAGGAAACTCATGCTGGCCGCCGAGGTCTATCTGTCCCAAAAGGGAATAGACGCGCCATGCCGTTTTGACGCGGTGTTGACCGTGGGCGGGGCGGAGCCGCAGTGGTTGCAGAATATTTTCATGTAGTGTTGAAAGATAAGGATGTCCCATGGATTTGATTGACCGCGTCAGCGGGCATTTCCTGGAAAGCATCGCCGTCAAGCAGGAGGCGATGGAATTGCTGTCGCCGGCGATAGCCGCGGCGGCGGAACAGATGGTGGCTTGCCTGATGAACGAAGGCAAGATTCTGGCTTGCGGCAACGGCGGTTCGGCGGCGGACGCGCAAAACTTCGCCGCGGAAATGGTGGGGCGCTTCGAGAAGGAGCGTCCGGGCTTGGCGGCGCTGTCGCTGGCCACCGACGGCTCGGCCCTGACCGCGATCGGCAACAATTACGATTTCGACATGGTGTTTTCCAAGCAGGTCCGGGCCCTGGGCCACACCAACGACCTGTTGTTGGCGATTTCGGCGTCCGGCAATTCCGCCAACGTGATCGAGGCCATTTACGCGGCGCATGAGCGCGGCATGAGCGTGATCGCCTTGACCGGCATGGACGGCGGCAAGGTGGCCGAGATCCTGTCGCCGGAAGACATTCAGTTGATCGTGCCGGCGATGCGCAGCTGCCGGATTCAGGAAGTGCATACCCTGGTGGTCCACGCCCTGTGCGACACCATAGATTACATGCTGTTGGGAGGTGAATGATGAAGCGTCGCGTATTCGCGGTATTGTTGGCTGCTGGCTTCAGCAGCGCTCTGAGCGGTTGTTTCGGCGTAGTGGCGGCGGGCGCGGCCGGCGGCGCGCTGGTGGCTACCGATCGCCGCACTAGCGGCGCCTATGTGGACGATCAGGGCATCGAGCTGAAAGCCGCCGACCAGATCGGCAAGCAGCTGCCGTCCGCCCATGTCAACACCACCAGCTTCAACCGCGCGGTGCTGTTGACCGGAGAAGTGCCCAGCGAGCAGGCGCGCCAGCAGGCGGAACTGACCGCGCGCGGCAT
Source organism: Chromobacterium sp. LK11 (assembly GCF_001043705.1). Classification (NCBI taxonomy): domain Bacteria; kingdom Pseudomonadati; phylum Pseudomonadota; class Betaproteobacteria; order Neisseriales; family Chromobacteriaceae; genus Chromobacterium; species Chromobacterium sp. LK11. The sequence continues at coordinate 104,029 of NZ_LDUR01000009.1, forward strand.
CCCCAATGTGCGCCGCGTGTTCAACTACACCGTGGTGGCGCCGTCGTCCGGCTTCTCCGAGCGCAGCAGCGACACCTGGGTGACCAGCAAGGCGCGCACCCGGCTGCTGGACGGCAAGGGCTACAACCCGAACAACGTCAAGGTGGTGACCGAGCGCGGCGTGGTCTACATGCTGGGCATGGTGACCCAGGCCGAAGGCGCGGCCGCGGCCAAGGTGGTCAGCGAGACCTCCGGCGTGCAGAAAGTGGTGACCTTGTTCGAATACATCAACGACATCGCGCAGTGACGCGGATGTCCCGCGACGACAAGCCCGGCTTTGGCCGGGCTTTTTCATTGTCCGGCGGCGCGAATACGGGAAATCTCCGGTTTTTTTAAGAAAAATCCTATGTCCGCTGGCCGGCGGTTCTGCTGGAATCTGCCTTGCTGCCGAAACCCCGCGTTTCGGCGCATTTCTGACGCCCGGCCGTAGCCGGGCGGTACCGGCAACGCAGTTGGCAAGACGGGCGAGGACGCGGCTTTATGAACCAGGCGGGCAAGATATCGACGGAGGCGCGGGAGCGCATCATTGCGGCGGCGGCGGAACTGTACGAGAAGTCCGGCCGCAAGCGGCATCCCTCCGTCGACCAGGTCCGTCAGCTGGCGGGCGTGGACATGGACGCCGCCAGCGTGGTGCTTAAAGACTGGCGACGGGTGCAGCCGGCGACGGCGGCGGCCTTGGACGGCGAGGTGCCGGAAGGCGTCAGCCAGGCGGGGTTGGTCGCGCTGGAGGCGATCTGGACGCAAGCCAAGGCCTTGGCCAACGACAGCTTGAGCGCCGCCCAGGCCGCCTGGGAGCGCGAGCGGGCCGAACTGGACCAGCTGCGCGCCGAGCTGGCCGGCGCTTTCGAACGCCAGGCGGCGGAGCTGGACGCCACCCGCCGCCAGCTGTCGGCCTCGCTGGCCTTGACCGCGCAGCAGGCGCAGGACCTGGCGGTGGCGCAGCCGCAGGCGGAAGCGTTCCGCGAGCGCATGGACAAGGCCGAGGTTCGCGTCGGCGAACTGGAGCGGGAGCTGTCCGAGGCGAAAAGCGAGCTGCTGCGGGCTCAGAACGAGTTGCGGCTGAGCGCCGCCGACGGCCGGGCGGCGGAAACGGCGCTGGCCAAACTGCGCGGCGAATTGCTGCAATCCGGCGCCAGCGCCGCGATGAAGGCGGAAGTGGCCAGGATCAAGACGCCGCCCAAGCCGGTGGTCGCGCCGCAGGCCGGCGAGGAGCCGTCCTTGACGGCCGCCTACACGCCGCAGCCGGCCGCCGAGGACATTCTGAAGTTTCGTTGACGCCTGTGGCCGCCGTCAGTGCTGGGGAATCAGCACGTCGGCGCACAGCACGTGCATGATTTCGTCGATTTCTATCGCCATCGAGATGGTCACGCAGGAGCGGGTGTCGGTCATCGACAGATAAGGCTCGCTCATATACAGCACGCCGGGTTGATCCACCGCGTGCTGGAAGTAGCTGCGCCGCGACCAGACCGCGCCGGTGGTGTCCACCAGCGGCGCGAACTTGGGGTTGGCGGCGGCCAGCGGCTGGCGGCTGTTCAGGTTGCGGCCGATCTGGCGTCCGGCGCTGTCCAGCAGGAAGCAGCGCACCACGTCCGGCAGCGCCAGCATCGGCTTGGCGGCCAGGTCGAACGGCGTGCCCTGCATCAGCGAGATGGCGCTTTGCACGAAGGATTGCCGCGCCAGCTCGATCTGGCGCCGGGTTAGTTTGCGCTTCAGCAGCTCGCGCGCCATCAGTTCGTCCCAGCGTTCGTCGATGCGGGGAGTGATGATGTGGTCCTGGTCCGGTTGATCGCTGGGGTGGGCGACGAAATAACCCTGCACCAAATCGCAGCCCGACTCCAGCGCGATCAGCACGTCCTGATCCGTTTCTATCCCTTCCTCCACCACCAACGCCCCAATTTCGTGCATCAGCCGCACCAGCTTGGCCAGCAGATTGCGGGTGCGCGGCTGGTGGACGGCGGCGCGCAGCAGGTGGCGGTCGAATTTGACCAGATCCGGCTCCAGCTGGCAGACGCGGTCCAGATTGGAGTGGCCGACGCCGAAATCGTCGATGGCGATCAGGAAACCGCTGCTTTTCAGCACATTGACGCCTTCGATCAGCGCCTCGTCCACCTCCAGCACGTGTTCCAGCACTTCCAGCACCACCTGGCTGGGGTCCAGGCCGGCGGCCTTGATGCCGTTGGCCAGGGCCATCGCGCGTTCCGGCCGCGACAGGGAGGCGGCGTCGATATTGAGAAACAGCCAGCAAGGGTGATCGCTTTGCATCTGGCTGAAACGGACGGCATGGGCTTCGCTCGCCGCCAGGTCCAGCTGGTGGCGGCGTTCGGGCGAGACGACGGAGTAAAAGGCCTCCGCCGGCGTCAGCGGGGACGTGTCCTGTCTGGCGCGCAGCAAAGCTTCCATGCCTATCGTGCGGCGATGCGCCAGACTGTAGATAGGCTGGAAGTGACTGCCGAGTTTCAAGCCGGCATGCTCGAATTCTTTCATGGAATAGCTGCCCTCCGTGGCGCGGACTCTACGGCCGGTATTGTTTTTTTGCCTGAAGCAATCGGCATTCCAGTTTAGTGCATCGCCATTAAAAATAAAAAACGGGCCAGGCGGCCCGTTTGGATAAAGATGTTAAAAAGCTTGCTACTGTTGGATGCCCGCCACCAACCACTTGCCGTTGGTGCTGTCGTCCTTGATGTAGTGCCAGTATTCGGAGAACGGCTCCGCCGACGCGCCCACAGCCTCGCTGACCGTGCCGGAGAAGCGCACGCTGGCGATGTAGCGGCCGCCTTCCATGCTGGCTTCGGACAGCTGGCAGTCCAGTTGCGGGAAATCGGCCACCTCGGTGTTGGCGGCGATGTCTTCGCGCAGGGCGTTGAACAGGTCCGGCGTCATGTACTTGCGCACTTCTTCCAGACTTTCCGTGCTGTTCAGGTTTTGCAGGTGCAGGAAGGTGGCCTTGGCCTGACGCAGGAAGTGCGGGGTTTCGGTGCCGTCCGGCAACCGCGCGGGCGCCTCGTTCATCGCGCCGCCGCCAAAGCCGGCTTGCGCGCCGCCCAGGCCGGAGCCGATTTTCGGGATGGAGTCGAAACGGGCCGGTTCCTGGTAGCCGCCCATGTTCTGCGGCATGCCCGCTGCTTGCGGAGCGGCCATGGCCGGACGAGCGGCGCCGGCCTTGCGGCGGAAGAACATGTAGCCGCCGATCAGCACCGCGCCCAGCAGGGCCAGCGTGCCCCAGGGCATGCCGCCGCTTTTCTGCGGTTGCTGGCCTTGGGCTTGCGCCGCGAGAGCCGGGTCGGCGTTGCCGTTGGCCGCGGCCGGCGCTTGCTGCTGGCCTTTGTCGCTCATGGCGGAGCCCAGCATGTAACCCGCGGCGGCGCCGGCGGCGCCGGCGGCTACGGCGGTGCCGATGCCGGGGCCGGATTTGGGTTGAGCTTGGGTCGGAGCGGGCGCTTGCGCGGGCGGCGCAACCGGGCGCGCCGGCGCTTGTTGTTGGTAAGAACGGGTGGGGGCCGAGCGCTGCATGCCGGCGCTCTTGCCTTTACCTAGGCGGGCCGCTTCCGCGAACGGAGCGGCCAACATGGAAACCATGGTGAAGGCGAGCATGATCGTCTTCGCGCGGGTGGTCATATTTGCTTTTTTCCTGAGTGGTTGGTATCGCCCCGGTATGACTGGGGCGCAAAAGATTAGTTCGGGGTCAACGGCTGAATTTCAATGACTTGCGCATGGTTTTTTTCCACGCGGAAACGCACATTCCATTGGTGCAGCGCCACGCCGTAAACCCGCTCCGGATCGTCCTGATAGGCCGGACGCGGGTCCTGGGCCAGCACCTGCTCCACCAGCAGCGCGAAGTCGGCCGGCAGGCCGGGGGCGGCCAGTTGGGCGCGGGCGGCGGCGTCCCAGGCCACGCTCAATTGCGGCGGCGGGCCGTCGACGAAGCCGCCGCGGGCGTCGGCTTGGGCCTCGACGAAGGGAATATAGGGTTTTATGTCCAGCACCGGAGTGCCGTCCAGCAGATCGGCGCCCTCCAGCGTCAGCACCACCTTGGGCTGGGTGTCTATCCGCAGCAGCCGCACCAGCGACAGGCCCAGCGGGTTGGGGCGATGGGTGGCGCGGCTGGCGAACACGCCGACCTTGGCGTTGCCGCCCAGCCGCGGCGGGCGCACCAGCGGCTGCCAGCCGCGCTCGGCGGTTTGATGGAACACGAAGCTGATCCAGACATGGGAAAACGCGTCCAGCCCGCGCACCATGTCGGGGTGATCGTAGGGCGGCAGCAGTTCCAGCGTGATGCGGGCGGCGTTGACCAGCGAGGGCTGGCGCGGGATGCCGAATTTTTCGCGGTAGGGCGAGCGGATCACGCCTACCGTTTCAAAGGTGTAGCTCATGGCCGGATTGTAGCATCCGGCCATGCGCCAGGCGCTTGCCGCTAGCCGACGAAGTGCTTGTTGTAGCGGCCGTTCAGCCGGCTCATCGGCAACAGCATGAAGAAGTCCGCGCAGTTGAAGTCCGGGTCCCAGGCCGGTTCGCCGCAAATATAGGCGCCGGCGCGCAGATAGCCCTTGATCAGCGCCGGCATCGGCGCGGAAGGCGCGTCGTCGCAGACGCGGTCCAGCGGCAAGGGCAGATGGGGAAACACTCGCCATTCCGCCGGCGACAGGTGCTTGCTCTCCAGCTGGCGGTAGAGGCTGACCGCCTGGTGGCCGCCGTCGCTCAGCGACACGCTGGCGCAGCCGGCCAGGTATTGGCCGCCGTGCTGTTGCACGTAATCGGCCAGGCCGGACCAGAGCAGGGCGATCACCGCGCCGGAGCGGAAGTCGCGATGCACGCAGGAGCGGCCCACTTCGATCAGGCCGGCGCGCAGATGGGCCAGCCGAGTCAGATCGAACTCGTGTTCGGAATACAGGCTGGGCGCGCGGCGCGCCATGGCCGGGGACAGCATGCGGTAAGTGCCCACCACCAGGCCGCTGACGGCGTCTTCCACGATCAGATGGTCGCACAAGGCGTCGTATTCGTCGCAATCGATGCCCAGGTCGCGGGAGCCGAGCTCCGCGCCCATTTCCCCGGCAAACACCTCGAAGCGCAGTTTCTGCGCGCGGCGGATATCCTGCGCTTCGCTGGCCACGCGCACGCTCAGGCGCGGTTTGGCGCTCACGGCAAGCTGTTCATTTAGCAGCATGTTTTGCTCCCTTTTGTGGTGAGCCCCATGCTAGGCAGCTTGTTTGACGCGGCGATGTCTTTAATATGACCATCGGGTGACCGGCGCTTGACGTCGCCATTACCGGCTGGATTTATTGAAATCAACGACTTACGCTGGTTCAGGATTTGGCGTAGAATAGGCCGTTTTTCCGTTCGATTTGCTCTTTCCGACAAAGCCATGATTTATCCGACAAACTTCGACGTGATAGTGGTGGGCGGCGGCCATGCCGGCACCGAGGCCGCGCTGGCGGCCGCGCGCATGGGCTGCAACACCCTTCTTTTGACGCACAACATCGAGACCCTGGGTCAGATGTCGTGCAATCCGTCGATCGGCGGCATCGGCAAGGGCCATCTGGTCAAGGAAGTGGATGCCCTGGGCGGCGCGATGGCGCTGGCCACCGATATCGGCGGCATCCAGTTCCGCACCCTCAACGCCTCCAAGGGACCGGCGGTGCGCGCCACCCGCGCGCAGGCCGACCGCATCCTGTACAAGGCGGCGGTCCGCGAGATGCTGGAGAACCAGCCCAATCTGACGCTGTTCCAGCAGCCGGTGGATGATCTGTTGATCGAAGGCGACCGCGTCGCCGGCGCCATCACCGCCATCGGCATCACCTTCCGCGCCAAGACCGTGGTGCTGACCGCCGGCACCTTCCTGTCCGGCAAGATCCACGTCGGCATGGAAAACTACACCGGCGGCCGCGCCGGCGATCAGGCCGCGTCCACGCTGGGCGCGCGCTTGCGCGAACTGAGTCTGCCGGTGGGGCGGCTGAAAACCGGCACGCCGCCGCGCATCGACGGTCGCAGCGTCGACTTCTCGGTGATGGAAGAGCAGCCGGGCGACACGCCGGAGCCGGTGTTCTCCTACCGCGGCAGCCGCGCGCTGCATCCCAAGCAGCTGCCGTGCTGGATCACCCACACCAATGAGCGCACCCACGAGATCATCCGCTCCGGCTTCGACCGCAGCCCGATGTTCACCGGGGTGATAGAAGGCGTCGGCCCGCGCTACTGCCCGTCGATCGAAGACAAGATCAACCGCTTCGCCGACAAGGACAGCCATCAGGTATTCCTGGAGCCGGAAGGCCTGACCACCCACGAGTTCTACCCCAACGGGATTTCCACCAGCCTGCCCTTCGACATCCAGCTGGCGGCGGTGCGCTCCATCCGCGGCATGGAGAACGCCCACATCCTGCGGCCCGGCTACGCGATCGAATACGACTACTTCGACCCGCGCGGCCTGAAGGCCTCGCTGGAGACCAAGGCGATCCAGGGTCTGTTCTTCGCCGGCCAGATCAACGGCACCACCGGCTACGAAGAAGCCGCCGCCCAGGGCCTGCTGGCCGGCATGAACGCCGCCTTGTTCGCTCGGGACCAGGCCGGCTGGTGTCCGCGCCGCGACGAAGCCTATCTGGGCGTATTGGTGGACGACCTGATCACCAAGGGCGTGGCCGAGCCCTATCGCATGTTCACCAGTCGCGCCGAATTCCGCCTGCAGTTGCGCGAAGACAACGCCGATCTGCGGCTGACCGAGATCGCCCGCCAACACGGCTTGATCGGCGATGCCCAATGGGACAGCTTCTGCCGCAAGCGCGACGCGGTGGAGGCGGAGAAGGCGCGCCTGAAGGCCACCTGGCTGCATCCGGCGCGGCTGAGCGACGCCGCCGCGCTGCAAGCGTTGCTGGGCAAAGCGATCGAGCGCGAATACAGCCTGTACGACTTGCTGAAGCGGCCCAACGTCGCCTATGCCGATTTGATGGCGCTGCCGGAGGCCGGCGGCGCGGTGGCGGACGAGGCGGTTGCCGAGCAGGTGGAAATTCAGGTCAAATACCAAGGCTATATCAACCGCCAGAACGAAGAACTGGCGCGCCGCGACAACCTTGAGGACGTGCGCCTGCCGGCCGACATCGACTACGGTCTGGTCAAGGGCCTGTCCAAGGAAGTGCAGCAGAAACTGAACCAGCAACGCCCGGAAACCCTGGGGCAGGCTTCGCGCATCCAGGGCATTACCCCGGCGGCGGTTGCTCTTTTGATGGTCCACCTGAAACGCGGCTTTGCCGACGCAACGAAAACCGCATGACACATAACGCAGAACTACAACAAGGCCTGTCGCAGCTGAAACTGGAACTGAGCGACGCGCAAATCGATTTGCTGGACCGCTATCTGGCGCTGCTGGCCAAGTGGAACCAGACCTACAACCTGACCGCGGTGCGCGAGGAAAAGCGCATGGTCAGCTACCACCTGCTGGACAGCCTGAGCCTGGTGCCGCATCTGGACGGCGGCAGCCGCCTGCTGGACGTCGGCTCCGGCGGCGGCATGCCCGGCATCCCGGCGGCGATCGCCCGCCCGGATCTGCAAGTAGTGCTGCTGGATTCCAACCATAAGAAAACCACCTTCCTGCGTCAGGTGGCGGTGGAACTGGGTCTGCCCAATGTGCAGGTGATGACCGAGCGGGTGGAGGCTTACCAGCCGGAGCAGAAGTTCGACCGCATCACCAGCCGGGCGTTTTCCGAGCTGGCCGAGTTCGTCAAGCTGACCCGCCATCTGCTGGCGGATCACGGTCAATATGTAGCAATGAAGGGTGTCTATCCTTACGAGGAAATCGCCTTGTTGCCGCAGGGTACGGTGGTTTCCGAAGTATTGCCGGTGACAGTGCCGGGCCTGGATGCCGAACGGCACCTGGTGAGAATGCGCCTGGAAGGGGTGGGTGCGCAATGAATTCAAGGGTGATCGCGGTCGCCAACCAGAAGGGCGGGGTCGGCAAGACCACGACTGTGGTGAATCTGGCGGCGGGCCTGGCTGAACTGGGCCGCCGCGTGCTGATTGTCGATCTCGACCCGCAGGGCAATGCCACCATGGGTAGCGGCATCGCCAAGCAATCCCTGAAACTGTCCGGCTACGACGTGCTGCTGGGCGAGTCCTCGGTGGAAGAGGCGCGCCAGCCGGCGAAGGAGGGCGGTTACGATGTGCTGCCCGCCAATCGCGATCTGGGCGGCGCGGAACTGGAACTGGTCAACGAACTGGCGCGCGAGGCGCGGCTGAAGAACGCGCTGCAGGCGGTGGAGGAACAGTACGACTACGTGCTGATAGACTGCCCGCCGTCGTTGAACCTGCTGACCCTGAACGGATTGGTGGCGGCGCATAGCGTGTTGATCCCGATGGTGTGCGAGTACTACGCGCTGGAGGGCCTGTCCGATCTGGTGGCGACCTTGCGCAAGGTGCGGGTGGCGGTGAACCCCAAGATCGAGATCATGGGCCTGCTGCGCACCATGTTCGACGCGCGCAACAATCTGTCGCAGCAGGTGTCCGAACAACTGGCCCGCCATTTCGGCGCCAAGGTGTTCGACACCGTGATTCCGCGCAATGTGCGGCTGGCGGAAGCGCCCAGCCATGGCCTGCCCGGCCTGGTCTACGATCGCGCCTCGCGCGGTGCCCAAGCCTACCTCGCGCTGGCGCAAGAGCTGGCCGATCGGCTCGAGCCCGCAACCACAACCCCTTCCGTCTAAGCATTATGGCCAAATTAAAAGGATTGGGGCGCGGCCTGGACGCGCTCCTGTCCACTGCTGAGACAGTGGACGACAGACTCACTTCCCTACCCATAGACAGCATCCGCCCCGGCAAATACCAGCCGCGCAGCTTCATGGACGAGGGCGCGCTGGACGAACTGGCCGCGTCCATTCGCTCCCAGGGCGTGATTCAGCCGCTGGTGGTGCGCGAAATCGGTTTTGGCGATTACGAACTGATCGCCGGCGAACGGCGCTGGCGCGCTTCGCGCAAGGCCGGTTTGTCCGAAGTGCCGGCGGTGATCAAGAGCGTGCCGGACGAAGCGGCGCTGGCGATGGCCTTGATCGAGAACATCCAGCGCCAGGAGCTGGACCCGATCGAGGAGGCCCAGGGCCTCAAGCGTCTGATCGACGAATTCGGTCTGACCCACGAAGCCGCCGCCGACGCGGTGGGCCGTTCCCGCAGCGCGGTCAGCAATCTATTGCGTTTGCTGGCCTTGCCGGAGCCGGTGCAGAGCATGTTGCACCAAGGGCGCTTGGAGATGGGGCATGCACGCGCCTTGCTGGCTCTGCCGGTGGTGGAGCAGCTGGGTCTGGCGCAGGAGGTGGGCGACAAAGGCCTGTCCGTGCGCGAGGTGGAGCGCAGGGTACAGCAGAAAGCTGTGGAAAAAACCACAGTTGCACCGCAGCAAAAACAGACAGACCCGGACGTGAGCCGGCTGGCGGAACAGGTGTCGGAACGCATCGGCGCGCGCGTCAGCATCCGTCACGCAAACCGCGGCAACGGCAGGCTGGTCATAGAATATGCAACGCTGGACGAGCTGGAAGGCTTGTTGGAAAAGCTGCAGAAAACTTCAAGCAAATGAGACTGTTGCAATGCAGCATGCCAATGACAGGCAAGTTGACGCAAATCAAGCGTGAAGCCTATAATTCGGCGGTTTTTTTGCTGGGTAAACATGGTTAATCCAGAAGTTAAGCGTATACTGCGCCTGCAGTGCACCCTGGTGGGGGTCGCGCTGCTGATCGGAATGGTTGCAGGGGGAGGAAACCTGGCCGTTCCGGTTTCTGTCTTGCTTGGCGGATTGTCGGCCTTGGTGCCGGCTCTGGTGTACGCCAGAATCGCCTACGCCAAGCGCCATGTCGCTCCCGCGGAACTGATGAAAGCGCATTTCAGGGCAGAGGCCGTCAAATACGTCCTCACCATCCTGATATTTGGTGCGACTTTGGTATTTTTCAAGGATTTATCGATAGTCGGTCTTTTTGGCGGATTTTTTGCCGCCGTATCCGGCTACTGGTTCGGGCTTTTAATCAAAAATTGAGAAAATGAGCGATGGCAAGCAACGCAACTGACTACATCAAGCACCACCTCACCTTCTGGAATTCGGATCCTTCCGCCGGCTTCTGGAGCCTGCACCTTGATACCTTCTCCATTTCGCTGGTTCTCGCCTTCATCTTCGCCGGCGTGTTCGCCGTCGTGGCGCGCAAGGCCAAGCTGGAGAATCCGGGCCGGCTGCAGCTGTTTGTGGAAAGCATCGTGGAGATGGTGGACAAGCAGGTGCGCGACGTATTCCACGGCCAGAGCAAGGTGATCGCTCCGCTGGCGCTGACCATTTTCTGCTGGATCTTCCTGATGAATTTCATGGACCTGCTGCCGGTGGATCTGCTGCCGACGCTGGCCCAGTGGGTGGGTTACACCTTCTTCGGCGCCGAGCCGCATCATGTTTACTTCCGCGTCGTGCCGTCCGCCGACGTCAACGCCACCTTCGCGATGTCCCTGTCCGTGATGTTCTGCATCATCGGCTTCTCCATCAGCGCCAAGGGCGTGGGCGGTTACACCAAGGAATTGTTCACCGCGCCGTTCCACGCGGAAGGCACCGTGGGCAAGATCCTGCTGGCCCCGGCCAACTTCCTGCTGCAGATGGTGGAACTGCTGGCCAAGCCGATTTCGCTGTCGCTGCGTTTGTTCGGCAACATGTACGCCGGCGAAATGATCTTCATCCTGATCGCGCTGCTGCCCTGGGGCCTGCAATGGCTGCTGGGCGCGCCGTGGGCGATCTTCCACATCCTGATCATCACCCTGCAGGCCTTCGTGTTCATGATGCTGACCATCGTGTACCTGAGCCTGGCGGTGGAAGCGCACTAATACCGGTTTCTTTGTTTTACCTTTGTTTCTTTAGCTTTTTTACCAACCATCCTTGATTAAGTCTTAGGAGATACACAATGGAAGCACTCGTTTCTCAGATCCAGTCCATGACCGTACTGGCCGCTGCCCTGATCATTGGCCTGGGCGCCATCGGTACTGCTCTGGGTTTTGCCATCCTGGGTGGCAAATTCCTCGAGTCCTCCGCCCGTCAACCGGAAATGATTCCGGTTCTGCAAACCAAACTGTTCATTCTGGCCGGTCTGCTGGACGCCATCTCCATGATCGGTGTTGGTATCGCCATGCTGTACACCTTCAATAACCCGTTCCTGTCCGCCGCCCTGGCCGCTCTGAAAGCCGGCGCTTAATTTTTAAGCGGAATTGGTTGTTGCAGTAATACTACTGGAGGAAAACAAGCGTGGAATTTAACGTAACACTACTGGGCCAGGCGATCACGTTCGCCATCCTGGTATGGTTCACCATGAAGTTTGTTTGGCCTCCGCTTACCAACATGATGGATGAGCGCGCCAAGCGCATCGCAGACGGCCTGGCCGCCGGCGAGCGCGGCAAGCAAGATCTGGAAGCCGCTGAGAAGCGCGTTGCGGACGAACTCCGCAAGGCCAAACAGCAAGCGACCGAAATCGTGATGGCCGCTGAAAAGCGCGCCAGCCAGATCGTGGACGAAGCCAAGGATGTCGCTCGCGTTGAAGGCGCGCGCATTGTGGCCGACGCCAAGTCTGAGATCGATCAGGAAGTCCTGCGCGCCAAGGAAACCCTGCGCGCGCAAGTGGCCGACCTGGCGGTTGCGGGCGCGGAGAAGATCCTGCGCAAAGAGATCGACTCGGCCAAGCACGCTGATCTGCTTGCCTCCATCAAAGCGGAGTTTTAATTAACTCATGGCAGAACTCATTACCGTAGCTAGGCCCTATGCCGAAGCGGTATACAGCCTCGCCACCGAGCAGCACGCCACCCAGCAATGGTCGGAATCGCTGTCGTGGCTGGCTGCCATGGTGAAGAACCCGGATTTGGAAGCCGTCATCACCAATCCGAAACATACCGCACAAGAGCTTGAGGCGCTGATGCTGGATGTTCTGGGCGCGCGTGGCAACGAAGACGTAAAACGTTTTCTGGCCGCGCTGATCGAGAACAACCGTTTGACGCTGCTGCCGCAAATCGCCGAACAGTTTGAAGTGTTCAAGGCGCAAGCGGAAGGCGTTGTGGATGCCGTGGTGGAAACGGCGTTTGCAATGAACGATGCACAGCAAGCCGAACTGACCGACACGCTTTCCAAGAAGTACGGCAAATCCGTACGGATTGATGTGCGTGACAACCCTGACCTGATCGGCGGGGTTCGTGTGTTGGTGGGCGACGATGTCATCGACGCTTCCGTGCGCGGCAAACTGCAAGCCATGGCAGTAAGCCTCAAGAATTAGGAGAGATCATGCAGTTGAACCCCTCTGAAATCAGCGATCTGATCAAGGCGAAGATTCAGAACCTGGCCGAAGGCGCAGAAACCCGTACCAAAGGTACCGTGATTTCCGTGACCGACGGCATCGTTCGTATCCACGGCCTGGCAGACGTGATGCAGGGTGAAATGCTCGAATTCCCGGGCAACACCTTCGGCCTCGCGATGAACCTGGAGCGCGACTCTGTCGGCGCCGTGGTTCTGGGCGAGTACGAGCACATCTCGGAAGGCGACGAAGTTACTTGTACCGGTCGCATTCTGGAAGTTCCGGTGGGTCCGGAACTGATTGGCCGCGTGGTCAATGCCCTGGGTCAGCCTATCGACGGCAAGGGCCCGGTTAACGCCAAGCTGTCCAGCCCGATCGAAAAGATCGCGCCGGGCGTGATTGCGCGTCAATCGGTATCCCAGCCGATGCAAACCGGCCTGAAAGCCATCGACTCGATGGTTCCGGTTGGCCGCGGTCAGCGCGAGCTGATCATCGGCGACCGCCAGACCGGCAAGACCGCGGTGGCGCTGGATGCGATCATCAACCAAAAAGGCACCGGCGTAGTGTGCATCTACGTGGCGATTGGTCAAAAGGCCTCCTCCATCGCCAACGTGGTGCGCAAGCTGGAAGAGCACGGCGCGCTGGGTCACACCATCGTGGTGGCCGCGACCGCTTCCGAAGCCGCCGCGCTGCAGTTCATCGCCCCGTACTCCGGCTGCGCGATGGGCGAATACTTCCGCGACATCGGCGAAGACGCGCTGATCGTGTACGACGACCTGTCCAAGCAAGCCGTCGCCTACCGTCAGATTTCGCTGCTGCTGCGCCGTCCGCCGGGCCGCGAAGCCTACCCTGGCGACGTGTTCTATCTGCACTCCCGTCTGCTGGAACGCGCTTCCCGCATCAATGAAGACGAAGTGGCCAAGCTGACCAATGGCGAAGTGAAAGGCAAGACCGGTTCCCTGACCGCGCTGCCTATCATCGAAACTCAGGCCGGCGACGTTTCCGCCTTCGTGCCGACCAACGTGATCTCGATCACTGACGGTCAGATCTTCCTGGAAACCGACCTCTTCAACGCAGGCATCCGCCCGGCCATCAACGCCGGTATCTCGGTATCCCGCGTTGGCGGCGCCGCGCAGACCAAGGTGATCAAGAAGCTGGGCGGCGGTATCCGTCTGGCCCTGGCCCAGTACCGTGAACTGGCTGCGTTCTCGCAGTTCGCTTCCGACCTGGACGAGGCTACCCGCAAGCAACTGCAACACGGCGAAGTGGTTACCGAGCTGATGAAGCAGAAGCAGTTCCTGCCGCTGGCCACCGCCGAAATGGCGCTGACCCTGTGGGCGGTGAACAAGGGCAGCTACGAAGACGTTCCGGTGAAGAAGGCCCTGGCTTTCGAAGCGGCGTTCCTCGCCTATGTGCGCGCGAACCATCACGATGTGTTGGCCGCGGTGAACGCTTCCGGCGATCTGTCCGGCGACAACGAGAAAATCCTGGCCAAGGCGATGGAATCGTTCAAGGCTGGCTTCAGCTACAACTGAGTCTTTTCGGTTAACGCAAACAGTTACTAGGAAAGGTTCAGGAATGGCAGTCGGCAAAGAGATTCTCACCAAGATCCGAAGCGTGCAAAACACGCAGAAGATCACTCGCGCAATGCAGATGGTGGCGACCTCCAAGATGCGCAAAACGCAAGAGCGTATGCGCGCTGCCCGTCCTTACGCCGAGAAGGTGCGCACAGTCATGGCGCACCTTGCTCAGGCGAACACGGATCTTGAGCACCCGCTGTTGCAAAGCCGCGACGTAGTCAAACGCGCCGGCATCATCCTGATGACCTCCGACAAGGGCCTGTGCGGCGGCTTGAACGTGAATACGCTCAAGCGCTTCTTCGCCCAAGTCAAGGATCTGCAGGACCAGGGCATCGAAGTGGATGTCTGCTGCCTGGGCCAGAAAGGCCTGGCGGCATGCCAGCGCGCGCGCCTCAACGTCGTGGCCAGCGCAACCCAGCTCGGCGATGTGCCGAAGATGGAAAAACTGATTGGCCCGCTTACGGTGCTGTTCAAGCAGTACGCCGAAGGCGAACTGGACGCGCTCTACATCGTTTACTCCCGTTTCATCAACACGATGAAGCAGGAGCCGGCGACTGAACAGCTGCTGCCGCTGACCTCGGAACACATGGTGGTGGAGCACTCGCACTCGTGGGATTACCTGTACGAGCCGAGCCCGCTTGCCGTGATGGAGTTCCTGGTCAAACGCTATATCGAGTCCGTGGTGTTCGAGGCGATGGCCGAGAACATGGCCTCCGAGCAAGCTGCCCGCATGGTGGCGATGAAATCCGCCACGGATAACGCCGGTAACACGATCAAGCAACTGCGACTTGTGTACAACAAGGCTCGTCAGGCTGCGATCACTACCGAGTTGTCTGAAATCGTGGCAGGCGCCGCAGCGGTGTAAGCCGTCGCAGACTGAAAAAGTTTAATGTTTAGGAACCGATAATGAGCCAAGGTAAAATCGTACAAATCATTGGCGCGGTGATCGACGTGGAGTTTCCGCGCGACGCCATGCCAAAGGTTTATGATGCCCTGAAGCTGGTTGATGCCGACCTGACGCTCGAAGTCCAGCAGCAGCTGGGCGACGGCGTGGCGCGCACCATCGCCATGGGTAGCTCTGACGGCCTGAAGCGTGGCATGAGCGTAGTCAACACCGGCGCACCGATTTCGGTGCCGGTGGGCAGCGCCACCCTGGGCCGCATCATGGATGTATTGGGCAACCCGGTGGACGAAGCCGGCGCGGTAGCGACCGATGTTCGCCGCGCCATCCATCAGCCCGCTCCGAAGTTTGACGAACTGTCCCCCGCCACCGACTTGCTGGAAACCGGCATCAAGGTGATCGACCTGCTGTGCCCGTTCGCCAAGGGCGGCAAAGTGGGCCTGTTCGGCGGCGCCGGCGTGGGCAAGACCGTGAACATGATGGAACTGATCAACAACATCGCCAAGGCACACTCCGGTTTGTCCGTGTTTGCCGGCGTTGGTGAGCGCACTCGTGAAGGTAACGACTTCTATCACGAGATGAAGGACTCCAACGTACTGGACAAAGTGGCGATGGTGTACGGCCAGATGAACGAGCCGCCGGGCAACCGTCTGCGCGTAGCGCTGACCGGTCTGACCATGGCCGAGCATTTCCGCGACGAGAAGGACGAAAGCGGCAAGGGCCGCGACGTGCTGTTCTTCGTGGACAACATCTACCGCTACACCCTGGCCGGTACCGAAGTATCCGCGCTGCTGGGCCGTATGCCTTCCGCCGTGGGCTATCAGCCGACGCTGGCGGAAGAAATGGGCCGTCTGCAAGAGCGCATTACTTCGACCCGCGATGGTTCGATTACTTCCATCCAGGCCGTATACGTGCCTGCGGATGACTTGACCGACCCGTCCCCGGCGACCACCTTCGCCCACTTGGACGCCACCGTGGTTCTGTCGCGCGACATCGCTTCGCTGGGTATCTACCCGGCGGTGGATCCGCTCGACTCCACCTCGCGTCAGCTGGATCCGCTGGTGGTGGGCGACGAGCACTACACGGTAGCCCGTGGCGTGCAGTCCACGCTGCAGCGTTACAAGGAACTGCGCGACATCATCGCGATTCTGGGTATGGACGAATTGTCCGAGGAAGACAAACTGGTCGTGGCTCGCGCCCGTAAGATCCAGCGCTTCCTGTCCCAGCCGTTCCACGTGGCTGAAGTATTTACCGGCTCGCCGGGCAAATACGTGCCGCTGCGCGAAACCATCAAGGGTTTCAAGGCCATTCTCGCTGGCGAGTACGACCATCTGCCGGAACAAGCGTTCTACATGGTTGGCTCCATTGAAGAAGCTGCCGAGAAAGCCAAGACCCTTAACTAAGGAGAGGGCTGATGTCCAAGATGCGTGTGGAAGTGGTCAGCACCGAGCAAATGATCTTCTCCGGCGAAGCTGAATTCGTGGTTGCGCCGGCTACCGAAGGCGAGATCGGTGTGTATCCCCAACACGTGCCGCTCCTGACCCGTATCAAGCCCGGCGTGCTGCGTCTGAAAGTGCCGGGCAGCAGCGAAGAAGTTCTGGTGGCAGTGTCTGGCGGCATGATGGAAGTGCAGCCCAGCCTGATCACCGTGCTGGCGGATACGGCGATTCGCGGCGAGGATCTCGACGAGGCCCGCGCCAATGAGGCAAAACGCGCTGCCGAGGACTCCCTCAAGCGCGCCACCGACGACCTCTCCACCGCGAAGGCGCACGCTGCTCTGGCAGTGGCCATCGCGGAGTTGAAGACGCTGGATTTCCTCAAGAAGCGCGCCCACTGATAAGAGATGTAATCGTGTATAGTAGGCTGCCACGCAAGTGGCAGCCTTTTTCCGTTTTTGACTCGTGAAAAACCATGGATAGTCTCAGCATCGTCATTCTCGCTGCCGGCAAAGGCAAGCGCATGTACTCCTCCAAACCCAAGGTATTGCACCCCATAGGCGGCGAACCGATGCTGGCGCGGGTGATCCGCACCGCGCGCGCGCTGAAGCCGGCGCGCCTGATCGTGGTGTACGGCCACGGCGGCGAACAAGTGCGGGCGGCGATACCGGACGCGGACCTGATCTGGGCCGAGCAGGCCGAGCAGCTGGGCACCGGCCACGCGCTGAAGATGGCTTTGCCGCATCTGCCTGCGGACGGCAAGACCATGGTGCTGTACGGCGATGTGCCGCTGACCAAGGCGGACACGCTGCGCCGCTTGTCCGACGCCGCCGGCGCCGGCATGGCGGTGCTGACCGATGTGCTGGACGACGCCAGCGGCTACGGCCGCATGGTGCGCGGCGCGGACGGCAAGCTGCAGGCCATCGTCGAACACAAGGACTGCACGCCGGAACAACTGGCGATCCGCGAAATCAACACCGGCATGATGGCGCTGCCCAATGCGCGGCTGGCCGGCTGGCTCGCCGCGCTCAACAACGGCAACGCCCAGGGCGAATACTATCTGACCGACGTGCTGGCCCTGGCGGTGGCGGACGGCGTGAGCGTGGACAGCGCCAGCGTCGACGCCAGCTGGGAAGCCGCCGGCGTCAACAACAAGGTGCAACTGGCCGAGCTGGAGCGCATCCTGCAGCGCAACCAGGCGCAGGCCTTGCTGGAAGCCGGCGTCACGCTGGCGGATCCGGCGCGCATCGACATCCGCGGCGAACTCAGCCATGGCATGGACGTGAGCATCGACGTTGGCTGCGTGTTCGAAGGCGCGGTGGAGTTGGGCGAGCAGGTGGAAATCGGCGCGCATTGCGTGTTGAAGAACGTCAAAGTGGCCGCCGGCACCAAGATCGCGCCGTTCTCGCATCTGGAAGACGCAGTGGTGGGCGAGGCGTGCCGGATCGGGCCTTACGCCCGTTTGCGCCCCGGCGCGCAACTGGCCGGCCATGTGCACATCGGCAACTTCGTCGAAGTGAAGAAGAGCGTGATCGGCGAAGGCTCCAAGGTCAATCATCTGAGCTATGTCGGCGACGCCGAGATCGGCAGCAAGGTGAATGTGGGCGCCGGCTCGGTGACCTGCAATTACGACGGCGTCAACAAGTTCAAGACCGTGATCGGCGACCATGTCTTCGTCGGTTCCGGCACCCTGATGGTGGCGCCGGTGACGCTGGAATCCTACAGCACCATAGGCGCCGGCTCGGTGATCAGCCGAACCGCGCCGGCCGGCGAACTGACGGTGGCGCGTGCGCGCCAGGTCACGGTGCCGGGCTGGAAGCGTCCGCAGAAAAAGAGCTGAGTCGCTCCTCAGGGCCGCCGGCGCGTCGCAACAGCGTGGCGGACGGCCTTTCTCCAAACAAGCGCTTGTAGTCGGTGGCGAACTGGCTCATATGCCAGAAACCCCAGGCCGCGGCGATGTCTTGCACGGTGTGGTGGCGGGAGTCCGGACTGAGTAGTTCGCGTTGCACCGCGTTCAGGCGCATGCTCTTGAGGTAGGCCAGCGGACACAGCCCCAGCGTGTTCTGAAAGATGTTCTGCAAGGTGCGCCGGCTGAGGTTGAGGTGCCGGCACAGATCCGCCACCACCAGCGCCTCGTCCGGCTGACTCATCACGAAATCACGCGCCTTGCGCACCAAGCGCCAGTGGCTGCGCAGGCTGCGTTGCTGCGCGGGCGCCGGCAAGGCGCTGGCCAGCAGCTCGGTCAGTCCGTCCAGCAATTCGTGGCGCATGAAGCGGTAGGCGGTGATGTCGGCCGGCCCCAGCCGGCTGCGCTCGGCTTCGATCAACAGCTGGCGCTGGCGCAGGATGAAGTCGCGCTTGCGCTCCGGGTCCAGCTGCAGCAGCGGCCGGTCTTGCAGCGACAAGGGCAATCCGCCGTCCAGGGTCAGCCTGGCGTGTTCGTCCAGTTCCTCTTGCGGCACCACCAGCCCCATGATGCGGAAATTGTCCGGCGTGGTCAGTTCAAAGTCCTCGCCGCCGGTGCTGATGGCGATGGCGCCATTGCCCATCTGGCCGCCGTCGCGAGCCGCGCCGGGCTGGTCGGGGCAGGGCAGGCCGAACCAGTAGGCGTCCGGCCAGACCACGCAGGACTGGCGCAGCGAACGGCTGGTGAACTCCTCGAAGCATTGCAGCTGATCCAGCCACAACTCCTTCACATGGCCGAAGAAAAGGCCTGGTAGCAACTGATCGTAAAGTTGCTGCCAGGCCGTGATCGCGCATGCCTGTTCAAAGCTGTTGCTGGTTTCGCGGTGCTTGACGCCGACCTCGGCGCCCAGCGGCGCCAGCGGCTCCCGAGGCGGAGGGCTGGCCGCGCGCAGTTGATGCAAGGGCCCTGATCCTGGACTGGGGTCTGACATGGTGTTTCCCTTTCGTATGCGGTGGCTGGCGGCGGTCTCTCCCGTGCCGCCTACAGCAAGCTGGCCAATAGCGCGGGGGCGGGGCGGGGAATGACGGTCTGCTGCACCAGCAATCCTTTCTCGCCGGCGCTCTGCGCGGCGACGTCGATGGCGCTGCTCACCGCGGCCACATCGCCGCTGAGGACGAAATAGCATTTGCCGCCGATGCCGAAGGCCAGGTGGATGCGGATCAGCGTCACCTCCGCGGTTTTGGCGGCCAGATCCGCCGCCGCGATGCAGGCGGCGACGCTATAGCTTTCCACCACCCCAACCGCCGCCGCGTGTTCCAGCCGGGTCACGCCGCTGATGGCGGGCAGCACGTCCGGATGCAGCCTGGCGATGGAGAAGTGGTCGACCAGCAGATGACCGGCGGCTTGCCGGCCCTGCGCCGCGGCCTGTTCGACCGAGGCAGCGTCGCCGCCCACCAGCACGATGAATTTGCCGGGGCAGATGGTCTTGGCCGCCAGCAGTTCCACATGGGCGGATTTGAGCATCGCGTCGGCGGCTTCAATGCCCCTGGCGATGCTGCTCAGTTCTATCAGGGCGATGGCGTGAGGCATGTGGGCTCCGAGGTTTGGATGACGATGGTTTCCGCGTTCAGCGCGACGACGACGCCGTCCACGCTGGCATGCAAGGCCGCGCCCAGCGCGCCCTGGGGCATGGCGGCGATCAACTGGCCCTCGCGCACCCGCTCTCCCATCGCGACGCAGGGCTGCGCCGCCGCGCCGATGTGCTGGCGCAGCGGCAGCACCACCTTCTCGGGACGGTACGCCAAGGCCTGGAACGGCGCCTTGTGGTTGAGCAAATCCAGGTCGAGACGGGTGATCAGGCGGGACACCGGCACCAGGCGATGGCGCGCCATCGGATCGGCCGGCCTCAGTTCGCCCTGGTAGCGCAATCCCTGGGCGCGCAACTCGGCCTTGAGCAGAAGGTTGACGCGCAGCGGCGAGATCTCCACCGGACAGGCGTAGGCCTCGCAGACGCCGCATTCCGAGCAGGTCAGCGCCGCCAGCACGGTGTCCGGGCGCGGGCCGGCGTGGCGGTAGTTGACCGCGCGCACGATCAGGTGCGGCGGCAGTTCGTGGCCGATCAGGTGGCGCGGACACAGCTCGGTGCACAGGCAGCACTGCTCGCACACCGTGCGCGCCATCGCCAGTTGCGCCGCGTCGCCGCGTTGACGGCGGCGGATCAGCAGGTGGTCGCGCGGCAAGGCCAGCAGGCCGCCGGTGGTCTTGGTCACCGGCAGGTCCAGCGAGGGCAGCAGCTTGCCCATCATCGGCCCGCCGTCGATGAAGGCGACATCGTCGCGGCTGGGGCCGCCGGCCAGCGCCAGCGCCTCGCGCAAGGGCGTGCCCAGCGGCAGGGTCAGCGTCAGCGGCCGCTTGACCAGGCCGTTGACGGTCAGGGTGCGGCGCGTGACCGGCCGTTCCTGGTCCACCGCCGCCGCCACATTGAGCAGGGTCTGCACATTGCTGACCACCACGCCCACGTCCAGCGGCAAGCCGGCCGGCGGCACGCGACGCCCGGTGGCGAGCCAGATGGTGATCACTTCGTCGCCGGCAGGATAGATGTCTTCCAGAATGTGCAGGCGCACGTCGGCGGGCAGCAGCGGCGTCAGCGCGGCGATGGCCTCGCGGTACTTGGCCTTGAGCGCGATCACGCCCTGGGTCGCGCCGGTGGCGGTCATGCCGTGGCGCAGGCCGCGCAGCAAGGCCGCCGCCTCGCGCGCCGCCAGTTGCTGGTCCACCTTGAGCAGCGGTTCGCACTCGGCGCCGTTGACGAGATAGGTGTCGGCCCGCGCCGCCAGCTTGACCGCGGCGGGAAAGCCCGCGCCGCCGGCGCCGACGACGCCGGCGGCGGCCACCCGCTGACGGATCAGGTCGGCGGTTGTCATGGCTTGCCTCCGGCGCGGAAATAACGGCCGCGGCGGCGCTGCAGCGTGCCGGCGCGGCATTGCGCCTGCAGCCAGCCGCGATTCAGGCCGACGAAGGGGAAGACGGTTTGCAGGTCGACCAGGCTCATGCCGCCCGGCTCCGCGGCGATGCGGGCCAGCACCGCCGCCTCGTCCAGGCCGGCCGCCGGCGCGGCCGCCGTCTCCGGCGGCCGCAGCATCGCGTCCACCAGCGTTTCGGTGTCCGGATCGGGGCGGCCGATCTCGCAGCGGCTGACCACTTCGCCCAGCCGCAGCGCCGCGGCGGCGCCGGCGTCCAGCGCCGCGCGGCAGGCGGCGAGGTCGCCCTCCACCACCAGCGAAATCATGCCCGGGTCGGTGCGCCATTGCCGCAACAGGCGCACGTTCGCGGACTTGAGCATGGCGTCCGCCGCCTCGATGGCGGTGGCCAGCCCTCTGACTTCCAGCAAGCCCAAGGCATTGATCATCTGCGGCCTCCGCTCACATCAGGGTGACGGGCTGGCGGCCCACGTCCAGCACCGCCTGGGTGAAGGCCTGGCAGGCGGCGCTGCAGGCGGCCTGGCTGCCGGTGAGGAAGGCGCCGGAGTAGTTGGTTTCCGACGGCGGCGGCACATAGCTGGCCAGTTGCACGTCGGCGGCCTTGAGCGCGGCGTCGATGCCGAAGGTGGCTTCCAGCGGCGGCGCGATCAGATAAGCCAGCGGTTCGCCCAGCCGCACGCCGGTCTGCGCGGACAGATAGGAGCCGCTGCGCGAGACCACGTGGGCGAGAAAGGCGGTGTCCTCGGCGTCGTTGGCCCAGCGGAAGGCGGGGCCGTCCGCGATGGTGGCCATCATCGAGTCCAGTCCGGCGCGTACTTCGGCCGGCGAGCCGCCGCCGAGTATGATCAGCACTTCGCCGGCGGTGGGCGAGGAGCTGTGCGCCGCGCCGGCGTACAACGAGCGGCCGAACACCACCTCCACCTGCGCCTGCTTGGTGGCCTCGTCGGCGGCGATATAGGCGACATCGTCGGAATCGGCGGTCAGCAGGCCCAGGCTGTTGATGTGGGCGGGCAGCTTGAGCGCGGCCTTGAAGTCGGATTGGGCCGAGGCGATCAGGCGCACGGCCTTGACGCTGGGTTTGATCAGATCCAGAACTGCCATGACAGTCTCCTTTAACGGTTCAGCGCCATGCCGGAAGCCTTCTTCTCCAGCATGCGTTTGGCGAGGTCCACGATGACGGCGGCGGCTTCCACCGGCGGCGTGCCGCCGCGGTGGATATTGGAGAGGCAGGTGCGGTCCGCCTCCACCGTGGCGGCGTTGGGCGCGTACACCATGTAGCAGGACAGACTTTCCGACTGGCCGAGGCCAGGGCGTTCGCCCACCAGCAGGATCACCACCTGCGCGCCCAGCGTTTCGCCCACCTGGTCTTCCACCTTGACCCGGCCGTAGCGGACGAAGAAGGGCGTGCCGACGTCGAGGCCGGCGCTTTCCAGCCCCTTGAGCAGCGGCGGCAGGATTTCGTCGAAGTTGGCGGTGACGGCGTCGGTGGACAGGCCGTCGGACACCACCACCTGCACCTGCGGCCGTTGCTTGCAGCGCGTTTTCAACAGCTGCAGCGAGGCCTCGTTCAGGCGGCGACCCATGTCGGGGCGGGTCAGGTACTGGTCTTTGTTGTCGATCTCGCTTTGCAGCTCCAGCAGGCCTTTTTCCTCCACCCATGGCTGCGGCACCTCCTTGAGCACGGTGTCCTTGGAGCGCGAGTGGTCGGCCAGGAAGCGCAGCAGCGCGGTGGTGCGCGGGCGCGGGCCGGCGCGGCCGGTGCAGACGCGGGCGGCGGTGTTGGCACGGAATTCGGCCAGCACTTCGGCGCGCTGAGGCGCCGCCACGCCCATCCACAGCCGGAAGGCTTCGCCGCCCAGGTCGGGCAGGGTTTCCTCGGTGCTGGCCGGGGCCGCTTTGGCGGCGTCGGGGACGGTGGCCGGCGCGGGCTGCGCCAGCTGGGTCATCACCGCGCGTACGATTTCGTCGATTTGCTGCTTGTCCATGGTTATGGGCTCCAAGTCAGAAGAAGAAGGACGCATCGCCCGCGCGGCGCGTCAGCCTGCCGTTTTCCATCAGTCCCATGGTTTCCAGCCAGGCCTCGAATTCCGGCGCCGGGCGCAGGCCCAGCAGCTGGCGGATGGTGGCGGTGTCATGGAAGGCCGTGGTCTGGTAATTCAGCATGATGTCGTCGCCCAGCGGCATGGCGATGATGAAGTTGCAGCCCGCCGTGGCCAGCAGGATGGCCAGGTTCTCGTTGGAGTTCTGGTTGGCGTCGGCGTGGTTGGTGTAGCAGCAGTCGCAACCCATCGAGATGCCGGAGAGCTTGCCCATGAAGTGGTCTTCCAGGCCGGCGCGGATGATCTGGCGGTCGTTGTACAGGTATTCCGGGCCGATGAAGCCGACCACGGTGTTGACGATGAAGGGGTCGTAGTGGCGGGCCAGGCCATAGTTGCGCGCCTCCATCGTCACCTGGTCCGCGCCGTTGTGGGCGCCGGCGGACAGCGCCGAACCCTGGCCGGTTTCGAAGTACAGATAATTGTCGCCGGCGATGCGGTTGTGCTGGCGGCCCACCTCGCGCGCCTCGTCCAGCAGCTCCAGCGTCACGCCGAATTCCTTCAGCCCTTTCTCGCTGCCGCAGATGCTCTGGAAGATCAGCCCACCGGGCGCGCCCTGGCGGATGGCTTCGATCTGGGTGGACATGTGCGCCAATACGCAACCCTGGGTGGGAATCCGGTATTTGTCGATGGCGTCGTAGATGGTGTCCAGGATGCGGCGCACGTTTTCCACGTTGTCGGTCACCGGGTTGACGCCTATCACCGCGTCGCCCATGCCGAAGGACAGCCCTTCGAACATCTGGGCGGCGATGCTTTTCACGTCGTCGCGGGTGTCGTTGGGTTGCAGGCGCGCGCTGAAGCGGCCGGGCAGGCCTATGGTGGTGTTGGCGCGCTTGATCACCGGCATTTTCTTGGCGCCGTAGATCAGGTCGGCGTTGGAGCAGAGCTTGGCCACCGCCGCCACCATTTCCGAGGTCATGCCCTTGCGCAGGAAGTCCAGCGCCTCGGCGTCGGCGTCGTCGCCCAGCACCGCCTCGCGCAGCTCGCCCACGCTCCAGTTGCGGATGCGGGCGTAGGCGGCTTCGTTGAGGTCGTCCTGGATCACCCGGGTGACGCAGTCCTCCTCATAGGGAATGACCGGGTTTTCGCGCAGGTCGGCCAGCGTCAACTCGGACAGTACCTGCTTGGCGGCCACGCGCTCTTGCGCGCTTTGCGCGGCCACGCCGGCCAGCATGTCGCCGGAGCGCGGCTCGTTGGCCTTGGCCAGTACGTCCTTGACGTCGCGGAACTGATAGGTCTTGCCGAATAAATGCGTCTTCAGTTTCATGATCAAACCCCTTTGGATGTTGGGAAGGCCAGCGATTTGACGGTAACGGGCACGATGTCGCCGCCGAACAGCGGCGCGCCGATGTCGATGTAGTCGCCGGCGCGGGTGGCCACTTCGTCGATGACCGCCAGCTCGCGGCCGGCCAGCGCCGGCTGCAACAGCATGCCCAGCGCCTTGCCCAGATCGCTGCGGGACAAGGCCAGCAAGGGGCGCTGTTGCGGAAAACGGCGGGAGAATTCGGCCAACTCGCCGGCGCAGGCGTCTATCGCCCGGTAGGCGATGGGCAGGTCGTCCGGCAGCGCCAGCGCGTACAGGTCTTGCGCCGGGTCCAGGTCCAGCCGGCGCACCGCGCGCTCCAGGCTGTCCGTCAGGCCGCCGGGACTGAAATCGGCCCAGCCGAGATCGGGATGAGCCACCGGGATGTTGCGCAGCGGCAGGCGCAGGCCGCGCAGCCAGATGGTGCTGCCGGACAGCGACAGCGTGTACGCGCCGGCGCCTATTACCGTGGCGCGCACGGTTTGCGCCGCGGCGCGCAGCGGCTGCGCGCCGAGGCCGGGGTGGGCGGCGATGGCGCGCGCCAGCAGGGGGCCGATGTCGCCGAAGGCGTAGGGATTGGCCGGCGGGCTGCGGTAGCACTCGCCGACGCCGCCGGACAGCAGCACCGCGTCGAACGGCCGGCCGGCCTGCAGCGCGTCGGTCATCAACAATTGGCGCGCCAGCGCCGAAGGGCGGCCCAGCAGCACCTCCCACAGCAGTTCGGCCATGCGTTCGGCCACGCGCGCGTGTTCGGCCGGGCCCAGCGCGGCGGCGTCGAAGCCGGCGCCGAACAGCTCGACGCAGATGGCGCGGGCCGGCGCGTGCAGGCGGCGGGTCTGGCCGTCGGCGCCGGCCTCCAGCAAGCGGCCGCCCACGTTCAGGCAGGCGCTGTCCAGCAGCCGGCCGGCTTCGAACACCGCGTAGTTGGCGGTGCCGCCGCCGATGTCGATATTGGCGACGCGGCTGGTTTCGCGCTCGGACAGTTCGGCCGCGCCCGAGCCGTAGCCGGCGATGGCCGACTCCAGATGCGGGCCGGCGGTGGCCACCACGAAGTCGCCCAGGGATTCGGACAGGCGCAGCACCGTGTCGCGGGCGTTGCGCGCCTTGGAGGTTTCGCCGGTGACGATGATGGCCCCGGACTCCACCTCTGCCGGGGCGAGTCCAGCCGCCTGGTATTGCGCGCGGATGAAGGCCATCAGCTCGTCTTCGCGCACGCGGCCGTCGTCGTCCAGCGGCGTAAAGGCCACCGGGCTCTGGTAGACGATGTCGCGGCGCGAGAATTCATAGCGCGGCACTTGCGACACCCCGGCGCGGTTGACCAGCTCCAGCAGCGAGAAGATCACCTGGGTGGTGGTGGTGCCGATGTCTATGCCCACGCTGTGTATCTGGCGGCGGTTCATCGCGCGCCTCAGCCTTGCTGCGCCGACAGTGCGGCGCGGAGGGGGGCGTCGGCCGGCTTGGGCGCCAGTTTCATCGCCAGCAGCACCGCGCTGAAGCCGCCCACCAGCTTGCCGACTATCATCGGGAAAATCATGCTGGAGACGTTGGCGGCGGTGAAGCCGAGGTGGTCGCCGAAGGTGAAGGCGGCGGACACGGCGAAGGCCACGTTGATCACCTTGCCGCGGTCGTCCATCTTGCTCATCAGGCCGAACATCGGGATGGAGTTGGCCAGCGTGGCCACCATGCCGGCGGCGGCGCTGTTGTTCATGCCCAGCAGTCCGCCCACCTTCATCAGCGGCCGTTCAAACCAGCGCGTCAGCATGAACACCATCGGATAGGCGCCCAGCAGCACGCAGGCGATGAAGCCTATCACCTCGATGGCGCGCATCGTCGCGCCCGGCGCGTCGCCCTTGACCATGAAGATGGGGTCCATGCCCGGCACCAGGCTGAGGCCCAGCGTGGCTTGCAGCACCGCCAGCGCCAGGCCGGCGGTGATCAGCACCACCAGGCACTTGGCGAAGATCTGGAAGCCGGAAATCATCTTCTCCGGGCACAGCTTGAGGCCGATGGCCAGCAGCACCGCCACGGCGATCACCGGAATCATATTGATCAGGATCATGCTCAGGCTGAAGTCCACCGGCTGGCCGTCCACGGTGACGCTGCTGACCATGGCCACCGCGCCGCCGGCGATGCAGCCCAGCGGGATGGTGACCATGCCGGCCATCACCCCCAGCGCCAGGAAGCGGCGGTCTTCCTTGGCGATGATGCCCAGCGCCACCGGGATGTTGAACACGATGGTGGGGCCCATCATCGCGCCCAGGATCAGGCCGGCGTACAGCCAGGCGGCGGTGTCGCCGCCGGACAGCTGCTTGGCGAGGAAGAAACCGCCCATGTCGTTGGCCAGCAGGGTGGTGGCGAACATCGCCGGATTGGCGCCCACCGCCTCGTACAGCGGAATCACCACCGGCCCCAGCCAGTGGGCCAGCACCGGCGCCAGCGCGATCACGCCGACCATGGCCAGGCCCAGCGCGCCCATGGCCAGAAAGCCTTCTTCGAACTGGGCGCCGGAACCCTCGATCTGGCGGCCGACGCGGCTTAGTCCCACTTTGGCCAGCACGGCCTCCGAGCCGCCGAATTGCGCCAGCATTCTGTCCAGCGCCGCGACGACCATGAAGGTCATCATGATCCACATGATGATTTCATTGATACCCATTGCTCTTGCTCCTGTGACGGTGGGCGGTGCCCGATTGCGGATTCAGCAGGCCGGCGCCTGGCGTTGCCAGGCGTGGCGGTAAATGTCGATGATTTGCTCGCGGCTGGCGTCGCGCGGATTGCCGGCGAGGCAGGCGTCGTCGAGCGCGGCGTCGGCCAGCGCGGCGAAGTGTTCGGGTTCGACGCCCGGCAAGCGCAGGCTGCCGGGCAGGCCGATGTCGACGATCAGCCGCGCCACCGCCGCGATCAGCCCGTCGGCGTCCAGGGTTTCGCCGCAGAGCGCGTGGGCCAGTTCGCGGTAGCGGGGCGCGCACACCAGGCGGTTGAAGCGCAGCACCGAGGGCAGCAGCACCGCGTTGGCGACGCCGTGCGGAATGTGGTAGCGCGCGCCTATCTGGTGGGCCATCGCGTGCACCAGTCCCAGGCCGGCGTTGGAAAAGGCCATGCCGGCGAGGTAGGAGCCCAGCATCATGTCCTGGCGGGCGGTGAGCTGGTGTCCCTGGCCGACGGCGATGGGCAGCGCGCGGCCTATCAGGGTGATGGCGCGGTGCGCCAGCGCCTGGGTCAGCGGGTTGGCGCCGCGCGCCAGATAGGCCTCGATGGCGTGGGTCAGCGCGTCTATGCCGGTGGCCGCGGTCAACGGCGCGGGCACGGCCAGGGTCAGGCAGGCGTCCAGCACCGCCAGGTCCGGGAGCAGCGCCGCTTGCGCGATGGCCTGTTTGACGCCGCTGGCGCTGTCGGTGATCACCGTGATGTTGGTGGCTTCCGAGCCGGTGCCGGCGGTGGTGGGCGCCAGCAGCAGCGGCATCCGGCCATTGGGCAGCGCGGCGGCGGCGGCCAGATCGGCCACCCGCATGCCGGGGTGGGCGGCCAGCGCGGCGATGGCCTTGGCGGTATCCAGCACCGAACCGCCGCCGAAGGCGATGATGGCGTCGCAGGCCGCGGCGGCCAGCTGGCGCGCCGCCGCCTCCACCGTGTCGCTGTCCGGTTCGCCGCCGGGGTAGCGGTAGGTTTCGGCGGCCACGCCGTGCCGCTGCAGCGAGCGGAACAGATTGTCGGCCAGCCCCTGTTCCAGCAGGAAGCCGTCGATGGCGATGAAGACGCGGCGATAGCCGCGCTCGGCCGCGGACTGGCCCAGCCGGGCGATGGCGCCGGCACCGATGAAGGTGGCCGGCGGCACCGCGAAGGTTTGCACCTCGCGGGCGTTGAACAGATCGATGGCGTGATAGAGCGCCTGGCCCAGATCAGCGGCTGGCATGGTTGGCTCCTTGCGCGGCCAGCGCGTGGTGGGCGATGGCGAGCGGGGTCAGGTAGAGGGGATGCTCGGGCAGGTGGACGCGGTGGGCGGGAAATTCGCGCCGGAACAGCTCGCGCACCCCCGGCAGCGAGCAGGAGCCGCCGGACAGATAGAGGTCGCCGTCGGGCAGGCGCGTCAGATGGCGGCGCACGATGTCGCACATCTTCTCGAACACCGGCCGCACCACCGGCCAGACCTCCGCGCCGCGCTCGCGCTTCAGGATCTCCGCCTCGGCCAGCGGCAGGCCGCTGTGGCCCGCCAGCGCCAGCGACACGTGATGACCGCCGGTGGCCTCGTCGGCGCTATGGCTGACCCGGCCGTTCTCGACGATGGCGATGCCGGTGGTGCCGCCGCCGATGTCCACCACGGCGGCGCGGCTGAGCCCCAGCAGCCCCACCACTGCCGAGGGTTCGTCGATGACGCCGCTGACTTCCAGCCCGGCCGCTTCCAGCACATTGATCGAGATGCGCGGGTCGGTGCCCGGCGGGTAGGAGGTGGCGGCGGCGGCGAAGCGATGTCCCAGCGCCTGCTCCAGCGCGTCCAGCTGGCGGCGGACGATGTCCACCGCGCCGAAGAAATTCCACACCACGCCGTCGCGCACCACATCGGCCCAATCCAGCCGCAGCGCCAGCGGTTCGCCGTCCGGCGCCATCGCCACCGACACCACGTCGCTGGTGCCCAGGTCTATGCCCAGGCGCATGCCGGCCACGGCCGCGCGGCGGGCCTCGCCGCGATGCAAGGCGCGCGCGGCGTTGAGCCGCTGCTGCAGCTGGTCGGGGGAGAGGGAAGGGGACGGCATGGCGCGGCTCCTCACACGATGCGGAAGTGGTCGACCAGCACGCAGCGGCGCAGACGCACGAAGCTGCGGGCCGAGGTGACGCCTTCGCCGGTGGGGGTGGAGATGGTCATCGTGGTCCAGCCCTCGCCGCCGAAGCCCAGGCCGGCCAGGCAGGGGCCGTTCTTGACGAAGATGCTGGTGTTGATGGCGTTGGCCATCCGGTCCAGATTGTCCAGATTGCGCGAGTGCATGGCCGCGGTGTGGCGGCAGCCGCCTTCCAGCCGCACCGCCAGGTCTATGGCCTGGTCCGCGTTGGCGACGCGCAGCACCGGCAAGAGCGGCATCATCAGCTCGGTGACCGCGAAGGGATGATCGGCCGGCGTTTCCACGAACAGCAGGCGGGTGTCGTCCGGCACTTGCAGGCCGATGGCGGCGGCGATCTTCGCCGCGTCGCGGCCCACCCAGTCGCGGCTGACCGCGCCGCGGCCATGCTCGTCCACCTTGGTGAGCAGGATGGGCAACAGTTGGGCGGCTTCGTCGGCGGTCAGCTCCACCGCGCGGTGTTTTTCCATCTCCACCTTCAAGTCGTCGCAGATCGCGTCCACCGCGATCAGCGCCTTCTCGTCGGCGCAGATGATGTTGTTGTCGAAGGAGGCGCCCCAGACGATGTCGCGCGCGGCGCGGGCGATGTCGGCGGTCTCGTCCACCACCACCGGCGGATTGCCGGCGCCGGCGGCGATCAGCCGCTTGTCGGTGACCTTGCGCGCGGCGTCCACCACCGCTTCGCCGCCGGTGACCACCAGCAAATGGATGCCGGGGTAGCGGAACAGGCGCTGCGCGGTTTCGATGTCGGGCTTGGCCACCGTGGTCAGCAGATCGGCCGGGCCGCCGGCGGCGACGATGGCCTGGTTCAGCAGCGTGATCGCGCGTTGCGAGGTCTTTCTGGCCGCCGGATGCGGCGCGAACACCACGCTGTTGCCGGCGGCTATCATGCTGATGGCGTTGTTGATGACGGTGGCCGCCGGATTGGTGGACGGGGTCACCGAGGCGATCACGCCCCAGGCCGCGTTTTCTATCAGCGTCAGGCCCCGGTCGCCGGTCAGCACCTGCGCTTGCAGGCATTCGACGCCGGGGGTGTGCCGCGCCTGCGCCAGGTTCTTGGCGATCTTGTCGTCCACCCGGCCCATGCCGGTTTCGGCGACGGCCAGCTCGGCCAGCTCGCGGGCGTGGGCCTCGCCCGCCGCGCGGATGGCGGCGATGACGCGTTCGCGCAGCGCCACGCTGGCCAGCGCCGTCTGCGCTTGCTTCGCCGCCGCCACCGCCTGGTCCAGCTCGGCGAAAACGCCGGCCGGCAGCGCGCTTTCGGCCGCCGCGCCGTTTGCCGGCGCCGCTTGTCCGATCGACGCCAGCACCGCCTTCACCACTTGTTCGATATCGCTTGCCTTGAGTTCCACAACCCACTCCTTCTGAAACTGGAATTGCCAAGTGCTCCGGCGCGCCGGATCACTTGTGGAAAACCACCCGCTGCCGGCGCACCACCTCGTCGACGATGCCGACCACGGCCAGGTCCACCGGCGCGTCCTCGTCCTGCATCCGCCGCGCCGAGCTGCCGGCCACCAGCAGCACCCATTCGCCGTCGCCGGCGCCCAGGCTGTCGGCCGCCACCTGGGCGTCGCCGCTGGGCTGGCCGTCCGCCGTCAGCATCTCCACCAGCAGCAGGCGGTCTTTCTGCAAGCCGCCGTGTTTGACGGTGGACACCACTTGTCCCACCACGATGCCCAATTTCATGTGTCTGGCTCCCGTGTCCCGCCTGGCGGCGGGCAAAACCTCCCCCTGTCGCGCGCGGGCGACATGCGGTTTGCGGGGGGAGAAGCGGCCGGTCGGCTTGGCGTCAGCCGCCGGCCAGGATCAGCTGATGCTCAGTCCAGGTTCTTGTCGGCCGACATCTTGATCGGAAACACTTCTTCCAGATCGGCGTGCGGGCGCGGGATCACATGCACCGACACCAGTTCGCCGATGCGCTGCGCGGCGGCCGCGCCGGCGTCGGTGGCGGCCTTGCAGGCGGCCACGTCGCCGCGCACCATCGCGGTCACCAGGCCGCCGCCGATCTGCTTGACGCCGACCAGCTTGACCCGGGCCGCCTTGACCATGGCGTCCGACGCTTCGATCAGGGCCACCATGCCGCGGGTTTCAATCATGCCAAGAGCTTCCATTTGCACACTCCTTGAGGGGTTGGGGGTTCAACACGAATATCTGTTTGTCTCTAACGGGAACGCGGAGCGTTCTCGGCTTGCCTGCCCCGGCTCGCCTGTTCTAAGGCGAGGCTCCCTTGCCGGGCAAGGGCGGGGGCGTTCCATGCCGGGGCCGCGCCATGAAGCGCGCTGTCGGCGGCCGTGAGGAGCGCGGCGCGCCGGCCCCGGATCTCCTCGGCGCCGCTGACGCGGCTCATCTTCATCGCCAGCAGGCTGACGTTGACCATGTCTTCCACGCTGCAGCCGCGCGACAAATCGTGCAGCGGGCGGGCCAGGCCCTGCACCATCGGGCCCAGCGCCTGGTAGCCGGCCAGCCGCTGCGCGATCTTGTAGCCGATGTTGCCGGCCTCCAGCGACGGGAAGACCAGCACATTGGCGCGCCCGGCCAGCGGGCTGTCCGGCGCCTTGCCGGCGGCCACGTCCGGCACCATCGCCGCGTCGAATTGCAGTTCGCCGTCCAGGATCAGCTCCGGCCTGCGTCCGCGCGCCAGTGCGACGGCGGCGCGCACTTTTTCCGCGTCAGGGTGGCGGGCGCTGCCGTGGCTGGAAAAGGACAGCATGGCCACGCGCGGTTCCCGGCCGGTGACCTGGCGGTAGCTGTCCGCGCTGGCCAGCGCGATGTCGGCCAGTTGCTCGGCCGTGGGCTGCGGCACCACGCCGCAGTCGGCGAAGCCCAGCGGCTCGTCGCCGTCTGCCGGCAGCATGAAAAAGATGGACGACACCGTGCGATTGCCGGGCGCGAGGCCTATCACCTTGAGCGCGGCGCGCAGCACGTCCGAGGTGGAGGAGTGATTGCCGGCGATGCACAGGTCGGCGTCGCCGGCCGCCAGCATGGCCGCGCCAAACCACAGCGGCCGCCGCAGCGAGGCGAGCAGCGCGTCCGCGCCTTCCTTGGGCTGGCGCGCGGCCAGCGCCGCCTGGTAGGCGGGCAAGCGCGGCGAGACCGCCGGATCGTGGACGGCGAAGCCGGTGAGCGGCAGGCCGTGAAGGTGGCAAAAATGGCGCAGCTCGAAAGGATTGGCCAGCAGGATGGGCCGCGCCAGGCCGGCCAGCGCCAACTGGTGCGCGGCGCGCACGCAGCGCGGGTCCAGGCTGTCGGGGAACACGATGCGGGCCGGATGCTCGCGCGCGTCGAGGCGGCATTGATGGATCAAGGTCATCGCGTTTCTCCCAGCCCGGGCAGCGGCTGGCCACGCTTGGCCAGCAAGGCCAGCAGCATCAGCACGTACACCGCGCTGCTCAGCCGGTTGAGCCCCTGCAAAATGTCCGGCCTGCTCAGTTGGAAGTCCGCGCCCAGGTACAGGCCGGCGGCCATGGTTTCGCACTCGCGTATCGCGGCGCGCAGCAGATTGAGCCGCGCCACTTCCGCGCCGTGCTCGACGGCGGGCACGATGTGGTCGTGGCCGAGCAGGGCCAGCGGCCGGTGCGATAGCGCGTGCAGGCGCGCCTCGTCGGCCTCGCCCATGGCGATGGGCGGCATGGGCTCGCCGCTGACTTCGGCGCGCAAGGCGTTGCCCAGCGCCGAGCGGATGTCGGTCAGGCAGCGCGCCAGCGCCGCGGGCGCCTGGCGCTCTTCCCATTCGGCCTGCAGCCACACCGCCTGGGCGATGGCGCTGTCCAGCTTGCCGCGCAGGGCGATGCGCGGATGGTTCTTGGGCACCAGGGTGTTGGCGTCCAGATGGGTCAGCGCCTCGGTCTTGCGCGCCACCGGTTGGCGGCACAGCAGGCAGCGGCACTCCGGCCGTTGTTCCTTGTTGCCGGTCAGCGCGTGCACCGCATGGCGTTCGCCGTCGGCGCCGGCGTCGAAGACGCTGCCTTGCGGGTCCAGATAACGGACGACGACCGCGCGGCTTTTCAGCAGCTCCTCGGCCGATGGCGTCAGCCTGGCGTCGCGCGGCAGGTGGATCTCGGTGTGCCGGGCCAGCGAGTAGCGGGAGCGCAGCCAATCTTCGGTGATGAAATTGCCCATGGCGGCCTCAGCAGCTTTGCCAGTTGGCCGGATAGGCCACGTACAGGAAACGGACCCGGCTCGGGGTGCCGAACTCGATGCTGGAGCCCTTGGGAATGAACACCACGTCGCCGGCCTTGGCCACCGTGGTCTGCTCGCCGCGGCGGACGTGCAGCTCGCCTTCCAGCACCAGGTCCACCTCGTCGTAATTGAGCGTCCACGGGAAGAAGGCCTGTTCCCACTGCATGAAGCCGGCAGCCATCGAGCTGCCGTCCGCGGCGGTGATCACGTCGGCGATGCCCACCTGCTGGCCGGGGCCGGCGCCGTCGAATACGCCCATGCGCACATCCTGGGCGCGGACGCATTTGATGGCGGGCCCGCTGTCGGCCGCGCCCTGAAGCTCGGCGGCGGCCTTGCGCACCAGTTGCTCCACCAGCTCGGGCGCCACCGAGCCCGGCGGCAGCCGCGACAAGACCTGGGCGCGGATTTCGGCCAGCGCGTCGGCCTCGCTCGCCGGCGCTGCCGGGGTTTCGGCTACGAGCGCGGGGCTTGCGGCCGGCGCGGCGTCGCCGCCCTCGCTCAGGGCTAGGCCCAGGCGTTCCGCCACCACTCGCGCTTCCGGGGTGACGATGTGTTCGCGCGGGCTGACGCAAAGCGCGTGTTCTCCGGCGGCATGGGCCGCGCGCACGGTTTCGGCACTGATCAGCTTTTTCATCTTGCTACTCGCCTCATGCTGTTTGCCGCGACGAGGCGGCGGATTCAGGATTCAGCCCCAGCCGGGCCTTGAGTTCGGCCACGCTGTCCGGCCGCAGGCCGCACACGCGCAGGATGTCGCCGCCAAAGCCGCGTTCGCGCAGCATGGCCTCCACCGCGTCGGGCCGGGCGTCGGGCAGATCGGTCTTGCTGATCACCACCGCCACGCGCCGGTGGCCATGCACGTCCAGCAGGCCGGGCGGCAGCCGGCATTCCAGATCGTTGGCGGGGTGAACGTAGATCAGCAGTTCGCACTCGGCGGTGCTGTTGATCAGCGCGTGGAACAGCCGCGGATGGCTGAAGAATTCGCCCGGGGTGTCGATGCAGCCTTGCGCGTCGTATTCCAGCGCCTGGGTTTTGCGCACCGCGCCGCCGCCGCCCAGGGCGTGGAACAGCGTGGATTTGCCGGCCTCGACCGGTCCCAGCAGCGCGTATCGGATGGGGGGATGCATGGCGGACCTCAGGAACGCGTCAGTTGGCACACGGCATAGCCCAGCAGCCGTTGCAGGCCGGCTATGGTCTGGTGCAGCGCTTCCTCCACCGCGCCGCAGCTGCCGGTAATCACCAGCGCGCCGGAAAAGCGGTCCAGGAAGCCGATTTCGATGGCGGCGGCCTTGCAGGCCAGATCGCCGGCTATCATCGCGGTTTCGCCGGGCGTCAGCGTCATGATGCCGATGGCCTCGGCCTGAGCCACGCCGATCTTGCGCGACAGCTCTTCGGTGGGATGGGAGATCAGATGCGCCAGCGTCACCTGCTTGCCGGGCACGAACTCCTGAATGATGCGTTCCTTTTCCATAACGTCACCATGGTTTTTCGGGTTGAGACGATGCTAGTCCAGACTGATCGATGGGCAGTATCAAAAATCGGAAAATCTTGAGGGGGGCGGGCTTGGGTCAAACGTTTGGCGAGCCAGCGTGGAAAAGGGCATGGAGAAAGCCCTACGGCTCCGGCGCCGGAACGCCAGGCGAGGGGAAGCGACTGCGAGGGGGAATGGTGCTACGAATGCGGATCGGAGCCGCGCGACAAAGGCGCGGCTCCGATGAGCGGATGAGCTACCCCGCCGCCAGCGACCAGACGGCCAGCCCGCCCAGCGCGGCCACGCCGGCGGCGAGGGCGGCGTCCAACCTGCTGGAAAACGCCGGCAGCCCGCGTTCGCGCCGCGCGCGCAGGTAGAATGGCAAGCCCAGCGCGTAGAGAATCATCGACAGCAGCAGGAATTTCATCCCGCCGGCGTAGATCAGCCAGGCGCCGTAGACCGTGCCCAGCAGGGTCAGCGCCAGCAGGCCGGCCTGTTTCGCCGGCGCGGAGCAGGCCAGCTTCAGGCTGAACGCCGCGCACAGCAGATAGGGGATCAGCGCCATCGCGGACGCCAGCTGGATCAGCAGATTGTAGCCGGCGTTGTTCAGGTGGTTGATGATCAGGAACAGCGAGATCAGCCCATTGGTCAGCCACAGCGCGTTGGCGGGCGCGCCCCTGGCGTTGAGTTTGCCGAAGCAGGCGGGCGCGGTGTGGCCTTCGCCGCGGGCGGCCAGGTAGAGCATTTCGGACGAAATCAGCGTCCAGGCCAGCAAGGCGCCGGCCACCGACAGGATCAGTCCGATATTGATCAGCGCGCCGCCCCACGGTCCCACCGCCTTTTCCAGCACCGCCGCCATCGACGGGTTCTTCATCGCTGCCAGTTCCGCCTGCGGCAACACCCCCAGCGACAGCACCGACACGCAGACCAGCAGCAGCATGGTGATGCCGAAGCCCAGCACCGTGGCCAGGCTGACCGTGCGCATGCTCTTGGCGCGGCTGGCGTAGACCGTCGCGCATTCAATGCCCAGGAATACCCACACCGTGTACAGCATGGTGTTCTTCACTTGTTGGCCGACGCCGCCCAGCGAGGCGCCGCCCCAGAAATCCAGGCGGAAGGTCTGGACCTTGAACGCCAGCGCCACGCACAGCACGAACAGGACGATGGGCACGATCTTGGCGATGGTGACGATCACGTTCAGCAGGCTGGCGGACTGCACGCCGCGCAGCACGAAGCCGTGCAGCGTCCACAGCAACAGCAGGCCGCACAGCAGCGCCGGCAGCGTGCTGCCGTCGCCGAAGAAGCCCAGCGCCCGGAACGAGCCCAGCGCGCTGAACATCACCACCAGATAGCCGACGTTGCCCACCCACACCGAGATCCAGTAGCCCCAGGCGGCGTTGAAGCCCAGGTAGTCGCCAAAGCCGTTGCGGGCGTAGCCGTAGACCCCGTCGCCGATGTCCGGCCGGTTGATGGACAGCCATTGGAAAATGCGCGTCAGCGCCAGCATGCCGACGAAGGTGATGACCCAGGCGATCAGGATGGCGCCGGCGCCGGCGCCCTCCGCCATGTTTTGCGGCAAGCTGAAGATGCCGCTGCCGACGATGGCCCCCACCACCAGCGCGGTGAGCGGCACCACCCCCAGTTTCTTGTCTGCGGCTTGTGTCATCCTTGTTCTCCTCCGGGGACGGGGCGCGCGGACGCGCCCCGGGTTTCACGCGTTCAATGCCTTCAGAAACGCAGCGACATGCAACTGACGCCGCCGTCCACCTTGCGGTATTCGGAGGTGTCTACCTCGATCACCTCATAGCCCAGCGCGGCGATGCGGTCGCGGGTGCGCGGGTAGCCGGAGGGCATGATGACCTTGCCGTTCACCCAGATGCAGTTGGCGGCGTAGGACTCTTCTTCCGGGATGGCGATGATGTTGAATTTCTGGAACTCCGGCTTGGTGATGAACTCGCCGGCGGCCAGCAGATTGTTGTTCTCCAGATAGGCGAGGCCGGTCTTTAGGTGCAGCACTTCCTCCAGCCGCACCACCGAACCGCTCATGCCGTGCTTTTCCAGAATGGCGATCAACTGGCGCGCGCCTTCCGCGTTGGTGCGGGCGGATTCGCCGATATAGAAATGGCTGCCCACCATCATCACGTCGCCGGCGTCCAGCGTGCCGGGAGCCTGGATGCGCTCGACATGCTGATAGAAGCGGCGCAGCACCGGCTCCATCAGGCTGGCCTCGTCGCGGCGGCTGTCCGCGCCCGGCCGGGTGACGATGGCGCAGTGCGGAGTGCACAGCGCTGGGTCTTCCACGAACACCGAGTCCGGAAAGTCCTCGGCCGGCGGCAGGATGGTGATGTCCACGCCGCAAGTCTGCAGCGCGCGGATATAGGCGTTGTGCTGTTCCAGCGCCTTTTCATAGTCGGGCTTGCCCAGATTGCTGGAGGAAATGCCGTTGACCAGTCCGCGGCAAGGGGTGCGGGCGATGATGTGCTTGAACATTGCGATCTCCTGATGGCTAGTTGCGGGGTACTGCCTCGTTAAGGGCAACTACCGTGCCAGCCGGGCGGGGCGCGCGACGGTTTTGTTTGACCACGCTCAAACTTTCGGTCCGGTTTTGTGTGGCTCTCGGCCGAGACCGCGCGGATTCCGCGGGGTTTTTCACCGGAAATGGCGCGGCCTTGCATTTGGCTTCGTCAATTCGCCATTTATCGCCGCCGTGCTGACGCGACAAATGGTGATATTTGGCGCAGCATGTCGAGAATTGGCGAATTCGCCATGGCGGATGGCGTCTATGCCCGCGCGCGGAGCCGGGCGGAGAGGAGAGCGAGGCGTGAGCGAGGAACTGAACTGGCTGGTGGCCTGCCTGCGGCCGGTGTTGGACACGCTGGACCGGCCGGCCACCGTGGTCGACGCCGACGGCCGTTTCGTCTACTACAACCCGGCCAGCGCGCGCATGGACGGCGTGGACGCCGACGAGGTGATCGGCAAGCATGTGCTGGAGCAAAACCCCTGGCTCACGCGCGAGGACAGCACCCTGCTGCAGTGTCTGGACCGCGGCGCGCGCTTCACCGACGTTTGCCAGTCCTATATCGGCCCGGACGGGCAGGCCATCCCCTATCTGCACACCGCCGTGCCGCTGACGGGGCGCGGCGGCACTTTGCTGGGCGCGATCGAGATCGGTCGCCAGCTGCGGCATATGCCCAATCATCGCGGTGAGGACGCGGACGTGCCCCGCATCGCCACCGCCGACCCGCAGATGCGCCAGCAGATCGCCTGGCTAGACGCCTTCGCCACCAGCGAGCTGCCGATTTTGATCTACGGCGAAACCGGCACCGGCAAGGAACTGTTCGCCCGCCGCGCGCACGCGCTGAGCCCGCGCGGCAGCCGGCCGCTGTTCACCGTCAACTGCGCGGCCATTCCCGACACCCTGCTGGAAAGCACGCTGTTCGGCACCGTCCGCGGCGCGTTCACCGGCGCGGAAAACCGCAAGGGGCTGCTGACCCAGGCCGACGGCGGCACGCTGTTCCTGGACGAGCTCAACTCCATGCCCATCCAGTTGCAGGGCAAGCTGCTGCGCGTGCTGCAGGACGGCAGCTATCAGCCGTTGGGCAGCCATCAATCGCTGCTGGCCAATGTGAGGCTGATCGCGGCGTTGAACCAGGAACCGCTGGCCGCGGTGGAGCAGGGGCGCTTGCGCGAAGACCTGTACTACCGGCTCAACGTCGGCTACGTGCATATCCCGGCGCTGCGCGACAGGCGCGACGACGTGCCGCTGCTGGCCCGCGAGCTGCTGGCCCGCCACGCGCCGGAGCTCAAGCCACAGGTGACGCAGCTAGGGCCGGAGGCCGAGGCCGTGCTGCTGGCGCAGGACTGGCGCGGCAATGTGCGCGAGCTGGAAAACATCCTGCGCCGCAGCCTGCTGCTGCACGACGGCGGCGCGCGGCTGGAACGCATCGCCCTGCACGCCGGCGTCCAGGCCGCGCCGCGCGCGGACGGCGGCCTGCGCGGCCAGTTGCGCGAGCGCGAGGCCGAACAGATCCGGGCCGCCTTGGCCGAACAGCGGGGCAATGTGTCCGCCGCCGCCCGGCAACTGGGGCTGGCGCGCAGTACCCTGGTGTCGCGGCTGCGGCGGCTGGGGCTGGCTTGAGTCGCTGGACGCGGCATATCGGCACGCAAGGCGGGGCTTTAGGCGTCCGCTTGCAAGGCGGAAATTGCGCTGCTATCATCGCAAAACTTTCGAAACGAAACTTGTGATGACCAAACGAAATACTCAGCAACGCCGTCACGCCATCGCCGCCCTGGTGCAGGAACGCGGCGAAGTCAGCGTGGACGAGCTGACCAAGCGTTTCTCCACCTCCGAAGTGACCATACGCAAGGACCTGGCCCTGCTGGAAACCGGCGGACTGTTGCTGCGCCGCTACGGCGGCGCGGTGTCCTTGCCGTCGGAGATGGTGGTCGAGGAAGACGCGGAGCAGGTTTCAAAACGAAAGATCGCCATCGCCCGCGCCGCCGCCGAGCGCCTCCGCGACCACAATCGCGTGATCATAGACAGCGGCACCACCACCAGCGCGATGATTCCGCTGCTGGGCAATAAGCGCGGCCTGGTGGTGATGACCAACTCCCTGAACGTGGCCGGCGCGCTGCGCGAGCTGGAGAACGAGCCGACGCTGCTGATGACCGGCGGCACCTGGGACCCGCATTCCGAATCCTTCCAGGGCCAGGTGGCGGAGCAGGTGCTGCGTTCCTATGATTTTGATCAGCTGTTCATCGGCGCCGACGGCATAGACCTTGAGCGCGGCACCACCACCTTCAACGAACTGGTGGGCTTGTCGCGGGTGATGGCCGAAGTGGCGCGCGAAGTCATCGTGATGGTGGAGTCGGAAAAGATAGGCCGGCGCATCCCCAACCTGGAATTGCCGTGGGAGCGCATCCATACCCTGGTGACCGACGACGCCTTGTCGGCGGAGGCCAGAACCCAAATTCAGGCGAAGGGCATTGCGCTGATCTGCGCGTCCTCGCCCACTGATAGTCCAAGGAGAAAGTAATGTGCGGCATTGTCGGCGCCATCGCGGCGCGTAATGTGGTTCCGGTGTTGGTGGACGGCCTGAAGCGGCTGGAATATCGCGGCTACGACTCCGCCGGCGTGGCGGTGTTGGCCGGCGACGCCATCCGTCGCGTGCGCCGCGTCGGCCGCGTCGCGGAGATGGAAAACGCCGCCGCGGAAGAAAGCCTGCAAGGGCAGGTGGGCATCGGCCACACCCGCTGGGCCACCCATGGCGGCGTCACCGAGCCCAACGCCCACCCGCATGTGTCCTTCGGCAAGATCGCCGTGGTGCACAACGGCATCATTGAAAACCACGAAGAGCAGCGCGAGCGCCTGAAAGGCCTGGGCTACGCCTTCGAATCGCAGACCGACACTGAAGTCATCGCCCACCTGGTGCATCACTACTACCAGGCCGGCGACAGCCTGTTCGACGCCGTCAAGCGCGCCAGCCGCGAGCTGACCGGCGCTTACGCCATCGGCGTGATCGCGGTGGACCGCCCGGACGAACTGGTGTGCGCGCGCATGGGCTGCCCGCTGCTGGTGGGTCTGGGAGACGGCGAGAACTTCATCGCCTCCGACGTTTCCGCCATCGTATCCGCCACCCGCCGCGTGATCTTTCTGGAAGAGGGCGACATCGGCCGGTTGACCCGCGACGGCGTGGAACTGCTGGACAAGGACGACCAGCCGGCGCAACGCCCGGTGCACGTGTCCGACGTGTCGCTGGCCTCGCTGGAGCTGGGGCCGTACAGCCACTTCATGCAGAAGGAAATCCACGAGCAGCCGAAGGCGCTGTCCGACACCATAGACGCGGTGCAGGACTATGGCTTCAATCCCGAGCTGTTCGGCGAGCGCGCCGGCGAAGTGCTGCCGCAGCTGGAAGGCGTCAAGATCCTGGCCTGCGGCACCAGCTACTACGCCGGCCTGACCGCCAAATACTGGATCGAGACCATAGCCGGCGTGCAGTGCGACGTGGAAATCGCCAGCGAATACCGCTACCGCGACGCCTGGGCCAACCCCAACTACCTGGTGACCACCATCTCCCAATCCGGCGAGACGCTGGACACCATGGAAGCGCTGAAATACGCCAAGGAGCTGGGCCACCGCTACGCGCTGTCTATCTGCAATGTGCGCGAATCCGCGATTCCGCGCGCCAGCGAACTGGTGTTCTTCACCCGCGCCGGCGCCGAGATCGGCGTGGCCTCCACCAAGGCCTTCACCACCCAGCTGGTGGGCCTGTTCGCGCTGGCCGTGACCCTGGGCAAGATGCGTGGCAAGGTCAGCGCCGCCGACGAGGCGCGCTACCTGGACGAACTGCGCCACCTGCCGGGCAGCGTGCAGCACGCGTTGAACCTGGAGCCGCAGATCAAGGCCTGGGCCGACAAGTTCGCCGCCAAGGACAATGCGCTGTTCCTGGGCCGCGGCCTGCATTTCCCCATCGCGCTGGAAGGCGCGCTCAAGCTGAAGGAAATCTCCTACATCCACGCCGAAGCCTACCCGGCCGGCGAGCTCAAGCACGGCCCGCTGGCGCTGGTGGACGAGGACATGCCGGTGGTGGTGATCGCCCCCAACGACACGCTGCTGGAAAAGGTGAAATCCAATATGCAGGAAGTGCGCGCGCGCGGCGGCGAGCTGTTCGTGTTCGCCGATCTGGACAGCCATTTCAGCGAATCCGACGGCGTGCACGTGATCCGCACCCCGCGCCATGTCGGCGTGCTCAGCCCGGTGGTGCACGCCATCCCGGTGCAGATGCTGGCCTACCACGTGGCGCTGGCGCGCGGCACCGACGTCGACAAGCCGCGCAATCTGGCCAAGAGCGTGACGGTGGAGTGAGGCTTGCGCCAGGCGTTGACTAGTGATCAGAAGGAATAAAGCCTGTCACGACGACATGATGGTTCGTCACGAGTGGCGTTAAACAAAGAGGCCCGGTAGGGCCTCTTTTCGTTTGAGATGGCTTGGTTTTGAGATGCGCAAGAACCTGATATGGCTCGTGGGGGCAGATCAGGATGTGAGTCCAGGTTTTTGGACTGCTCTGGAGGTGTAGGCGGCGCACACCGCAAACCTCACGCACGCCGGTGAAAATTCATTTTTTCAAGGAACGAAAACGCACGCTGCACGAAGTGGTTGAACTGTTCGGCATCGCGCCTCAGTCCGGCCTGCTGGCCTCCAATGAGACATAGGTGTGCGGCCAGGCCCATCATCTCGGCTTCACCAGGGAAGAGCGCCAATCGGCGAGAGGTTTCAATCGCAAACGCCAGACGCTTTGCATCGACGCGCTGCTGGAACTCTGCCACCAGTGGGTCGTGCAAGGACCATGCACGGATCGCCACTTCGCATCCGGCTCTTTTCTTTGCCGCGATGCTCAGATAGCGCTTCAGGGTCTCGCCCACGCCACGACTGTTGGCCGCGTCGCAGAGCATGCGATCCGCATGCTCGTCTTCCCATGTGGTCAACAGCGTTCGGACGAAGTCTTCCCGATTGCGGAAGTGGTGATAGAACGATCCCCGTGTCACGTTCAGCCGACGCGCGAGGCTCTCTGCAGAAATTCCTCCATAACCAACTTTGTCGAGGGTGTCGAAGCCCGCTTCGACCCAGTCGTGTCTATTCAGTGTGCGCATCGGCGTGCTCCATACAGGCTGTGTATGTCATGGGGAAAATTTGTACGATGAATTTTTTAGCATGTTATGTCATTTGCTTAATTCGTGGTGCTAATTCTCATGGAGATCATCGTGAAAGATATTGTTCTCGTGGCATTCGACCAGTTCACCGACATTGACCTCTTTTTGATGTGGGACATTCTGGGGCGCAACACTGGAGACTGGCGCGTTCGGATTGTCGGCGCGCATCAGGGCTTGTCCTCCGCGCACGGATTGACCGTGTGTCCACACGGGCCGCTATCGGATGCCAATCAAGCCGACGCGGTCTTGTTCGTGAGCGGCCGTCAAGGCG
Organism: Chromobacterium sp. LK11; assembly: GCF_001043705.1. Lineage (NCBI taxonomy): Bacteria > Pseudomonadati > Pseudomonadota > Betaproteobacteria > Neisseriales > Chromobacteriaceae > Chromobacterium > Chromobacterium sp. LK11. The sequence continues at coordinate 146,997 of NZ_LDUR01000009.1, forward strand.
TACCGGCAGCACTCGCCAGCCCTGATTTCCTGCCGTCTTTCAAGCTGGATCCGGCACGACAGCATATCGGGTCGATCTGTGGCGGGGCCTATATTCTCGAGCGGCTCGGACTGGTTCCGGATGGCCGGGTCACGACGCATCCTGATGCAAAAGACGGCTTGCTCGAGCTCGGGCTGCAGGTGCTTGAACAGCCGCTTTTGTGTCGGGGCAAGGTTGCCACAGCCGGTGGGTGCCTTGCTGCGCTATATCTGGCTGGATGGCTGGTGGAGTCGATGTTCGATGCGGACAAGCGCCGCGAGACATTGCGGCCACTACTGCCCGCCGGGCAGCGGGAGATCTACGAGGACCTGATCGGGTTCAGTATCCGGCAGGGCATGGAACTAGCGGAGGAGGGCTTAGTTGATGAGCAATGACCATAAAGCTTATGCGATACCGGTGCCCTCCGACAGCATCCTGGCGCCGCTGTATAGGAGCGCGGACCTGTTGGATGCTTATGCGGTTCAGTTGCCGGCGGGAGCCAGCGACGATCTTGAAATATTGGCGCGCGCTGGATTTGAGCGGCAGGCATGGTGGATTCGCGCGCTAACGCGGGTACGGGACATGATTATGGCGCCAGTCGGCGTCAAATCGTCTCGTGCAGTCGGTCTTGCTGCGGCGGCGCGGGGGCCGGTGATCGGTTTCTTTCCATTACTGTCGAAGAGCGCCGGGGAACTGGTGATGGGCGAGGACGATCGGCATCTCGATTTCCGACTCTCGATCCAGCAGCGCGTTGGCGCGGCAGGCGGCAGGGAACTCGTCGTGGTGTCTGTTGTGCATTGCCATAACTTACTGGGGCGGACGTACCTCGCGGCAATCACGCCATTTCACCGTGTAATCGCTAGGACTAGTCTGGAGCAGGCCGCACGACGTGCTGTCTGAACGCAATGTGGACGGCCCCGGCTTCGATAGGCCGGGTGAAGGAGGGCGGTGTCTGAAATCTGCGGTGAGCCAGCCATCGTCCATCCACTTGCCATGGCGCTGGTTTGGCGGACGAAAGTCCCCTTCGATTCCCATCCTTGCGAATCATCAAACCAAGCCAACTCAAATGAAAAGAGGCCCTTTCAGGCCTCTTTTCATTGCAAGCTGGTTTGCTGCCACTTTGGATTTATGCAACCCCGAGCCATTAAAATACAAAAAGCCCCGTGAGGGGCTTTTTCATTGCAGCGCTAATGCTTAGAGCGGCTGAATCGCGGTTGCTGCCGGGCCTTTTTGGCCCATTGCACGGGTGTAGCTTACTTTTTGACCTTCACTCAGAGACTTGAAGCCATCCGCGCGAATTTCGGAGAAGTGGGCGAACAGATCGTCGCCGCCATTGTCCGGGGTGATAAAGCCAAAGCCTTTTGCGTCATTGAAAAATTTAACGGTACCAGTTTCCATAATGCACTCCATGTGTCAGTTAAGGACAATAAAATTATCGTATGGCATGATAATCAAGGAATAGATAAGGAAACAAAGAAGACCAACTTGATGGGCAACGAGGTATCGATAGATATGACGCTTGAAAATCCTGCGCCGTTATTTTTAAAGGAAAATGGCACCGCTGTCAATAGCGGTTTTTAAAATTTCCCGCAAGATTGCCGGAAAAACGCCCATAAGAGCCGCTCACAACACCTCATGGAGAACCCGAGCCAAGGCGTGCCGACGCAGGCGGCGGCAGTGGTACGGCAAGGAGGCGCAAGGCGGGATCAGGGGTCTTGTTAAATGCTCATGCACCACTCGTGCATTCCGCTTCCCCGCTCGTTTTCGCCTTGTCTCGCCCTTTCCCGGTCGTACTGGAAGTGCGCACTCAAACTGAAGGAAATCCCCTGCATCCACGCCGAAGCCTACCTGGCCGGCGAGCTCAAGCACGGCCCGGTGGCGCACGCGGTCCTGGTGCAGATGCTGGCCTACCACGTGGCTCTGGCGCGCGGCACCGACGTAGGCAAGCCGCGTAACCTGGCCAAGAGCGTGACGGTGGAGTGAGGCGGTGCTTGGCGCGGACTAGTGATCGGAAAGAATAAAGCCCGTCACGACGAAGACATGATGGTTTGTCACTAGCCGCGCTAAATAAAGAGGCCCGGTAGGGGTTCTTTTCGTTTGAGATTGCTTGGTTTGATGATGTGCAAGGGAAGGATCGTAGGGGTTGAGTCGCTCCTCCTCTCCTACGCAAAACGGCCACCGCTACAAAAGAGGTGGCCGTTGTTCTTGGGGCAAGGTTCGGTGCCGCGGTCAGACTCCAGCGCCAGAAGCCTCCGCTTTAGCGCGCAAGGCCTCGTACAGCTGTGCAGGCCCCAGCAAGGTATCCTTCAGCCCGTCGCGCACCCGTTCTGAATCTAGCGCCTGGGTGCTCATCAATGTATGCGCTTCCAGCGCGTCCATGATGGCGTTGAGCAGCGCCTGGGACAGGTCTGGGGAGTTGGCGAATTGTTCCTTGCTGTTGTTGACCGCCTGCTGCACGAGGATGTCGTTCTCTAGCAGCTTGCCCTTGAGTACGCCGTTGACGTAGACCAACTGGTCGTCGTCGGTCAGCTCGCCCTCGAACAGGCCGTTCACCTTCTGGATGATTTCTTCCAGCAGCGCCTTTTGCTTGTCCTGCACCGCGCCGCTACCCGCGCCATCCATTGGCGGTAGCTTGGGCGTCTCGCCGTGGTTCAGGTTCAGTGCTTGCCGGCCGAGGTTCCTCAGCGTGTGATGGGTCAACACCACCTTGGACAGGTCCACCGTGTCACGCTCGCGGCCAAAGTCGAGCAGCGGTATCAGCCGCTTGTAGAACAGGAAGCGCTTCTCGATGTCAGTGTTGCCGTAGTCGAAGATTTGCGACAGGAAGGCATACAGGCGGTTGAACGTGCCCATGTCGTTCTTGAACAGCAACAGTGCGGCCATCGCGTCCTTGGCCGCCTGGATGGCTTGGTCGTCCTTTTGGCTCTCTGCCAGTGCCTTCTCCGCTTGTGCGGCCTTGTAGCGCTTCAACAATCGGTCGGCAACCGGCGCGATGGCAGCGTTGAGCTGTGCCTGGGTGCCCGTCGGGTTCATTTCCACCTTGGCGACGCGGTCCACCTCGAAGTCGTCGTAATGGCCGGCGGCATCCAGCTTGGCGCGCAGGTCATAGACGATGTGCGGGTCGGAGGTGGCTTCCAACTCGGCGGTTTCGTAGTAGGTCTTGAACGCGGCCAGGATGTCGGGGGCATCGTTGACGAAATCGAGGACATAGGTGGTGTCCTTGCCGGGATGGGCCCGGTTCAAGCGCGACAGCGTCTGCACCGCCTGGATGCCGCCCAGCATCTTGTCCACGTACATCCCGCACAGCAGGGGCTGGTCGAAGCCGGTCTGGAACTTGTTGGCGACCAAGAGCAGGTGGTAGTTAGTTTCGGCGAACGCTTCGCGGATATCGCGGCCCTTCAGGCCGGGGTTGAGATCCCGGCTGGTCTCGCTGACCGGGGCGGGGAAGGACTCCTGGTCGTCCACCTCGCCGGAAAACGCCACCAGTACGCCGAGCGGATAGTTCTGCTTCTCGATATAGGCGCGGATGGCCTTTTGCCAGCGCACCGCTTCCTTGCGGCTGGCCACCACCACCATTGCCTTGGCCTTGCCTTCCAGCAAGGGCTGCACATTCTCGCGGTAGTGCTCGACCACCACCTTGACCTTCTGGGCGATGTTATAGGGATGCAGGCGCACCCACTGCATGATGCCCTTCATCGCCTCGCTCTTTTCCACCTGCTGCTCGTCGTACTCCTGGCCATTGTTGGCTAGCCGGAACGCCAGCTTGTACGGGGTGTAATTCTTCAGCACATCAAGAATGAAGCCTTCCTCAATGGCTTGGCGCATCGAGTAGACATGGAAGGCCTGAGGCTTGCCGTCGTCGCCGGGGCGGCCGAACAACTCCAGGGTCTTTTGCTTGGGCGTGGCGGTGAACGCGACATAGGTCAGGCCGTCGCTGCCGGCGCGCGCGGCCATTTGCACCGCCAGCAGGTCTTCGGTGCCGATTTCGCCGCCGTCCTGCAGTGTGGCCAGTTCCTCCGCCGACAGCAGTTGCTTGAGTTTGGCGGCGGCTTCGCCGGTCTGCGAACTGTGCGCCTCGTCGGCAATCACCGCAAAGTGCTTGCCCTCGGTGGCAGACAGTTCCTGCACCGCCTTCAGCGCGAACGGGAAGGTCTGGATGGTGCAGACGATAATCTTCTTGCCATTCTTCAAGGCCTGCGACAGCTGCGCGCTCTTGCTACCGTTTTCGTTGGTGATGCTCTCCACTACCCCGGTGGTGCGCTCGAAGTCGAAGATCGCTTCCTGCAGTTGAGCGTCCAGCACCGTGCGGTCGGACACAACCAGCACGCTGTCAAACAGCTTGGCGTGGTTGGCGTCGTGCAGGTCGGCCAGAAAGTGCGCGGTCCAGGCAATCGAGTTGGTCTTGCCGGAGCCGGCCGAGTGCTGAATCAGGTAACGCTGGCCAGCGCCGTTGGCCAACACGTCGGCCACCAGTTGGCGGGCAGCGTCGAGCTGGTGATAGCGCGGGAAGATGACGCTGGCGAGCCGCTTCTTGTCGTCGCGCTTGCCAATCAGGTAGCGGCCCAGAATCTCCAGCCAGCTATCACGCGCCAATACTTCTTCCCACAGATAGGCCGTGGCGTAGCCGTCCGGATTGACTGGGTTGCCGGCCGCGCCGTGGTTACCGCGGTTGAACGGCAGGAAGCGTGTCGCGGTGCCTGCCAGCCGGGTTGTCATCATCACCTCGGACTGGCTCGCCGCGAAATGCACCAGCGCGCCACCGGGGAAGGCCAGCAGCGGCTCGACTTGGCCGCCCTTGGGGGCTGGGTCGCGATCGAAGCGGTACTGGTCCACCGCATCGCCAACGCTCTGGGTGAAGTCGGATTTCAGCTCCAGCGTCGCCACCGCGATGCCATTGACGAATAGCACCAAGTCGATGGCCTCATGGGCATTGTTGAGCGAGTGATGCACCTGACGCACCACGCGCAGCCGGTTGGCGGCGTAATGCTGCTGAATCACCGGGTTGATGGCCAGCGCCGGCTTGAACTGTACCAGGGTCAAGGGCTTGCTCAGGCCCAGCATCTCCACGCCGCGGCGCAGCACCTCCAGCGTGCCGCGCTCGTTCAGGCTCTTGCGCACCCGCTCGGCCAGCCTTTTTCCCAGCTCCGCGCCGTGGGTCTTGGCGAGGCGCTGGTAGCTGTTGGGCTGGGTCTCCTCGACCCAGGCCAACAGGTCGGGCAGGTATAGCGCCTGCTGGCGGTCGTAGTGGGCGGCATCGCCGTTTGCGTACAGCCAGCCATGGGCTGCCAGGTGCTCACAGATGGCGGTTTCGAAGTGAACTTCTCGATGCAGTTCCATGCTAGACCTCTGAACAGCCAGTCACTGGCTGGCTTCCGGGTAGGTTGTCCTGCCAGGCCGCATAGGTAATTGAAGTGCCCTTGAGGCGCCAGGTATTCCTGCCATTGTCTGCGCGGCCGAGTACCGTAGCAGAGGCAGCACTTGGGCTCTTGAAGTTGGTGTCCTTGGTAAAGACGAAATGCGAGCCATCCTCAGACAGTTTCAGTGCACCTGTGCTGCACAGTTCTTCGCGCAGTTGCTGATAGGTGTGAGGTTGCCCCGTCCACTCGAGCTTTGCTTGAGAGTTGGCGAGCACGGTGAATGAATCGCCGTTTTCCTCAGCCACGGCAGCAAGGCCATGCCGCGCATTTTCGAGCTCAAACATCGCAATATTACCAACGACTCCCAGCTCGGCTAGCATGGCCTCCGCAAGGTCGGCCTTGCTCTTACGGTCTTGCAGGCGCCAATGCGTTTCGAGCGTCTTCAGCATCGTTGCCTGCCGCTCCTGCATTATCTCGGCCGTCCAATCCGAGTGCTGGAGTACCTGGGTGGTGAGAGCAAAGCTGCTGGTGCCGCCCTTGGTGAAGTAGCTCGACTTCTTCCACGTAAAGTCGCGGTTGCTGGCCGAACTGTTCTTCTTACGGCTCAACAGAGCCAAGTTGCCGAGGCGATGGACCCAGTGCTGGTGGGCTGCCGTATCCGGCACCCATGTTAACCACTGACTGTTAGGTGCCGGCTGCTGTGGCATGACATGCTCGACAGTCACCACCTCATGCTGATAACTGGCGCTGCCATCGGACATCAAATGGTCTAGCCGGAGCAACAGTAAGGCGAGCGCGCGAGACGAGTGCGTCTCGTAGAGCGGGCCACTCAGAGTCACATAGGTCTGGTGCTGTTCTTCGGGAGAGAGTTGCAGTGGCGACGAGGCGACAGACAGGTCGCTACCTGCCTCGATGGCCCTGGTCAGCGCGGAGAAGCGCTCGATGCGTTCATTAACGCCGGCCTTGCGCGCCAACATCGAATAGCCCAGCCGCTCCAGGTCTCGGAAGAAGCTCAGCACCGCCTCGGGCTGATGCCGGAAACGCACAAAGAAGGTCAAGGCGGGCGGCACCCAGTCCTTGAATTCCAGTCGGTTCAGCCAGCGCAAATGCTCATTGACCTGTTCGGCGTGTCGCTGGCTAGCGTAATCGGCGTCACGCAGTTCGCTGAAAGCCTGTGCCATGGGCAGCAGGATTTCGTCTACGAAGTTACGTGGCTGCTGTGCTGGCACCACATGCTCCTTGAACTCCTTGAGCAGCGTGCCTTGAGGCTTGGCCTTGCGGTAGACCATGCGGATGTGGCTGAACAGGTCGCCGAACTCATCCCTTCCCAGCTCTTCTTCCTCGTCTTCCCACTTCTTGGTGTAGTCGTCGCGCAGTGCAGGCTCGATGCCGCCGATGATTTCGGCCTTGAGGATGTCGGTGGCGCTGAGGTCTAGGCCCCGGCTGTTGAGCACGCCGAAGATGCGGTAGGCCGAATCCAGGTCGGGCGTGGCTACCGTCACTAGGTAGCAGCGCGTGATGACGAACTGCACCAGTCGTACCAGTTCGAACTGTTGCAGCTTGGCCAGCCCATCCATGAATACCTGGGCATTGGCACGCAACCGGGACTGCGCATCGGGCAGCGGCGTATTGAGCTGCACTAGAGTCTGCAGGCCATCCTCGTGCTGTACGTATTGGCGGAAGAAGTCACGGTCCCGTTCGCGCAGAGAGAGGCGGTAGCGAGCCTGCGTGGCGGAGACGACATCACCATGCTCGTAGATGCGCTTGGTTACGCCGGTCTGTACGGCCGCATCCTGCACCGAGGCTCGGATAGCCGAGAGTAGCAAGGTCAGCGTGGTCAGGCGCTGTTGCCCATCGACCACCGTCGCTTCCTGTGTCGCCTCGCCCTTGATGAGGACGATGCTGCCGAGGAAATAAGGGGCCGCTTCGCTGAGCTGAGCGGGTGCGGCGGCCAGTGCGCCCAGCAGGTCATCCAGCAACTCCTGAGCCTGTTCGCGCCCCCAAGCATAGGGACGCTGATAGCCGGGAATCGTGAAGACGTAGTCGTCGCTGAAGATTTTGGCGAGCGACTGTTCCTTTGCGGTGAGGGTGTGGCTCATTTGTTTTCCCTAGTTCTCTTGTTTCCTATGCCTGACGGACATCGATTTGGCCGGTGACAGCGGCGGTAATCAGTGCGCTGCGGCGTTCTTTCAGCAGTTCGATGGCGCGGGTGGCTGCATCAGCTAGTGCACCAATCTTTGCCTCCTCCTGCCGAATGAAATCCAAAATTTGTAGTTGCTCGTCAAGCGGGGGCAGGGCAACTTCAAGTTCTCCGATGGAGGTCATATTCAGGCCTTCCATGGTTGTACCCTGCGCGGCCAAGGAGAAGTAGTCTTGACTGGTAGGGCTATTCAGAAACGCCTGTAAATACCGGGGGTGAATCAGATGCTTCAGGACACGATATAAGACTAAGCGCGGGTTAATGATTCCAGGCTCTACATTCATTGGAACCACTGCCGCTCTCCCGATGGTACCCATCACGCTTATCAGCACATCATCCGGGGCCACTTGATAGCGCGTCATCTCGGTAAACTTCTCCTCCGATATGTAGTAGTCGCCAACAGAAAAATCGTTGGGGATGACCTGCTGCTGACCGTAGACGCGATAGCCGGACGCGACGTACATCGACTTAGTTAGCGATGAGCCATATGGGCCAGCAATACTCTCCCGAACCAGGAGCTTCATCCGCTTAACGCCCCAATGCGCCGGCACCTTCCCCAGCCACTCCACCCCTGAATCTTTCATCGGCGCATCAGGATTCAAGCCCTTGGTCACGGCGTGCGAGATGGTGGCCTGGCGCTTTTCGGCCAGCAGGGCCAGCAGTTTTTCCTGCTCGGCAAGCAGCGTGTCAACCTTGCTGGTTTCGCGGTCGAGGAAGGCGGCGATGGCGGATTGTTCGGCGCTGCCGGGCAGCGCCAACATAATGTTTCGCATCTCAGAATAATTGGTGCTCCAGAGGTCTGCGACGATGCCTTTACCGTATCGATAGAACTCCTCTTGAAAGGGAACGCTTCGCAGCAAGTGGTGCACGAACTCGATGTCGATGTTCTCTACAGGCCGAAGTACCGTGTTAATCAGTGATACGGACCCCTCTAGCCTTGACGCACCAGAAGACCCCTTTCTGTCCGAACGGCTGTTGATAACGAAATCCCCTGAGCAGACCTTTTTTCGGTTATCTCCGTCGTCAGTCTTGGCGGCAGTGTCTAGCTGAGGTACGACGCCCAACTTGGTTACTGACAGGGCTGGAAAATCCTTGTCGCTCACCTTCTCTCGGCGTTCCTCGAAGTGGAAGCCGAGTCGGCGCACACTCCAGTGTGTAGGGACTTCTCCCAACCACTCCACCCCGCTGTCCTTGTATTGCATATAACGCGGCAAGCTCATTCCGCCAACTCCCCAAGCATCGCCATGATGTTGGCCGACACCGCCTTCAGCTCTTCGTCGATGTCGTGCAGGCTGCGCGGCGGCTCGAACACGTAGAAGTGGCGGTTGAATGGGATTTCGTAGCCGACCTTGCTCTTGTCGTGGTCTATCCACGCATCGGGAGAGTGCGGCAGCACCTCGCGCTCGAAGTAGGCCTGGATGTCTTCGCGTAGCGGCACGTTTTCAGTGTCGCGCAGCGCACTGTCCGGCTGCGGTTTGCCCTTCTGCTTGCCCTTCTGGCCCAGCACCACATTGCCGGCCTCATCGCGCAGCGGGCGTTCGACAGTAATCGTGGTGTAGCCGAATTCCTCGTTGCGGAACACGCGTGAGATGGGTACAACCTTGACCTTGCCGCCTTCCGGCGCGGCTGGGGCTTGTTCGCCGCTCAGCAGTACCGCTTGTTCCATTTCCTTGCCGTCCGCGTCCAGCACCGTGGCCAGCTCGGCCTCGGCAAAGTCGCCAAACAGGCGGGTGACGGTGGCGATGTGTTTGTCGCTCATTTCCTTGCGCTTGCTACCGAGCGACTTGCGCATCTTCCGCCAGAAGCTGGACGCGTCGATGAGCTGCACCCAGCCTTTGCGGTCGTCGGTTTTCTTGTTGGACAGAATCCACACATAGGTGCTGATGCCAGTGTTGTAGAACATGTCGGTCGGCAGGCCGATGATGGCTTCCACCAGGTCGTTCTCCAACACATAGCGACGGATTTCGCTTTCGCCGGAGCCGGCGCCGCCGGTAAATAGCGGCGAGCCATTCAAAACGATGCCGAAGCGGCTGCCGCCATCGACGGCAGGGCGCATCTTGGCAATCAGATGCAGCAGAAACAGCATCGAGCCATCACTTACCCTTGGCAGGCCGGGGCCGAAGCGGCCGTCGAAGCCTTTGTCGGCGGCTTCCTTGCGCACTTCCTTCTCGACCTTCTTCCATTCCACGCCGAACGGCGGGTTGGACAGCATGTAGTCGAACTTGCGGCTAGCGTGGCCGTCGTCGGACAGGGTGTTGCCGACCACGATATTGCCGACGTCCTGCCCCTTGATGAGCATGTCGGCTTTACAGATGGCATAGGACTCATCGTTCAGCTCCTGGCCGAACATGGTCAGGCGGGCATCCGGGTTGTGTTCCAGCAGGTATTCGCCCGCTACCGACAACATCCCGCCGGTGCCGGCGGTCGGGTCGTAGATGGTGCGCACCACCGCGTTGCCGGGGGTGAGTACGTCGTCGTCCTCGATGAACAGCAGGTTCACCATCAGCCGAATTACTTCGCGCGGGGTGAAGTGTTCCCCGGCGGTTTCATTGGAGATTTCCGCGAACTTGCGAATCAGCTCCTCGAACACCAGGCCCATCTGGGCGTTGTCCACCGCTGCTGGGTGCAGGTCGATATTGGCGAACTTTTCCGCGACCAGATAGAGCAGGCCGGCCTTGGCCAGCCGTTCAATCTGGGTGTAGAAGTCGAAGCGCTCGAAGATGTCGCGTGCAGCCGGCGAGAACGCCTGGATATAGGCGTACAGGTTCTGGCGGATGTGGTCCTGGTCGCCCAAGAGCTTCACCAGGTCGAGCGGCGAGGTGTTGTAGAAGCTCTGGCCGGCCTTGCGGGTCAAGAACGGGTCTGGGTTCAGCCCCTGCTGGGTCTTGGCTTCGAATTCGGCGAGCACGGCGGGCTTGGTTGCTTCCAGCACGCAGTCGAGGCGGCGCAGCACGGTGAACGGCAGGATGACCTTACCGTACTCGGATTGTTTGTAATCGCCGCGCAGCAGGTCGGCAACGGACCAGATGAAGGAGGAGAGGGCTTGGTGATTCATTATTTTGTCTTTTCCTGCGAGGCAAACCTGGTGAACAGCACCATAGGCTCTGGCCTCGAGAGAGGTTTATTGCATATTTCATGCGATTTTACGCGGTAGCACTACGGGCGGGAAGGTTGAGAGGGGAGAGAGGCTAGGCCACCTGGCTTGCCGACGGATAGTGGCGGGTGTGGAGCCGGATGAGACTGAGTGTCTTCCTGCGCACCCCAACGTGCGCAATGAGGCGAGGCTGCTCCCCATCGTCCGTGGTGGTGCAGATCCGGACCACAGCTATAATCCCCCTCCGTGGCGAAACAGATCTGAACACGGGATAAGCGATGCAAGTATCGGCCTTGGAACGGCAACTGAATTTTCTGAGAGAGATAGACCGCTTGAAGTCGGTGCTGCGGCAATCGCCGTTGCTGGACCAGAGCCGCCGGGAGAACTCGGCCGAGCATTCCTGGCATCTGGCGATGTACGCCTTGCTGCTGGGCGATTACGCCTGCGGTCCGGTCAACACCGAGCGGGTGATCAAGATGCTGCTGCTGCACGATGTGGTGGAGGTGGATGCCGGCGATTTCCCCATCCACGGCCAGTCCGCGCCTGGGGCGCAGGCGGAAGTAGAAGCGAGGGCGGCGGAGCGTTTGTTTGGCTTGCTGCCGCCGGAGCAGGGCGCTGAGCTGCTGGCTTTGTGGCGGGAGTTCGAACTCGCGGAAAGCGCGGACGCCTGTTTCGCCAAGGCGCTGGACCGCTTCCAGCCTTTGCTGATCAATGTCTTCACCGGCGGCGGGACTTGGACGCAGAACGATGTTTCGCTGGAGCAGGTGCTGTCCCGTTACGGCCCGGTGATCCAGAAAGGCGCGCCGCAGCTTTGGCTTGTGTGCGAGCAGTGGGTGCGCCGGCATTTTGCGAAGCAACCTGAACAGCCAATTTAACGCCATTCCTAGCCCAAGCGCTGGCTTGAATCCGCCGCGCGCTGCGTGCCAGGCGCGGCTATTCCGGTCTGGCCGGATGCCGCTGGCTTGACGCTCTCCCGCTGCTCCCCAACAATAGCCCCCGCGCCGCAGCAATCGCGGCGCTCGGGATTGGTCTCCCGAATATGAATCATTGCCGCGGATGTGCTGTCTCCACAGCGCATCCGTTGCCATTGCTTTGCCTATTCGGGCGGGCTGTGGCAAGTGGCGCCCTGATGGGCGCGCCGGCTTCCGCAATGATTCACCGGTAGACCAACTCTTGTCATGTGCCCGCCCTGCCGCTTTGCGGCATGGCCCTTCTGCTCAGGAGGTTGCAAATGGTAAAGCTTGTCCGTCCGGTGCTAGGCATCGAACTTTCTCCGTCCGCTACTGAAACCCAAGACATCCGTCTGGACTCCGCCTCTCCACTCCCACCGCTAGGTCCACGCTCGCGCTACCGCTTTGCCGGCCCCCACGCCAAAGACCTCAGCCTGCCCTTTATCCGCCGCATCGCAGGCCGCACTTATCCGCATTACTGGCAGCCGGCCGAGGCCAAGGACGAGTTCGAAGCCTGCGCCTTGGGCCGTCAGTACGCCGCCCATCTGGCGCAGATGCTGAAACTCAACCGCCAGCACTCGGCGCGCGGGCTGCTGTTCCGCATCGCCAGCGACATGGATTTCCGCGACCGCGGCCACCGCCGCAGCATGTGCAAGAGCTTCTTCAACTATCTGGAGTTGTTGTTGAACCTGGGGGTGCAACAGGTCGACCTGGCGCAACACGTGGAGGCGGTGCAACGCTTCCATCTCAGCCTGGACGAGTTGGAAACCTTGCAGCGGAAGCCACGGCGGAAGAAGAGGAGCTAAGCCGGGGAGGGGCAGCCGGCCCGGTAGGGCTGGCTGTTGGAAGCGGCTTAAGGTCCGCCGCGCGGCGGCGGGATGGATAGAAAGGGGCGTTGAAAACGAGCTCAACATGCTCATGTACCACGAATACATTCCGCCTTCTCAGCCGCTTTCGCCTTGTCTCGCCCTTGCTCGCGAGACTTTGAACAGGCTCTAAGCCTCCAGCTGGAAGGTCGAGTCCGAGGCCGGACCGCGTTCGTGTTCCAGCAGCCATTGCTTGCGCGCCAGGCCGCCGCCGTAACCGGTCAGCGCGCTATCCTTGCCCAGCACGCGGTGGCAGGGAACGATGATGGCGATGCGGTTGGCGCCGTTGGCGGCGGCCACCGCGCGCACCGCGCTGGGCCGGCCTATCCGTTCCGCCAGGCTCTGATAGCTGTGGGTGCTGCCGTAGTCCAGCGTCCGCAGGCTTTGCCAGACGCTGCGCTGGAATGCGCTGCCCGGCGTTTCCAGCGCCACGTCGAACTGTTGCCGGCTACCGGCGAAGTATTCGCCAATTTCCCGCTCAACCTGGCGGGTGTGCGCGTTCTCCCCGGCGATGATCCGCGCCTTGAGCAGGCGCTGCAGGTCTTTGAACTCGGTTTCCAGTATGCGCCGGTCGGCGAACTCAAGCAGACAGATGCCCTGTTCCGTCGCGCAGGCCAGCATCGGCCCCAGCGGCGTGGTGAAGCGGTGCAGCAGAATGAGGCGCGCAGGGTCGCTGGGGGCGCTGCCGGTCAGTTTCTTGTAGGTGTAGGCAAAGCCGCTGAGCGAGTCGTAGCCGCTGTCGAATGCAACCTGGGTGGCGCTGCGGCCCCCCTTCAGCTCCTGCAGCGCGGCATTGATCCGCAGCATGCGCTGGAAAGCGTGGAAGCTCATGCCGTGGTGCTGAACAAACCAGCGGCGCAGCGGTTCCGGGCGGATGCCGTTTTGCCTGAGCCAGCCGTCCGTGATCCGGCTTTGGGGATCGGCGCGCAGCCAGGCCATGACTTGGGCCACCGCCGGCGGCGCCGCGTGCGCGTTTTCGGTGGGCCGGCAGATTTTGCAAGGGCGGAAGCCCGCGTCCAGCGCCGATTTGAAGCTGGAGTGAAACTCGACGTTCTCCCGTTTCGGCTTGCGCGCGCGGCAGCTGGCGATGCAGAACACGCCGGTGGTGCGGACGCCGACGAAGAAAATACCGTTGTATTCCTCGGCGCGCTCCAGCAGCGCCCGGTAATAGCCGTCGGCCTGGGCCGTGTCAGTGATCAGCATGGGTGAAGACAGCCTGGAAGGATTGTTGGGTGCGGATATTTTGCAGCATGTTCCGCAAGTTCCGCTGCAATTGCTCGTGGACGGCATTGCCCATGGAGATCCGTTTGACGCCCAGCCGCGCCAGAGCGGCGAAGTCCGGCAAGGCCGGCATGCACATCACATTCAAGGGCAGCGGCACCGCCTCGGCAATGGCGCGGATGTCTTCTTCCTGAACCACGCCAGGCACGAACAGCCCGTCCGCGCCGCGCTCGGCGTACAAGCGCCCGCGGGCGATGGCCTGGGCCCGCACGTCGGGCGCGCCCAGCAGGAAGACATCAGTGCGGATGTTGAGAAACAGCGCGGCGCCCGCTTGTGTCATGCCGGCGCGCACCGCGGCCAGCGTGGCGGCGAAGTCCTCCGCGGGCAGCAGGCGGCGCTGGCCTTGCCGCACCACGCTGTCTTCCAGATTGACGCCGGCCACGCCAAGCGCGGCCAAGTCGAGCAGGTTGGCGACGATGCGGGCGGGACTGTCGCCGTAGCCGGCCTCCATGTCCACGCTCAGCGGCAGCCGGGAGGCGGCGCGCAGCCGGACGATCAGTTGTCGCAGTTGGTCGAAGCCGACGCCTTCTCCGTCCTCGCAGCCCAGCATGGCGGCGATTGCCGCGCTTGAGGTGCCGATGGCGGCATAGCCGGCCTGTTCGGCGAGGCGGGCGCTGTCCGCGTCCCAGACATTGGCCATCAACAGCGGCTCGGCTTGATGGTGCAGGGCGGTGAAGTTCATGGATGTCTCCGGTTTGAAAGCGCACAGCTTAGGGTTTGGCTAGCGGCGGCGACAACCGAAAAACCGACGAGTATTTTGGCGATGGCGAGGATGAAAAGGCCGCAATGCGTGATTTGAGAGTGCTCTCATAGAATTTGACTGGCGGCTTTTTGATAATGACAGGCCAGATACAGCTGTTGGTTGTATTTGCAGCTTTTATTTTCTGAGTTGTCATTGAGAGCGAAATTATGAATAAAGTCGTGCTGCCTGCTTTGCTGGCTGCGGTATTCAGCGTTGGCGCCCATGCCGCCGACGCTATTCCCGGTTCCACCCGCGCCTCCGCTGAATGGGACGTGACCGCGGACAAGGATAGCTCGCACGCTATCGAAATCACCGCTAAAAAACCGAATGTGCATTTTGTGTACAGCCCGATTTCCAAAACCATCGAATCCAAAAACCTGGATTTCGATATCCGCATGCTGAATTCGGATGAATACACCATCAGCGGCTATAAGGTGAAAGCCTCCTCGGTGCAGCATCAGCTGAGCCATACCGCCTCCATCGGGAAAATGGATTTTGATCTCAGCGTGACGGACCATGCCGGCAAGCAGGTGAAACTGTCGGCCGAACCGAAGGATCTGGACGGCCTGTCCGGTTTTGGCGAGTTCGCGAAAGTGGCGGCCATGGCCGGCGAGAATAGCGGCACTTCGCAATTGAAAGCGGAGTTCATTAGCGGCAAGGACGCCAACGGCGCCATCGTGACCGAGGCCTCCAAACTCAGCGATGGCCAGTATGTCGGCAAATTCGATCTGATTCTGGATGCCTCCTGGCAGAAAACGGTAACAGGCGACACGGGGAATAACTAAGCCTCCCCGCGTTGATTCCAGACGGCAGTGCCAAGAAAAGGGAGCCCAGCTCCCTTTTTATTTTAAGGAGTTCGGGCTTATGCCATGGTGGTTCAGGTTTTACGCTTGGTTTGGTTTGCTGCTGCCGGCATGGGCCGGGGCGATCCAGGTTTCCGACATGACGTCGGCGATTCCGTCCAATAAGGCGGAGGTCAGCATCCATGTCAGAAACACCGAGCAGCGGGCGTCCTTGTTGTCGGTGAGCGTGACGCAGGTGGATTCGCCGTATGAGGGCGCGCATGAGGTGAATACCGACGGCGCCAGCCTGCAATTCACCCCGGCGCGGGTCTTGCTGGCGGCGGGGCAGGATCAGGCGGTGCGTTTCATTTACAGCGGCCCCAAGGATGAGCGGGAGCGCTATTACAAGGTGACCTGGAAAAACGCGCTGCTGGGCTTGGCGGACGGGGGCGCGGATTCCGAGAAAAACGGTGATGTCGAGTTTTTGACCGGCATCCGCACCAATCTGCTGGTGTTGCCCAAGCGGCAGCGCTTCGCTTACGCCTATCGGCCGGGCCATCTGGAAAACCGGGGCAATGTTTCGTTTCAGGCGATCGCCTACGGGCCGTGCCGGGAACAAGGGCTGGGCGAGGTGTGCAAGGAGCGTTACTGGATTGGGCCGGGCTATGCGGTGAATTTCAAGACGATAGACAGCAGCCGCAACCAGGACAAGGTGATGTTGCAACGGGACGGAAAATTCTTTGACGCGGAAAAAGACGCGCCGCTTGGCGACGCATGACGGCGGCGATGAATGCAGGGCGTTTGGGTGGAGCGGCATGAAGTTGGCGCGGTGTATCGGTCTTAAAAACGGGATGGTTTTTTTAAGTGCGCTGTTGTTGGCGGAGACAGCGGGCGCGGCGGCGGCGGATGCCGAGCGGCGGCCGCTGGCGCAGCCAGTGCAGTTAAACAAGCTTGCCTTGTCGGCGGAGATCAAGGACCTGTTGCGCGAAGGCGTGTCCATGCCGCTGGTGGCGCGTTCGGCGCTGCAAGCCTCGGACGAGGGCGTGGTGTCGGCGTCGCTGACGGTGAGGCTGCAGGCGGACGGCTCGATGCGGCTGGAGAAGGTCGCCCCCTTGGCCGGCCAGCGGAAAAGCGTGTTGAGCCCGGCCGCGCTGCAGGCCTTGCGGCAGGCGACGGGGCAGGCGTTTGCGCCGGACGGCGAGTTGAGCCTCGGCGCCGGCGAGCGCCTGCAACTGGACATGATGGCGATGCGGGTGGATCTGTTTCTGGACCCGGCCGGCTTTGCCGCCGACAACGCCCATTTACGGGAGTCCGTGCTGCAGGCCCCATCGGCGGGCGGACTGTCCAGCGTGCTCAAGTACGCGTTCAACGGCTATAGCTCGCGCAATCAGGGCCGCGGCCACTCTTCCGGCTATCTCACTTTCGACGACACCACGTCCTTGGGCGTCGACCATCTCAATGTGATGGGCTCCGCCTATCTCGACGACGCGGCGGCGGATCAGTCCGTGACGCTGGACCGCATCATGTATGAGCGCGATATCGACGGCAAACGGCTGGCGCTGGGCATGGTGGACGGCTGGAATCTGCAAAGCCTGGGCAATGTGTCCACGCTGAACGGCAGCCGGATGTACGGTTTTTCCTACGGCAACGTCAGCCAGACGCTGAAGCTGGACGCCAGCCAGTCCTTGAATCCCATCGATGTGTATCTGCCGGCCACCGGCGAGGTGCGGGTCAAGCGCGAAGGCCGCTTGCTGAGCACGCAGCGGCTGGGCATGGGCAATCACCGCTTGGACACCTCGGTTTTGCAGGCCGGCGTTTACGATGTGGAAGTCGAGGTCTTGGTGGCCGGCCAGGTGCAGAGCCGCCGCGTGTATCGGGTCAACAAACCGATGGGCGGCTCCAGCCTGCGCGACGGCCTGAACTGGCAGCTGTGGGGCGGCGCCGGCGAGGCGATGTCCCGCTACGGCGATAACGGTAGGCCAATGGATGAGGGCAGCGCTTACCGGCCTTTGTTTGGTCTGTCGGTGGGCGCGCTCTGGCGTCAGCTGGACTGGAACCTGACCCTGTATCAAAACGACAAGACCACGGTGCAGGAAGGCTTCGCCTCCTGGCAGTTGTCCGACGCGGTCCGCGCCAGCCTGCAAAACTTGCTGGCCAGCGACGGCACCCGGCGGCGGGTGGGCACGCTCAATCTGGCCTTGCCCCATGGCGTTGGCAGCCTGTGGCTGACCGGCGAGCGCGGGGCCAAGGGCCGGCGGCTGAATTTCTACGCTCGGGATTACGATTCCATGGGCGCCAATGTCAATTTGCGCGGCTGGGGCATCGACGCCGGCTCGCTCAATCTCAGCTACGACCGGGACCGCGACAGCGGCTACCGATACCGGCGCGTCGATTATTCGCGGCAGGTGTACAACGGCAAATGGGGTGGCGCTCAGCTGCAACTGGGCGCCAGCCGCAACCTCAACGGCCAGACGGCCGATCAGCAGTATTACGCGATGCTGACCTTCAACCTGGCGATGGACGGCAATTTCAGCGTGGGCATGTCGCACCGGGACGGCGGCGACACCCTGGACCTGTCGGCCAGCAAATCGTTTGAAAACAGCGTGATCGACGATGTGGGCGTCAATGCCAGCATCAGCCGCGAGGGGGGCGAGGGCCGGTCTTCCAGTTTCGGCGCCTACGCCGGCTTCAACGGCCGTTACGGCCAGGGCAATGTTGCCGTGGATGCCGACGGCGGCAGCCGCAGCGCCAGCGTCAATCTGCAGGGCGGCCTGGCCTGGGGCGGCGGCGCCATCGCCGCCGGCGGCGGGCAGGAGGAGGCCGGCGTCGTCGTCGACGTGCCCGAGACCCCGGACGGCGCGCTGGAGGCGGTGTTGAACGAGCAGGCTTACAGCTTGCGCCAGGGCCGCAATTGGATCGCGGTGCCGGCCTACAACACTTACCACTTCTATGTGCGCGACGCGGAAAGCGGCCAGGCCAGCTACGAGGTGTCCGATACCGACCACGAATACACGCTCTACCCGGGCAATGTGGTGCGGGTGACGCCCAAGGTGAAACAGATGGTGACGGTGTTCGGTCAGCTGACCAGCGCCGACGGCGCCCCGCTGCGCCATGTGATGGTGCGCAACCACATTGGCCAGGCCCAGACCGACGAACTGGGCAACTTCGCCATCGACGTGGACCAGCGTCACCCGGAGGTCAGCGTCGAGCCCGACGCGGCGGAGCGCTTCCGGGTTCAGCTGGATCTGGCGGACGCCGGCGCCACGGCCTGGCTGGGCAAGATTGTTTACGGCCGGGACGCGAGCCGGGTCTATGCGCCGCTGCGCGACGACGAAGGTTGAACCGGCATGCGCAATCCCCTCATCACCCCCTCCCAGCAGGACAGACGGACTGAAATGAAATACTGGATCTCAACCCTGATATTGATGGCCGGCATCGGCGCGGGGCTGGCGCAGACGGCGCCGGCCGGCGCTTTGCAGGCCGTGCCCTTGCCCGCGCCCGGCATGCGGCCGGAGCAGATTCCGGCGCGGCCGGTCCCGGTCCCTGCGCCGGCCCGGCAGGAGTGGCGCAGCCAGCAGGATCTGATCCTGATTGAAGACCGGCTGGCCGGCACCCAGTACCTGAGCACCTTGGGCAGCAGCGGCGGCATCCTGCCCGGCAGCCAGGCCCAGGCCATCTTCGGCGCGCGCGCGCCGCGGGGCGGCGCCAAGAAAGTGGCCATCTGGTACACGCACAAGCCGGACGCCCAGGTGCGGGACATCAGCCAGTTGCAGCCGCTGCAAGCGTTTCGCGGCATGGCGGACGCGCGCGGCGCGGCGGTGGGCCTGAGCGGCGACGGCTTCAAGCCGACGCAGGGCCGGCAGGTCAACCCGGTGCTGAGCGAGCTGGCCTTCGACACCATCGCCAAGGCGGCGCCCGGCGCGTCGCGCGAGTTGTCCTTCGTGGAGACGCTGGCCGGCGGCGGCGAGCGCCGCTTCGTCACCCAGCTCAGCAAGCGCGCCCATCTGATTCTCAACCCCGCGCCGGCCAATAGCTGTCGCGACGCCACGGTGGACGGCGTCGCCGGCAAGCTGTGCGTGTTGCGCACCATTTCCGGCCAAAGCAATGCCAGCAGCGGCGGCGATTTGATGTTTACCGTGCGCGCCAAGATGATGGCGACGCCGAACGCCCGCTTCCGGGTGGGCGGCGAATGGCGTCATATCAACGACAGCGTGCCGATCGCCGCTTTCGCCCGCGCCAAGGCGGTGGAGGTGTTTTTTGTGCCGCCGCCGGCGGAGCAACTGCAGGCCTTTGTCGCCGCCCATCCCAAGATCCGGCTGAATACCTTGGTGGAAGCCGGTTTTTACTCGCGCTCGCGCTTGTTCAACGGCGATCGCTTCAATCTGCAATTGCCGACGATGGGCGGCGGCAGGCCGCAAGTCCAGCAGCGCTATTCGCGCTTGGGCCTGTTGCTGATCGACGATCAGCCCAGCGGCCGCCAGTACGTGAGCAGCGTCAACGGCAGCCAGGACCAAGCCATTTACGGCGAGCGGCATCCGCAGGACGGCAGCCGCGCCGCCGCCTGGTATCTGGAAAACGGCGCGAGACCGCCCTTGTTCGCGCTGCAGCAGCTGGGCCATGCCAGCCCCGCCGGCGGCTTCGCCGGCTTTGCCGACGCCGAGGGCCAGGTGCGGGCCGGCCTCAGCGCCGCCGCGCCCTATCTCAACCCGGTGTTCAGCGAAAGCGCGTTCGCCGCGCTGCTGCATCAGCCGCTGGGCGGGCAGCGGCGGCTGACGGTGGAGGGCTTGCGCCGCGGCGGGGAAGGGGTGAGCTATCAATTGAACGCCAGCCAGCAAGCCAGGCTGACGCTGGCCGCGCCGGAGGGGCCGGCTTGCCGGCCGGACAAGGTGGACGGCGTGGCCGGCCAGCGCTGCGTGTTGCGCCGGCTGACGGCGGAGATCCGGGCGGGCGGCGACATCCGCTTGCTGGTCCGCGCCAAGCGCCCGCTGCCGGCGGGCCGTTTCCGCGCCGGCCGCGACTGGCACAGCCTGGGCGAGAGCGTGGCCATCGCCGAATTGAGCGGAGCGCGCGAGCTGGAGTTGTTCCTGCCGGCCGCGGACGGCTTGCTGCGCGGAACATCGGCGCCGGCGGCCGGCCAGCCCTTGGCCACGCTGGTGGACGCCTATTTCTATTCCAATGGCCGCCAGCATCAGGGCGACCGTTTTGCGCTGAGCCTGACGGCGAACATCCTGCCGCCGCCGCAAGCCAAGGCCGCCGCGCTCAAGCTGCTGACGATAGAGGACCAGCCCAGCCAGCAGCACTACATCACCACCTTGCAGGCCGAGCAAGGGCAAAGCCTGTACGGCGCGCTGCGGCCGCGGGCGGGCCAGCGCGCCGCCACCTGGTATGTGGAAGCGGACGTCGCCGCCGCGCGTGGCGGCGAGCTGCAAGCCAGGCAGGCCTTGCCGTCGGCCTTGATCGCCGGTTTCGCCGATCGTCAGGGGCGGATCAGCGTCGGCCGCGCGCAGCGGCAGGCGGGGCAGGTCCATCCGGTGTTCAATGAGCGCGCTTTTGCCGAATGGCTGCGCCAGCCGCTGGGCGGACGGCAGTTGCTGACGCTGGAGGCGGAACGTGGCGGCCTGCCGGTGACGCTGCGGGCGCAGGCGGAAAAAAGCGCGACGCTGCGCTTGGGTCCGCCGGCAGCCGGCTGCCGTCCGGAGACGGTGGACGGCGTCCCTGGGCAAGTCTGCGCGCTGCGCTCGGTAGCGGGCGAATCCCAGGCCCGGAGCGGCGGCGGCGTCCGCTTCAGCGTGCGCAGCCGGCAAACGCTGGCCAAGGCGCGCTTCCGGGTGGGCGCGCAGCCTTGGCATAGGCTGGGCGAGAGCGTGGAGCTGGAGCAGTTCGCCGGCGCCAAGACTGTGGAGCTGTTTCTGCCTTTGGCCGGCCGTGGCCGCCAGGCGCAGGGGATGGCGGCCGTGTTTTACTCCGGCGAGCGCGAGGATGTTCTGGCGCTGCCGCTGGAGGCGCACAAGCCGCTTGAGGCGGGAGGCCGGGTGAGCTTCGTCTTCGGCACCCGCCACGAGGGGGTGATGAAGGAGGTGCCGGCGTCGATCAATTTGGTGTTGAACGAGCAGGTGATGGCGGGCGGGCCGGATGAAATCGTGTTCGGCCAGGTGAGCGACTCGGTATCGGGGAAACAAGCGCATGTGAAGTTTTCGCCGGCGATTCTCGGCGAGCAGGACATCTCCCTGCTGGAGACGCTGAAACTGCCGGTGGGCACCCAGGCGGCGACTTTCGAGTTCAAGCACGCCTGCTTCAAAAATGAGGCATGCACCATTGATAAGGGCACCAACACCAAGGATGTCGGCGTGACCTTCAATGGTCAAAAAGCGCCGGACTGGTTCCGCTGGTTTGAGAATAAGGAGGCCAGGATCAAGCATGTCAGCGTCAACCCGGATATGGTGAGCACGGCCTTGGAGACCGAGGTCGAGTTCGCCATCGATATCATCGACGGGCCTGGCGCTGGGACTAATGACCACAAGCTGGAGTGCGATCTGAATCAGACCGCTGGGCTGTTTGGCGATCCCGATGCCGTCGAGCTTAGGGATAATCAGGGCCAATACATCGGCATGCTGCCCTTGAAGGGCCGCCAGACGCTGGAAATCCTGCCCAGCCAGCATCCGTTTCCGGTGAGGTTCAAGCTCCGAACCAAGACCGGCGGTTACACCGGCCTTAAAACCGTTTCCTGCGAGTACAACTATTCCGGCTGGTCTTATGCCTCGGTCAATGCCGTTGAGAAGGATCTGAAGCTGGTCTCCATCGATGGCCCGGACGAAGGCCGGGTAGGGGAGTCGCTGCAATACCATATTTTCACCGAAGGCGTGTCGCTGGGCGACCGCGACCTGACCGTCACCGTGGCGGGCCAGGGCGCGCCCTGGGGACTGGAGACGCCGACGTTGCAGGTGGGGGGAGTGAAGATCCCGCCGCGTTGCGACAAGGACTGCGTGTTCAGTTTGCGACCGGACAAGGGCGACCGGGTGGCCTTGGCGCTGGGCGTCAAGGCTCAGTCGGTGAGCGGCGGCCGCGACGGCTACCGCATCACGGCCAGCCTGGAGGGGGATAAGACGCTGAACAAGGATTTCGCGATTGTGCCGGCCTGGCGGCTGGAGTCGCTGGCATCCGACGGCGATGTGACGGTTGGCGCGCCGCTGCGCTACAGGCTGCGCTTGAACGCGCCGGCGTCCCAGGCCTTGACCTTGTGGCTGCGGACCCGGCCGCAGGATGGCCAGGCGCAGGACGATGGCTACGAGGGCGGCCGGGTGACGGTCAGAGACGGGGAACGCGTGTTGTCTTCGGGCTTGAATACCGGCGACTGGGGCGCGGTAGCCCTGCCGCAGGGTAGCGAAACCATTGAGGTGGAGGTGCCGACGCGGCGTTTTGACGACAGCGACCGCGCCACGCGCGCGCTCGAGTTGGGCGCGGTGTTGAGCGAGGAGAAGCCGGGCGCGGAGCCGCCGGCCGGGGCCAAGCACGCCACCGGACGCATCTACCAGCCCAAGCCCAGCGTCTCGGTGCTGCCGGCCAGCGAGGGTTCGAATCACGGCGGCGGCTGGGTGGGCGCGCCGGACGGCCGCATCCGGTTGGATTATCTGATCCGCGCGCAAATGGCCAATCTACCGCCGGCGGACAGGCTGGAACGCGGCGCGACGCGGCGCTATTTGAGCCAGCGCGGCTTGGGCGCGGTCAAGGCGAGCTTGTCGCTGGACGGTAAGCACGGCGCGAGCCAGCGAGAGGGCATGTGCCGTTTCGCGCTGCAAAGCGATGCGCGGCAAGGGGTGCTGTTCCCGGCCTGGGTCAGCTTCGACGCCGACGGCGGCGGCCGGCGCGAGCCGGACAATTGTTCCGGTACGGTAAGCCACGAGCTGGGCGCGGGAATCTGGCTGGATGATGGCAGCGATCCCGCGCAGGGGCTGGAGAAACGGAAGCTGCCGTTCAGCCTGTGGTTCCAGCTGGACGACCCGGCATCGCTGCAGACGGTTCAAGGCGCGCCCTGGTACGGTCGCGCGCTTGGCGCCGGCATGGTGCGGGTGGAAATGGGGCTGGAGCTTGCCAAGTAAGTAGAGGCGATGCGCGCGGCCGTTACGGCCCGGCGCATCGGCGAAAGGAAACGAGATGTTGATGAGTATGCGAAAGGCCTGGCCGGCGCTGCTGTGCGCTGTGTCGGCGCTGCCGGCCTGGGCCTTGCAGATGGCGCCGCTGATCGAGCTGGATGCCGATCAGAGCGAGATGCGGGTGGAACTGAAGAACGATTCGCGCCAGCCGCACAGCTACCGCATCGGTTTGCGGCCGCTGGCCGGCCTGGAGGCTGGCGCGGGCGAGGCGGAGGAGGCCGGCGCGGCCACGGTGGCGGTAGCGCCGGCGCGCTTGACCTTGCCGCCCGGCGCCAGCGGCGCGATCAAGCTGCGTTACCGCGGCGCGGCGATGGAGGCGCGGGAACGCTATTACCGGCTGCAAGTGGAGGAGGTGGCGACGGCGGCCGCCGCGCGGGGCGCGCGCCGGGCCGGCGCATGGGCGGACTATCCGCTGTCTCTGAGCAGCGTGTTGATCGTCCGGCCGCGCGCGGCCTATCTGGATTTCCATCTGGAGGGCGGCGTGCTGCGCAATACCGGCAACGCGGCCTTCTGGCTGTTGCAGGATGAAGCCTGCGGCCGACAAGCCGGCAGCACCAAGATACAGACGCCGGGGAGCGCGGCGCGGCTGGCGCCGCTGACGGGACGCTCGCTGGTCCGGGTGGGCCTGAGCGACGAGATCCGGGTGGTGGTGGATCAGTGCGGCGGGGAGCGCGGCTAAGAGCCTGTTCTTTGAACCGGCGCTAAGCGCCGCTCTCGGGAGTTTCTTCTCGCCACTGGGTTAGCGCCTGTTCGAACGCCTGGTGCCAGGCCAGCAGCGCGGCTTCGTCGGGGCGTCCGCCCTCGGCCTGCAGCGCTTGTTCCATATTGGCGGCCAGCCGCGTCAGCGCTTCCGCGCCCACGGTCAGCGCGCCGCCCTTGAGCCGGTGCACATGGTGGAGCATGGCCTCGGGCTGTTGGTCGGCGACGGCTTGCCGGAACTGGAGCAAGTCGTGCCGCGCGCTCTGGCTGTACAGCCGGGCCAGGTCCGGGGCCGAAGCGGGCAGGGCCGGCGGCGGCGCGAGCTCCTCCGTCATCAGCCACAGCCGGAGAATATCCTCCAGATCCTGCAAGCTCAGCGGCTTGGACAAGATGCCGTCCATGCCGCTGGCGATGCAGCGGCTCTTGTGCGTGAGGTCGGTGATCGCGGAGATGGCGATGATGGGGGTGAAGGGCAGGTTTCGTTCTGTTTCCAGTGCCCGGATTCGCCTGGCGGTTTCGTAGCCGTCGATGCCGGGCAGATGGCAGTCCATCAAAATCATCGAATAGACTTCGCCCTGGCGCAGTCGTTGCAAGGCGGCCAGGCCGTTTTCCGCTATCGTGACGGCGCAGCCCAGCTGGGCGAGCTGCCGGCGGATGGCTTGCTGATTCACCGCCATGTCTTCCACCACCAGCAATCTATGGCGCGGCAGGGCGGCGGGCATGGCGTCGGGAGCAGGGGCCTCGTCGACGGGCGGGTCCGCCACCTCGACATGCAGGACGAAGCTGACGGCGGTGCCCTTGCCCTCGGCGCTTTCCAGCAGAATGCTGCCGCCCATCAGCTCGATCAGCTGCTTGCAAATGCTCAGTCCCAGTCCGCTGCCGCCGTAGCGGCGGCTGGTGGAGCGCTCCGCCTGGCTATAAGCGCGGAAGAGCTTGTCCTGCCGCGCCTTGGCGATGCCGACCCCGGTATCGCGCACCGTGACCAGGAGCTTGCCGGACTTCTCGCTTTGCAGATTGAACTGCATCAACAGCGCCACCTCGCCGCGATCGGTGAACTTGATGGCGTTGGACAGCAGATTGGTCATGATCTGGCGCATGCGCATCGGGTCCAGCAGCAATAGCCGGTTTTCCAGTCCGTCCGCGGACAGCGTCAAGTCCAGGCCCTTGCGGCTGGCGCTCAGGCGCTGGCTGTCGCTGATCCCTTTCGCCAACTCCAGCAAATCGGTGGGCAGTTTTTCCAGCGCCAGGTGTCGCGCCTCCAGCTTGGCGGTGTCCAGCACATCGTCCAGCAGCTCCAGCAGATTGTGGGCGGAGGAGCTGGCCAGCAAGGACAGCTCCTGCTGTTGCCGGCTTTGTCGGGTCTGTTGCAAGAGCTCGATGGCGGCGAGGATGGCGTTCATCGGCGTTCTGATTTCGTGGCTCATCATGGCGAGGAACTTCGACTTCGCTTCCTCGCTGGCCACGGCGCGGCGTTTGGCCCAGCGGGCCTGCATGAACAGGAAGACCATCACCGACAGCACCGAGAGCACCAGCAGGATTTCCGGCAGGTAGTAGCGGCTGATCTGATGCATCGACGGTTTTCCGAAGTCGATGTCGGCGACCCAATCGTCAAAGATCTCGTCGGTTTCGGACGGGCTCAGCTGCAACAGGGATTTGTCGATGATGGAACGCAGTTCCGGATATTGCCGCGCCACCTTGATGTTCAGGCCGGTGAACATTTCCGGCATGGTGCCGGAGATTTGCAGCGTTTTGGGGAAGCGGCCCTGCAATACCGGCCGGAACACGATTTCCGCGCCGATGGCGGCGAACACCTTGCCGTCGGCGACGGCCTTCAAGGCCGCCACCGGGTCGTTGATCAACACCAGTTTCAAGTAAGGGTAGTGCGCGCGCAGATATTGCTCATAGCCGCCTCCGCCCTTGACCGCGACGGTCTTGCGTTCCAGCTGCGAGGGATTGAACAGGCCTTCGGCGCCCGCCCTGGTGATGATGATGGTGGCGGTGGAGGCGTAAGGCTGGCTATTCAGCAGCGGGATGCCGTATTCCTTGGGAATCAGCTGCGTCGCGCCCATGGTGGCCAGATAGATCTGACCCCCTTTCAACTTGCCTATCATGTCTTGGGTATTGTCTGCTTTAACCAGCTGGAACTGCAGGCCGCTCTTTTTGGCGATGGCTTTGAGGTAGGCGCAGCTGAGTCCCTTATGGTGGCCGTTTTCAATGTATTCCAATGGCCAGTAGGGGTCGATGGAGTAGGGGATGGTGGGATGGCTCTTGATCCAGGCGATTTCCTCCGCGGTATAGAGCGAGGGCTGTTCCTGAGCGGCAGCGCTGGCCATGGCCGGCCAGCAAATAAACACAATAATCCAGGCCATCGCACGAAGTGCGGGTGTAATGGCATGGCGCAGGGCCAGGGTGAGAGGGGGGAGAATAAATGGGTTAAAGGGAGTTTTTGCCATGCGGCCGCCATCTTGGGTAAGTTTGCTTGAACATTATAGTGGGTCGGGCTGATTTTACGATGCGGCGCCGTTTGACGGCCATTCATCGTGGCATGACTGTAAAATGATTTGCGAGAGAATTCCAGCCGTTTGAGAATGCTCTTGTTGACGTGGCTTTGTTGCCGAATTTAGCATTTTTCCCCATTTGACGCACACTCTGCGGTATATGCGTTTACGGTATGGCTTTGTATTGTGGTGTGTTGGAAATACCCATTTGGTTTGAATGGCGGTGATTATGGGGTTTTGGATTGGCAAAGGGTGTTTTTACTCGTTTTGGCAGCTGATTTATTTTGGCTTGCTGAATATATGCTGACGATTTGCAAACGATGTTGATGCTTGTGATTAAAACGGGGTTGTATGGGGTGGAGGACCTGCCGCAAGTTGTGGATGGCCATGATCTCTGCTAGATGGTTTTGCATGCTATATTGAGGCGATGATTAAAAAAATGAGTATTTGAATCGAATGAGAGAGGGTTTGGAGACGGTGGAGGGGAAATGAAGGAAAGCAAAATCAAAGTGATGCTGTTGGACGATCATGAGGTGGTCAGGCAGGGCCTGGGCTTTAGATTGTCGCGGGAGAGCGATATCGTCTTGACCGGCTGTTTCGGCGACAGCCGCTCTTTTCTGGCGGCGTTGAGCCAGGGCAGTCCGGATGTGCTGGTGCTGGATTATGCGTTGCAGCCTCAGGACATGGATGGTTTGAACCTGATCCGCGCCATCCGCGCGCGCTTCCCCGAGGTGGTGATCCTGATCATGTCCTCTTACTACAACACGGCCACGGTGTCCCTGGCCTTGCGGGCCGGCGCGCGCGGTTTCGTCGGCAAGCAGCAGGATCTGGACGAACTGGTGCGCGCGATCCGGGTGGTGGTGGCCGGGCGCGTCTATCTGACGGCGGAGATGGCGCTGGAACTGGCTGAGGCCCAGCAGGCGGACAGCGTGCCCGCCGACAGTTCCACGCACGCGCCGGCCGCGATGGACCGGGTGGTCCGCCTGTCCGCCTTGTCGCCGCGGGAGCTGGAAGTGCTGCGCTGTTTTCTCGACGGCATGACGGTGAGCGAGATCGCCGAAAAATTCTCTAAGAGCATCAAGACCATCAGCGGCCAGAAGCAGGCCGCGATCAAGAAGCTGGGCTTGAAGTCGGACCACGAGCTGTACTTCATCAAAGACGAAATCCAATAGACGGGCGGGCCTGGAGCCCGCCCTTCATCGCGGCCCGCCCGCGCTCAATCCCGTCCGTCCGCGCCGTAGCGCGCGTCCAGCTCGTCGTAGAACGGCTTGTTGACCAGGCGCTGGCGTTCGGAAAACGGGGTCACCAGTTGCGGGTCTTCCTGCAGGATGCCGTCGCGGGACAGCGCGCCCAGCGCCCGCTGCATGCCCAGCACCGCGCCTTGCAGCGCGGCGTTGGCGTACAGCACCAGGCCGTAGCCCAGTTCTTTCAGGTCGGCGGCGCTCAACGCCGGGGTTTTGCCGCCGATGACGATGTTCATCAGCAAGGGGTGGTCGAACAGCGCCGGCAGGCGGCGGATGTCGTCCAGCTCGCGCACCGCTTCGATGAACAGCACGTCGGCGCCGGCCTCGGCGTAGCGGCCGGCGCGTTCGATGGCGGCGTCTATGCCGTCCACCGCGCAGGCGTCGGTGCGGGCGATGATCAGCAGCTTCTCATCCTGGCGCGCGTCCGCCGCCGCCTGCAGCTTGCCGCACATTTCGGCGGCGCTGATCAGGTTCTGGCCGGCGAAATGGCCGCACTTCTTCGGCAGCACCTGATCTTCCAGCTGGATGGCGTCGGCGCCGGCGCGCTCGAGCACGCGCACGGTGCGGCGGACATTGAGCGCGTTGCCGAAGCCGGTGTCGGCGTCGACGATGATGGGGATGGACACCGCGTCGCGGATGGCGGCGGTCTGGTCCGCCACTTCCTTCAGGCCGACGAAGCCGAGGTCCGGCAGGCCCAGCTGCATATTGGTCAGGCCGGCGCCGGTCAGGTAGAGCGCGCCGAAGCCGAGGTCTTCGACGATGCGCGCGCTCAGCGCGTTGTAGGCGCCGGGCACCAGCAGGCCGGAGCGGCTGGCGATCAGACTGCGCAGGACGTGTTTGCTGTTTTGCGTCATGGTTGCGGTTCCAGGGAGGCTAGGGGATGGGTTTGATGGTACTGGCCGCGCCAGTAGACCAGCGGCTGGCGGGCCGGATCGTGATGGGCGGCCAGGACTTCGCCGATCAGAATCAGGTGGTCGCCTTCTTGGTAATGGCTTTTGCGGCGGCAGGCCAGCCAGGCGGCAGCGCCGTCTATCAGCGGCGCGCCGTGGCGCTCCAGCGTGAAGCGGGCGCGCTTGCGTTCGGCGTGGCCGGGGGCGGCGAACAGCCGGCACACGTCCAGCTGCTGTCGGCTCAGCACCTGGATGGCGAAGCGATCGGCGGAGAGAAAGCTGGCGGCGGCGCGCGATTGCCGGCGCAAGTACCACAGGATCAGCGGCGGTTCCAGCGACACCGAGCTGAAGGCGTTGATGGTCAGGCCCAGCGGGCCGTGTTCGGGGTCTAAGACCGAGGCGACGGCGACGCCGGTGGCGAAGCTGCCCAGGGTTTGGCGCAGGGCCTGCGGGTCCTGGCTCATCAGACGGCGATGGCGTAGCCGAAGTCGATGTCGCTGGCGGACTGGCCGCCGCGCATGCCCCAGTTTTCGGCCGGCTCTTCGCGCAGCAGGATCAGCACCGAGGCGGGCGCGATGTCCAGCAGCGCGGCCAGGTCGGCGGCCAGTTTGGCGTAGAGCTTTTTCTTGGTGTCCGGTTTGCGGCCGGCGAAGACGGTGATCTCGATGTGCAGGTAGTCCGGGTCGCCGCCCGGCGGCAGCAGATCGTCCGGCGCGAAGCGCTGGTAGCGCGCTTGCAGTTCCTCGTCGCTGACGCCGAACACGGCGCGCAGCGCGTCGTAGACGCAGTGGACGATGGCTTGGCGCTGGGCCGGCGTGCGCGCGGCGGCGTCTTCGATTCTGACTATTGGCATAGCGGGCTCATTTCGATGGGGGCGGCGGCGGCGAAGGAGGCGGATTGCATTTCGGCGAGCCGGCTCAGCGTGCGGTGGGTGTCCGCGGACAGCGTGACTTCGCGCAGCATGGTTTCGATGGGGCGTTCGGAAATCAGCAGCAGGCGCTGGCGGCGGTCGTAGAGCACGTCCACCAGCCAGATGAAGCGGCGCAGGCCGTCCGCCTTGTTCAACTGCGCCTGGGCGATGTCGGAGACGACCACGGTGTGCCAGCGTTCCGACATTTCCAGGTAATCCAGATGCGAGCGCGGGCCCAGGCAGAGGGTTTCGAAGTCGAACCAGACGCAGTCCGGGCTTTGCGCCCGCGCGGACAGCGGCCGGCCGGACAGCGAGACGGCGGCGGCGGGGCCCACGCTCCGGCCCTGCTCTTGCAGCAGCCGGCGCAGGTGTTGTTCGGCGTCCGCGCCGCAGGGGTGTAGATAGTGTTCGCCGGCGGCGGCTTCGCGGTAGCGGTAGTCGCGGTCGCCGTCCAGGTGCAGCACCTGCATGTGGCGCTGGATCAGCGCGATCACTCGCAGCGCGTAGCGGTGCAGCTGCGGGTCCGGCAGCAGTTGCTCCGGCGCGTAGTTGGAGGTCAGGATCACCAGCACCCGCTCTTCCAGCAGCACGGTCAGGAAGCGTTCCATCAGGATGGCGTCGGCGATGTCGTGCAGATGGAATTCGTCCAGGCAGAACAGGCGGCTTTGTGCGGCCACGCGCCGCGCCAGCGCCGGCAGGTAGTTGGCTTGCTCGCCGCCGGCCTGGGCCAGGCCGCGGTGCAGGTCGCGCAGGAACTGGTGGTAGTGGATGCGTTGGGCCGGCGCGTCGGACAGCGAGAACAGGCCGTCCATCAGCATGGTCTTGCCGCGGCCGGGCTCGCCCCACAGATAGGCGCCGGTTTGCGGCGGCGGCCGCCGCAGCGGCCAGCCGGGGCCGGGCCGCGCCTGGAGGCGCAGCGCGTCCAGCGCGTCGGCGGCGCGGCGCTGGCCGGGGTCCAGCGCGACGCCTCTGTCGATGAAGCGCCGGGCCAGCGCGGAGGGCTCAGCCATGCGCCGGCTCCGCGGTTTCGGCGAAGCGCAGCAGTTCTTCCAGCAGCGCGCGCTCCGCGGCTTCGTCGCGGCGCAGCAGATGATCCAGCGCCGCCTGCTGGTCCGCCGGGGTCTTGTCTTGCGACAGCTTGAAGCGGCCTTCCTCGTGGAGCACGTGGATGCGCAGGCCGAGGATGTGCGGCGCGTTGGCGATCACCCGGGGATCGGCGGCCTGGTATTGGAACGGCGCTTGCGGCGGCTGCAGCCGCTCGCAGGTGTCGCGCAGCGCGCGGCGGGCGGATTCGAGGTCGTCGAGGACTTCGATCTCGACGTCCATGTGCACCGCGACGTAGTTCCAGGTGGGCAGCAGCCGGCTGCGGTAGGCTTCCGGCGGGATATAGCTTTGCGGGCCCATGAACACCAGGCGCGCGGGAAAGCGGCCGCGGCCCTGGAATTGGGGGTTGCGGCGGTCGACGTGGCCGAACAGGCTGCGGTCGGCGACGCGGAACAGCGGGATGTGGCTGGCGTGGTGCCGTCCCTGGTGTTCGCTGCTGATCAGCGCCAGCGGGTAGCGGGCTATCATCCGGTCAATCAGCTCGGGGCGGCTACAGCAGTATTCCTGGTAATGGAAGGCGCATGAACTCACTGGGTGGTGTCCTTTGGCGTACGAGCTTCGGTCGGCGCGAGCCGGGCGCGCCGGCGGCGGTCGTGGGCGATGGCCGCTTCGGCCATCCACTTTAGCAGCGCGCGGCCGCGCAGCGCTCGCGAGTTGAACGGCAATAGGGCCGGGCCGGCGCCTATCAGCTGGCGGGCCAGGCTCCGACCCAGCATGAAGGACAGCGCCAGGCCGCGGCCGTTGCAGCCGGTCCAGGCCAGGACGCCGTCGCCGACGCGCCGCAGGCTGGGCAGGCCGGACGGGGTGAGGCCGACCTGGCCGGCCCATAGCCGCGGCGCGACGTCCAGCTCCAGGCCGAAGACGGCGCGGACGCGCCGGCGCAAGGCGGCGTCGTAGTGTTCCGCGCCGGCGTCGGAGCGCAGCGCGAACAGGCCGGTCAGCAATTGGCCTTCCGGCGTTTTGCGGAAAAACCACATATCGCGGCGGTTGTCGGAGAAGGGGATGTCGGCGGGCAGCACCCGCGCCTGCTGTTCCGCGCTCAGCTCGAACTGTCCGAGCGCCAGCGTCAGCGGCACGCTGTGGCGGGCGACGGCGGCGACCCCGTCGCGGCTGTAGGCGTTGCCCGCCATCAGCACGCGGCCGGCGCGCAGGCTGCCGCGCGGGGTGCGGATCACGTGCATGCCGTCGCGGCTTTCCAGTTCCAGCAGTTTGGCCGGGCAGCGCTCCAGCAGCACCACGCCGCGCCGGCGGCAGCGTTCGGCCAGGCCGCGCGCCAGCGCCAGCGGGTCGATCTGGCCGCCGTCCTCGAACAGCAGGCCGCCGTGGTAGCCGGCGGCGGCGCTCAGGGCTTGCGCTTGTTCGGCGTCCAGCGCGCGGGCGCGCACGCCCAGTCTGCGCCAGGCCAGCGCGCCGGCCTGCGCGGAACCGGGGGCGGCGAACAGCTGCATCCAGCCTTTGCGCACCGGGCTGGCTTCCGGCAGGGCCAGCAATTCGGCCGCGGCCTCGCTCAGGCCGGCCAGATAGCCTTCGGCCTGCGGTCCCAGCCAGGCGCGCAGCTCCGGCGGGCCGCAGCGCGCCGGCACCGGCACCACGAAACCGGAGTTGCGGCCGGTGGCGCCGCTGCCGACGGCGTCGGCTTCCAGCACCACCACCGAGCAGCCGGCCTCGGCGGCGGCCAGCGCCGCCGACAGCCCGGTCAGGCCGGCGCCTATCACCGCCAGTTCGCAGCTGACCGGCAGCGCGTCGGCCTTGTCCGCCAATAAGGGCCGCGCGCGCGCCTGCCAGCCGGTGGCGGCGCTCAGCAGCGCTTCAAGCGCGGGCGCCGTCATGCCGCGATCCTTGTTCCAGCCGCGCCGTCAGCGATTGCACGATGGCCTGGGAGCGCAGCGCCAGCAGGCTGAAGGAGCCGGCGTCGCCCATGCCGTGGGAGGACTCGCACAGGCCGTTCAGGTAGAGCGGCGCGCCGTGGTCGGCCTCGCCGCGCAGCCGCACGCGGTAGTCCAGCGCGATGTCCACGGTGTCGCGCTCGGCGAACAGCTGCGGCGACAGGGTTTCCAGCACGCGCGGCCAGGGTTCGCGCTTGGGGCCGCGGCCCAGGTCGAGGAAGCCGGTGGCCAGCACCACCAGGTCCACGGTTTCGCTGACCGCGTCGCCGCCCAGGAAGTGGCGCAGCCGCAGCGTGACGCCGTCGGCGCCGGGTTCGCAGGCCTCGGTCTCCATGCAGGTGAGCAGGGCCAGGCTGTCCTTGTCCTGCAGCCGGTTGGCGTACTGCTTGACGTAGAGCTGGTTGAGCACGTCGATGTCGGCGGCCGAGTAGTTGGTGAACACCAGTTCCTGGCGCAGCCTGGCCTTGTGTTCCGGGCTGGCGGCGAAGAAGGCGTCGACGAAGGCGGGGAAGTACACCTCGTCGGAGAAGGGGCTGGTGTCTTTCTGGCGGTAGCCGAAGTTGCGGGTGACGCCGACCACCCGCGTCAGCGCCGGCTCGGCGCTGGCGTGCAGCAGGATTTCCACCGCGCTTTGGCTGCCGCCTATCACCGCCACCCGGCCGCCGCCCTTGGCCTTCAGCCGCTCCAGCGCCGGCAGGTAGTGGTTGAGGTGGACCACGCGCGGGTCCGGCGCGCGCTGGAACGGCTCCGGGATGTTGGGGGTGCGGCCCGGCGCCAGCACCACGCTGAGCGCCAGGTATTCGCGGCCGTCGGCGCACAGCACGCGGTAATGGCTGAGCGCGCCGCCGCTGTCGCTGACCGGCAGGATGTCGATGACTTCGCGCTGGTATTCCACCAGGTGCTGGAAGCAGCCGGCGGCCCAGCTGACGTATTGCGCGTATTCCAGCCGCAGCGGGTAGTGCAGCGGCAGGTTCAGGTGCTCGTAGAGCCGGTTGTGTTCGTGCAGGAAGTTGGTGAAGGTGTAGCGGCTGCGCGGGTTGCGCGGGGTGACCAGGTCGCGCAGCGGGTGGTTCTGGATGTCCGAGCCTTCCAGCAGCATGCCGGGCTGCCAGGCGGCGGAGGGCCGCCGCTCCAGAAAGCGCACGGACAGCTGCGGCGCCAGTTCTTCCAGCGCGATGGCTAGCGCGATGTTGGCGGGGCCGAAGCCGATGCCGATGATGTCGTGTACGGTATGCGTCATGCTGTCGCTCCAGGTTCAGAAGGCCATGGCGGCCGGGGCGTGCGCGGCGGCCGGGGCGGCGGGCCACAAGCTGGCCAGCGCGGTTTCAAAACGGCGGACGATGTCCTCCGCGTCGTCGGCGCCGATGATCAGCGGCGGCAGCAAGCGCATCACCGCGCCGTGGCGGCCGCCGCTTTCCAGGATCAGGCCGTGTTCCAGACAGGCGCGCTTGAGCGCCTTGGCCAGCAGGCCGTTGGCCGGCGGGTGGCCCAGCGCGTCCGGCGCGCCGTTGGGGTCTATCAGTTCCACCCCCAGCATCAGGCCGCGGCCGCGCACCTCGCCGATGCAGGAGAAGCGCGCTTGCAGCGCCTGCAGGCGCTGGCGCAGCAGCTGGCCCACCTCCCGCACTTGCTCCAGCACGCCGGGCCGGCGCAGGTATTCCAGCGTGGCCGCGCCGCTGACCAGGGCGATCTGGTTGCC
Organism: Chromobacterium sp. LK11; assembly: GCF_001043705.1. NCBI lineage: Bacteria > Pseudomonadati > Pseudomonadota > Betaproteobacteria > Neisseriales > Chromobacteriaceae > Chromobacterium > Chromobacterium sp. LK11. Next base: position 181,367 of record NZ_LDUR01000009.1, read on the forward strand.
GCGGAAGGTGCCGGCGTGGGCGCCGGGCGCCCAGCGGTCGTATTTCTGGTGGTAGGCGACCAGGGCCAGCGGGTAGCCGCCGCCCACCGCCTTGGACAGGATGACGGCGTCCGGCACGATGCCGGCCCACTCGTGGGCGAACATGTCGCCGCTGCGGCCGAAGCCGGTCTGCACTTCGTCCATCACCAGCGGCACGTCGTGGCGCGCGGTGATCTCGCGCAGGCCGCGCAGCCATTCCGCGCTGGCCGGAATGCAGCCGCCTTCGCCCTGGATGGGCTCCACCAGCAGCATGGCCGGCTTGCCGACGCCGCTTTCCGGGTCGGACAACAGATTTTCCAGATAAGCCAGCGACAGCCGTTCGGTGTCGGCGGCGTCGGCGCCGAAGGGGCTGCGGTAGGCGTAGGGAAACGGCAGGAACTGGATTTCCGCCGGGTAGCCGCTGACCGCCTGTTTCGGCCCCAGATTGCCCATCATGCCCAGCGCGCCCATGGTCATGCCGTGGTAGGCGCCCTGGAAGGCCAGCACCGGGCGGCGGCCGGTGGCGGTCTTGAACAGCTTGAGCGCGGCTTCCACCGCGTCGGAGCCGGACGGGCCGCAGAACTGCACCTTGGCGTGTTCGGCGAAAGCGGCCGGCAGCGCCTGGTACAGCTGTTCGACGAAGGCGAGCTTGGCCGGGGTGGCGATGTCCAGCGCCTGCTGCAGTTGGCCGGATTGCAGAAAATCGGCCACCCGCTGCTGGACGAAGGGGTGGTTGTGGCCCAGCGGCAGCGCGCCGGCGCAGGCCAGGCAGTCCAGGTATTCGCGGCCTTCGCTGTCGTAGACCCGGGCCAGTTCGCCGCGGCTGATCACGCGGTCTATGCCGCGCGCGTAGGTGCGGGCGTTGGATTCGCGCTCGGCCAGCTGCAGGCGGCGGGGTTCAAATGCTTCCATTGCTTGCTCCCTGTCAGTTCAGCACGGCCGCGGCGCGCGGCTCGGCGTGGTCTTGCGCGCCGGCGCGCAGCCCCAGTTCCTTGATCCAGCGCCGGTATTCGATGCCCAGCCGGTCGCTGCGCACATGCATTTCCTGCTGGAGGTCCAGCGGCAGCCGCGCCGGGCGCTGAGACTCCACGATCAGCCGGTCCTGCTCGAACACCATGTCCTGGCGGTAGAGGATTTTCTCCTCGCTCAAGTCGGCGCCGAAGTTGATGGCGACGATCAGCCAGATCACGCACTCGGCCTCGTCCACCGGGGTGGCGTTGAGAAAGGTGCAGAAGCGCTCGGTGTCGCCGGTCTTCTTGACGAAGTAGGCGGTGGTGGGGTTGAACACCGAGTAGGTGTAACGCGCGGTGACCGGGATGCCGCGGTGGTCGCCGTAAGGCTGGAACACCGAGATTTCCGAGGTGCGCAGCCCGCGCTCGTCCTTGAACACCTGATAGTCCGGCAGCGGCTCCGGCGCGTCCGGGTCGCCGTTCAAATTGGCGTGGACGAAGGGAAAGTGCGAGGCGTCGAGGAAGTTCTCCACCGAGCGCAAGGCGTTGCCCAGATAGCGGTAGGGGCCGGCGAAAACCTTGCGGAAGCTGTCGTCTTCCCATTCCGGGAACACCGGCAGCGGCCGCTGCGGCGCGTCCAGGCTGGCCCAGATCAGGCCGTAGCGTTCGGCCGCGTGGTGGCGGAAGATCAGCCGCGCGGACGAGGGCGTGGCCTGATCCGGGTGGGCCGGCACCCGCGTGCACTGGCCGCCGGCGTCGAAGCGCCAGCCGTGGTACGGGCATTCGATCTCGCCCTTTTTGACGCAGCCCAGCGACAGCTTGGCGCCGCGATGGCCGCAATAATCTTTCCAGGCGTGGATCTGGCCGGCGCCGTCGCGCCACAGCACCAGTTCCTCGCCCAGCAGCCGCACCGCCTTGGGGCGTTCGGCGCTGACTTCGTCGGCGCGCGCCACCACATGCCATTGGTTCTTCAAGGCCTGGTAGTCCAGACCGGCGCGGTCCCATTTGCCTGCGTACAGCATGCTTGCCTCCTTTCCGGTCCGGTTCAAACGCGGTCGCGGCAAGCGCCGTCGAACTGCCAGCCCGGACGCGCCCAGCCGTCCGTCGTGTAGTCGGCCATGCAGTCGTCCACCAGCGCGCGGCATTGCTCCAGCACGCCGCTGCTCTCGCAGTGGCGCAGCATGTCCAGCCGCACCTGTTCGTTGTTGCCGGCGTAATTGTGCTCGTACAGCTCGTGGCGGCCGCCGAACTCGCTGCCCAGCGCGTCCCACAGCAGCTTGATCAGCTTGAGCCGGTCCACCGCTTCCTGGTCGGTGCCCTGGAAGTAGCAGCCGATCAGGTCCTTGAGCTCGGGATTGGCCAGGTCCAGCCAGCTGGACACCTGCATGATGGGCGAGCCGCCGAGTATGGTGTTGAACACCGGTTTGAGCTGGGACATCATCTGGGTGCCGAAATAGCGCACCGTGGCGGCGGCCTCCAGCCGCGGCACCACCGAGCCGTCGCGGCGCGGTTCCGGGTTGTGGCACAGCGATTCGGTCAGCGACCACATCAGGTTGCGCAGCGCCACGATGTCGGCCAGCCGGGCGCGCACGCCGCGGAAGCCGTCGCTGCCGTTGGACTCCAGCACCTTGGCCAGCAGGCCGCAGATGAAGTCCATCTTCACCGCCAGCCGGGTGCCGGACTGCAGCGGGTAGCGGTTGAGGAAGCCGGAGGCGGAGTAGAAGCTGCGCGCGCGCTCGATGTCGCGGTAGATCAGCACGTTTTCCCAGGGCACGAACACGCCGTCGAAGATCAGCACCGAGTCGTTTTCGTCGAAGCGGCTGGACAGCGGGTTGTCGAAGGGGCTGAGCGCCGCGGCTTCGTAGGAGCGGCGGCAAATGATTTTGAGGTTGGGCGCGTTCATCGGCAGGATGAAGCAGAGCGCGAAGTCCTCCTCGCCGCCGGGCTGGTATTGGGCGGCGCTGTTCTGGGCGACGAAGGTGGCGTTGGAGATGGCGGCGCTGGTGGCCACCATCTTGGCACCGCGCACGATGATGCCGGCGTCGGTTTCCTTCTCCACGTGCAGGTAAAGATCGCGCATTTCCGACGCGGCGCGGGCGCGGCCCGCCGGCGGGTTCACCAGCACGTGGTTGAGGAACAGCACTTTGCGCGCGCTCTGGCGGTACCAGTTCAGCGCGTTGTCGTGGAAGGGCGCGTACAGATGGGGATCGGACTTCAGCGTGGCGGTGAAGCCGGCCTTGTAGTCCGGGGTGCGGCCCATGAAGCCGTAAGTCAGCCGCGACCAGTGGGCGATGGCGTCGCGCGCCTTGAGCAGATCCTCACAGGAGCGGCTGGGCATGAAATAGCGGTGGGTGCGGTAGCCTTCCGGGTCGATGTCGGTCATCAATTCCTGGCTGTCCGGGTGGTGCAGCGCCTCGTACAGCCGCGACATCGAGTAGGCGCTGTTGCGGAAAGCCGGGTGCCGGCTGACGTCCGCCACCTTCTGGCCGTAGATGTAGACTTCGCGGCCGTCGTTGAGACTGGCCAGGTATTCCTCCGGCGTCATCATTTCGTTCAATGCAGCTTGATTCACTTGGCACTCCTCATCGATTAAGAGCAGCAAACACAATCCCGGACCGCGGGCGACAGGACGCCCTCCCGTCAGGGATAAGAGAATCGACGCCATGGGCGCGGCCGCGCGTGGTTTGGGCCGGCGGAGGGCTATGGCGGGTATTGCGTAGTGGAGTCCGCTCAGAACCTGTTTACGATCTGCTGCGCGTTGGCGATACGGCGTTGAAACCCGCTTCGAAGTGCTCATGTACCATCTGTACACTCCGCTTTCTCAGCTGTTTTCGCCTGGTCTCGCCTTCGCTCGCGAGAGCGTAAACACGTTCTCAGTGGCTGAAGTAACGGCCTAGCAGGACGATGCCGGAAAACAGGACGACGGTATTGATCACCCGGATGAACTGCTCGCGGGTCAGCCTCAGGGTGATGTGGCGGCCGGCGAACACCCCGCACAGCATGGCCGGCGCCAGGATCAGCGCCAGCAGCAGCAGGGAGGCGTCCATATAGACGCCGGCCAGCGCGAACAGCACCACCCGGGTCAGGGTGCTCAGGCCGATCAGCGTGGTCTGGGTGATGCGCAGATGTTCTTTTTGTTCGATGCGGCCGGACAGGTAAATGGCGTAGATGAAGCCGCCGCTGCCGAACAGCGCGCTGAACACGCCGCCCACCAGGCCGAAGGGCACCGCCGCGCGGGGCTGGAATTGCCGCTTGGGGCTAAGGCCGCTGAGCGAGTACAGCGAGTAGGCCACCACGAACACGCCCAGCGCCAGCAGCAGCGCGTCCGGCCGGGTTTTCAGCAAGATGGCGGCGCCGATCAGGCTGCCGGCCACCATCAGCGGGATCAGCCGCTTCAGTTCGCCGAGGTCCGCCTTGCTGCCGTCGCGCAGGATGTTGCTGAAGGCGGCGAACATGTCCATCAGCGCCAGCAGCGGCACGATCTTGGCCACCGGGATGAAAATGGCCAGCACCGGGCTGGCGACCAGGGCGGTGCCGAAGCCGGCCACGCCGAAAATCACGTAAGCAATGGTGACCGCCGCGAAGATGGCGCTCAGGTCCTGCCATGGCAAATCCAGCAACATAAGCTTTCTCCTGACCCGCCAGCCATGTCTTGGCACTGGTCTGACGGCTCCTGCTATTGCTCCGACGGCTATTTTGTCTTGGTTCAGCCGTTCTCAAGTGTTTGCATCCTACTGATTTGTCATGATGTATGTCAAATGGGAAAGTTTGTCCTTGCAGTATTTGAATTGCATTTAATGATTAATATATTTGTAGAAAAAGTTTTATCCGGAACTACGGCGCCGCTTGGCGAGCCGGACTCGCCGCGGCGGGGCGAGTCCGCTATCATCCGCGGCAAACTGAAGGCGAGGACGCATAGATGAGCGATGAACTGCAAATCACCGATCTGGTGGAGGGCGCGGGCAAGGAAGTGGTCAGGGGCGCTTTGATCACCACCCAGTACACCGGCTGGCTGGAGGACGGCACCGAGTTCGATTCGTCCCACGCCAAGGGACGGCCGTTCCAGTGCGTGATCGGCACCGGCCGCGTGATCAAGGGTTGGGACCAGGGGCTGATGGGCATGAAGGTGGGCGGCAAGCGCCGGCTGTACGTGCCGGCGCGCCTGGCTTACGGCGAGCGCCAGATCGGCGCCCACATCAAGCCCAATTCCAATCTCTTGTTCGAGATCGAGTTGCTGGAAGTGCTGACCCGGGACGATTGAGGCGGCGGGGTTCGCCCCCTCCTTTTTAGTCCTGCAGCTTCCAGGCCATGCTCTCGCCGGCGCGCAGCGGCACCAGCGCGTCGCCGTCGTAGGGCAGCGCGTCCGGCACCGTCCACGCCTGCTTGGCCAGGGTCACGCGCTCCGCGTTGACCGGCAGGCGGTAGAAGGCCGGGCCGTTGAGGCTGGCGAAGGCTTCCAACTGGTCCAGCGCGCCGGCCGCCTCGAAGGCCTCGGCGTACAGCTCGATGGCGGCGTTGGCGGTGTACATGCCGGCGCAGCCGCAGCTGCTCTCCTTGGCGTGGCGCGCGTGCGGCGCGCTGTCGGTGCCGAGGAAGAATTTGGCGGAGCCGCTGGTGGCGGCCTTGAGCAGCGCCTGGCGGTGCAGCTCGCGCTTGAGCACCGGCAGGCAGTAGTGGTGCGGGCGGATGCCGCCGACGAACAGCGCGTTGCGGTTCATCAGCAGATGATGGGCGGTGATGGTGGCGGCGACGTTGTCCGGCGCGGCGGCCACGTATTCGGCGGCGTCGCGGGTGGTGATGTGCTCGAACACCACGCGCAGCGCGGGCAGCTTGGCCAGCAAGGGTTGGAACACCTGTTCGATGAAGACCGCCTCGCGGTCGAACACGTCGATGGCCGGGTCGGTGACTTCGCCGTGCACCAGCAGCGGCAGGCCGGTTTCGGCCATGGCTTCCAGCGCCGGCATGGCCTTGTTGATGTCGGACACGCCGAAGTCGGAGTTGGTGGTGGCGCCGGCCGGGTAGAGCTTGACCGCGTGGACGAAGCCGCTGGCCTTGGCCTTGCGGATTTCCGCCGGCGAGGTGTTGTCGGTCAGGTACAGCGTCATCAGCGGTTCGAAGCGGCTGCCGGCCGGGCGCGCGGCCAGGATGCGTTCGCGGTAGGCGGCGGCGGCGTCCACGGTGGTCACCGGCGGCTTGAGATTGGGCATGATGATGGCGCGGCCCATCTGGCGACAGGTGTCGGGCAATACGGCGGCCAGCGCCGCGCCGTCGCGCAGGTGCAGATGCCAGTCATCGGGGCGGATCAGGGTCAGGGTTTGCGTCATGGTCTTGCCTGCGGATTGCGATGAAAAAGGCGGCGGCCAAAAAGAACCTGTTTACAAGCTGCTGCGCGTCGGCGATACGGCATTGAAAGAGCTTTCGGAATGCTCATGCACGTGAGTACATTCCGCGTCTTCTGCCGCTTTCGCCGGGTCTCGCCTTTGTTGTAAACGGGTTCTGAGCCATCGGGATTATTTCCGTTTCAGCACCATGCGGAATTTGCCTTCCGCGGTGGTGTCCGACGTCAACAGCGCGTTGCCGGTCTGGCGGCAGAAGGCTTCGAAGTCCTTGGGCGCGCCGGGATCGGTGGCGATCACCTCCAGCACCGCGCCGCTGTCCATTTCCGCCAGCGCCTTCTTGGCGCGCAGGATGGGCAGCGGGCAGTTGAGGCCGGAGAGGTCTATGGTCTTGTCGAAATTCATGGTCCGGCTTCCTCAGCCTTATCAGTTACAATGGAGGGAAGCCCGGCCGCTTGGAACCCGTTCAAGGCCGTAGCGCCGACGCGCGGCGGACATTGAACGGAATACAGGCCTGGTCGGAACTGTCCGCGGCTGCTCCCTAAACCCTAAGTTTACGCGAGTCGCCAAGCCATCCTCAAATCGGTCTTCATCATGTGCGTGATCGCTTTTGCCTACAAGACCCCCGGATTGGGCCAGCTGGTGTTGCTGGCCAACCGGGACGAATACTATGCGCGTCCGACCGAGCCGCTGGATTGGTGGCCGCAATATCAGAATACGCTGGGCGGCCGCGACGCCGAGTCCGGCGGCAGCTGGTTGATGGTGGACGGCCGTGGCCGCATCGCCGCGGTGACCAATATCCGCGACGGCCACCCGGTCAAGGCGGAGCGTTCGCGCGGCGAGCTGGTGGAGCGTTTCGTCAGCGGCGACGAGGACCCGTTCGCCTTCGCCGACTGGCTGCGCGCCGAGCAAGGCCGCTATGCGCCGTTCAATCTTTTGTTCGGCTATGCCTCGGACCTGTTCCATTTTCATAGCCGCGGCGGACAGATCGCGCGGGTGACGCCGGGCATTCATACGCTGTCCAACGCCACGCTGGACACGCCGTGGTTCAAGAGCGAGCGGCTGGCGGAGTATTTGCGCGAGTTCCAGCGCGTGCCCACCGAGGACCAGGCCTTCGTCGCCCTGTCCGACGGCACGCCGGCGCCGCCGGGACAGTTGCCGAACACCCGCATCGGCTCCGCGCTGGAGCGGGTGTTGTCGCCCATCTTCATCAAGGGTCGCGACTACGGCACCCGCGCGTCCATGCTGCTGACGGTGTCGGCGCGCGGCGACATGCAGTTTTCGGAGTTGAGTTGGGGCCTGGCCGGCAGGGAAACCGGCCGCCGCCGTTTCACCTTGCGTCCGGGCCAGCCAAGCGCGGCCCCAGCGCGCTGAACGAGGAGTAGTGATTTGAAGACTTTTGCCGCCATCATCGTGCTGGCCCTTTGCGCCGCGCAGCCGGCGTTGGCCGACAACAAGATCAAGAAGAACATCGATTTCGCGCCGGAGGTGCCGTGGCAGGAGGGCGATTACCAGTTGCCGCCGTATCCGGCGCAGCCGGACTGGATCGCGGTGAGCACCGACAATTTGCAGACCAACCAGTATTTCGTCGATGCCAAGACTCTGAGCGCGGGCGAGGACGGCGTGGTGCGGATGATCGTGCGGGTGAAGAGCCCGGCCGGCGCGGAGAACCTGAGTTTCGAGGGCCTGCTGTGCAATGAGGGCAGCTACCGCGCCTACGCCTTCGGCAACAGCGTGGACAAGAACTGGATCCGCTCCAACAAGGCGGTGTGGCGCAAGATCGAGCATGACGACAAGCTGCGCCGCACGCTGCGCGATCTGGCCTGCCCGGACAAGCGCGCGCCACGCGACGCCGAGGAGGCGCTGAAGCGCTTGCGCCAAGGCTGAGGCCGCAGCGCTTGAAAACCGAAAGGCCCGCGCCGGGGAACCGGCGCGGGCCTTGTCGCGTCAGGCGCGCAGCGCGCGCCGTCTTTCCCGCCAGGCCGCGTGGCGTCGCGCCAGCGCGTCGAAGTACAGATAGAGCACCGGGGTGATGTAGAGCGTGACCACCTGGGAGAACACCAGGCCGCCCACCACCGCCAGGCCCAGCGGCTGACGCAGCTCGGCGCCGGCGCCCAGGCCCAGCGCGAGCGGCAGCGCGCCCATCAGGGCCGCCAGCGTGGTCATCATGATGGGGCGGAAACGGAGCAGGCAGGCGGCGTGAATCGCCTGTTCCGGCGCCATGCCCTGCTTGCGCTGCGCCTCCAGCGCGAAATCTATCATCATGATGGCGTTCTTCTTGACGATGCCGATCAGCATCAGGATGCCGATGCTGGCGATCACCGTCAGTTCCTGGCCGAACAGCATCAGCGTGCCCAGCGCGCCGATGGCGGCGGAGGGCAGGCCGGACAGAATGGTCAGCGGGTGGATATAGCTTTCGTACAGCACCCCCAGCAGCACGTAGATCACCGCCACCGCGATGCCCAGCAGCAGGATCTGGCTGCCCTGGGTTTCCTCGAAGGCGGCGGCGTCGCCGCTATAGCTGGTGGCGATGGACGCGGGCAGGGCGATGCGTTCCTTGAGCTGGCGCAGGTGCTGGTCGGCCTGGCTCAGCGGGATGCCGGGCGCCAGGTTGAAGGACAGCGTCACCGCCTGCAGCTGGCCCTGGTGGTTGACCGAGATCGGACCGACGGTGCGTTCCACCGAGGCGATGCTGGACAGCGGCACCAGTTGGCCGTCGGCGGCGCGCACCCGCAGCCGCGAGAAGTCGAACTCGTTAACCTTGAACGGGTCGTCCGCCTGCAGGATCACCTGATAGTTGTCGCTGGCGGTGTAGATGGTGGAGATCTGCCGCTCGCCGAAGGCGCTGTACAGCGCGCTGCGTATGCTCTGGATGTCCACGCCCAGCAGATTGGCCTTGTCGCGGTCTATGTTCAGCTTGGCTTGCAGGCCCTTGAGCTGGGAGTCGCTGGTGACGTCGCGGAAGATGGGATCGAGCTGCATTTGCTGCAAGATCTTGTCGGACCAGGTGTTCAGGCTCTCTGCCTGTATGCCCTGCAAGGTGTACTGGTAGCGGCTCTTGCTCTGGCGGCCGCCCAGGCGCAGGTTCTGCGTCGGGTTCAGGTAGACGCTGAGCCCGGGCACCGCGCGCAGGTCGCGGCGCAGGCTTTCCATCGTCGGGTCCAGCTTGGCGCGCTCGTTGCGCGGCTTGAGCTGGATGAACATGCGGCCGGTGTTGCCGCCGGACAGCGAGGAGGTGGCGAAGGCGACGTTGGGGTTGGCCTGGGTGATGGCGGCGGCGCGTTGCTGCAGCTTGAGCATGGCGTCGTAGGAAATGTCCTGCGCCGCCTCGGTGCTGGCCATGATCTGGCCGGTGTCCTCGGTGGGGAAGAAGCCCTTGGGAATGCCGTTGAACATCAGCGCGGTCAGGACGAAGGTGGACAGCGCGCCGGCCAGGGTCAGCCGGCGATGCTTGAGCGCCAGGTCCAGCGTGCGGCGATAGCCGGTCAGCACCGCGTCGAAACCGCCTTCCAGCGCGGTGGCCAGCCGGCCGCGCCGCGCCTGGTGTCCAACCGAATCGGCGCGGAGAAAGCGCGAGGACAGCAGGGGGATCAGGGTCAGCGACACCGCCGCCGACACCAGCACCGCCAACGACACCACCACGGCGAATTCGTGGAACAACAGGCCGATCACGCCCTGCATGAAGAAGATGGGGATGAAGATGGCCACCAGCGACAACGAGATCGACACGATGGTGAAGCCGATCTCGCGCGAGCCGCGCAGCGCGGCCTCCATCGGCGACAGCCCTTCTTCGATGTAGCGGACGATGTTTTCCAGCACCACGATGGCGTCGTCCACCACCAGGCCCACCGCCAGCGTGATGCCCAGCAGCGAGATATTGTCCAGGCTGTAGCCCAGCCAGTACATCAGGGCGATGGTGCCGATCAGCGAGATCGGCAGCGACAGTGCCGGGATCAGCGTGGCCGCCATGCGCTGCAGGAACATGAAGATCACCATGATCACCAGCGCGATGGTGAGCAGCAGGGTCAGCTTGACGTCGTGGATGGCTTCGCGGATGGACTGGGAGCGGTCATTGAGCAGGTTCAGCCGCACCGAGCCGGGCAGCTGCGCCTGCAACTGCGGCAGCTCCTTGCGGATGGCGTCCACCACCGCCACGGTGTTGGCGTCGCTCTGGCGCATCACCGCCAGCACGATGGAGCGCTCGCCGTTGACCCAGCTGCCGGTCTTGAGGTTTTCCACGCTGTCTTCCACCGCGGCCACGTCGGACAGCCTCACCGGCAGGCCGTTGCGGCTGGCGATTACCAGATTGGCGAACTGGGCGGCGTTTTGCAACTGGCGGTTGGCTTCCACCGTCATCAGCTGAGATTTGCCCTCCAGCGTGCCCACCGGGGTGTTGACGTTGGCGGCGCGGATGCTGGCGGCCACGTCGTCCAGCGTCAGATTGCGCGAGGCCAGCTTGCCCGGATCGGCCTTGATCCGCACCGCGAAACGCTTCTGGCCGAAGATGTTGACCTGGGCCACGCCCTTGAGGGTGGCGATATTGGGCGAGATCCAGTTCTCGGCGTAGTCGTTGAGATCGGACAGCGACATCGCCGGCGAATTGAGCGCCAGCAGCAGCACCGGCGAATCCGCCGGGTTGACCTTGCGGTAGGACGGCATCGAGGTCATTTCCGTCGGCAGCGAACGCTGCGCGCGCAGCAGCGCCGCCTGCACGTCCACCGCCGCCAGGTCGATATTGCGGTCGTTGTCGAACTCCAGCGTGATCGAGGTGCTGCCCAGGGTGCTGGACGAACTGATCACCGCAATGCCGGGAATGGTGGAAAACTGCTTCTCCAGCGGCGCGGCCACCGAGGAGGCCATGCTGTCCGGGCTGGCGCCGGGCAGGCTGGCGGAGACGTTGATGGTGGGGGTGTCGAAGCTGGGCAGCGCGGCGATCGGCAATTTTTGATAGGCGATCAGGCCGGCTACCACCAGCGACAGGCACAGCAGCACCGTCATCACCGGACGGCGGATGCAGAGTTCGGAGATTTGCATCACTGGCCCCCGCTGGCCGGGCCGGCCTTGGCCGGACGCACCTTGTCGCCGGGGCGAAGATTGAGGCCGCCGTTGGACACCACGGCCTCGCCGACGCTCAGCCCTTTGACGATGGCCCTTTCCTTATGGATGGCCAGCAGTTCCACCGACACGCGCTTGACGCTGCCGTCGGCCTGCACCGCATAGCTGAATTTGCCTTCCGGCCCGGTCAGCAGAGCCGCCACCGGGATGGTGGTGGCTTGCTGGTAACGGCCGGCGTCCAGCGAGAGGGTGACGAACTGGCCCGGCCACAGCTTGCCGTCCTGATTGGAAAATTCGGCCTTCAGCGTCAGCGTGCCGTTGGCGCTGTCCACCGCGCTGTCGATGAAGACCAGTTTGCCGTCCACCTTGTCGCCGCTGTCCGGCAGCGCGGCGCGCACCAGCAGCTTGCCGGCGGCCTGGGCGGCGCGCACCGCGCCCAGCTCGCGTTCAGGCAGGGTGAAGGTGGCGTTGATCGGATGAATGCGGGTAATGGTCAGCATCGCCGCGGCCATGCCCGGCTGTACCAGGGTGCCCGGATAGACGCCGATCACGCCGATGCGCCCGCCGATGGAGGCGCGCAGCGTCTTGTAGTCCAGCGCCACCCGCGCCGCGTCCACCTGGGCGCGGTCGGCGGCGACGGTGGCGCTGAGCGCGTCCATCTTGGATTGATTGGCGTCCACCACGCTTTGCGAAACGAAGTTTTTCACCAGCAGGTCGCGGCTGCGCGCCAGGTCGCGCTCGGCGTTTTTCAGCTGCGCCTGATCGCTGAGCATCTGCGCCTGGGCTTTCTTCAACTGCGCGGTTTCCGCCGCCGCGTCCAGCGTGAACAGCAGCTGGCCCGGCGTCACGTTCTGGCCTTCCTTGACGTGAACCTTGGCCACCACGCCGGACACCTGCGGCTTGACTTCCACCTTTTCAATGGCGGTGACATTGCCGGTGGCGTTCAGCTCTATCGGCAGGTCTTCCGCCGCCACTTTGGCGATGCCAACGGCAATCGGCGGTCGCGCCGCGGTTTTAGCCGCGGCGGCGGTCGTTCTGAAGCCATACCAGCCGGCGAGGCCGGCCGCGGCCAGAGCAAGCGCCGCGGCGCTTGCGACGACTCGTTTCTTCATCTTTTATTCTCGCTCTTGGGGCGGGAGCCTAGCCCGCCGTGTGGATGCCAGGCGTCGTCCCATCGATACCTGCTGGCGCATGCCGGTGCCGGCTCTTGCCGCGGACATAAGTCCGGCGGCGGGCCGCGTGTCCCGGGCGTTCCTCCGTCGCCGGGCCGGACTCCGTCCTCTCCTTGGAATGATAGGGCCAAAAAGGCTTTAGGATCAGTGAGATGAGACGTATGATCGGCCGGGCGCGCGCCACGGCGCGCGGCATGCTTCGGGTCGAGCTTACTCAAGCTGTTCCGGTTTCGCCAAGCGCAAAAACGTTAATGATTTTATGAAAAACCATAAAGCAGAAGTTAAGACTATGCTGATATGTCTTTCGATTAATTGTATAGGCTTATTTTTCTATTCATGAGCAATGAGTATGCCTGCCAATAATTTTTAGAATGGCAGATGACTTTCCAATGAAAAGCATTATGAAATCAGCGGGCTGTGGCAGCTAATGCGGGCAAGGATAGTCAATTTGCGACAAAAACGTTAAATCGCCCGCCGTCGCGCCGTGCTTAGCACTTGAAGTATTCAAAATCCTCAGCGCATAATGGCCGCCAACCACTCTGGATACAATCGAGTGAAGATTCTGATCGCCCCGCGATAGTCGACGGGAGCGGCAATACTTAGGAGAGTAGGCGAGATGGCTGATAAAAAATCGCTACAGACAATCGCGGCCGCCGTGGCGCTGGCCCTGACTTCCGGCGCGGCCCTGGCCGCCATCGTGCCGCCGGGCACCAAGCTGGCCGCCAAGCAGGAACTGGTGCGCTCCAACGGCTCCGAACCGGAGTCGCTGGATCCCATGGTGGTGGAGGGCGTGCCCGCCAACATCATCACCCATGACCTGTTCGAAGGCCTGACCGCCACCGACAACGAAGGCAAGCTGCAGCCCGGCGTGGCCGAGTCCTGGAAACAGACCGCGCCCACCACCTGGGTGTTCAAGCTGCGCAAGAACGCCAAGTGGTCCGACGGCAGCGGCGTCACCGCCGACGACTTCGTCTACGGCATCCGCCGCCTGGTGGATCCCAAGCTGGCCGCTCCCTACGCCGGCACCTTCGGCATCTTCTTCCTGAACGGCGAGGCCATCGTGGCCGGCAAGAAGCCGGTGACCGCCATCGGCGTCAAGGCGCTGGACAAATACACCGTGCAAGTGGACACCGCCTTCCCGGTGTCCTACCTGCCGGAACTGATGTCCAACGCCCAGCTGGGCCCCGCGCCCAAGGCGGTGATCGACAAGTTTGGCAAGGACTGGGTCAAGCCGGGCAAGATGGTCAGCAACGGCCCCTTCGTGCTGAAAGACTGGCAAGTCAACAGCAAGGTGGTGATCGAGAAGAACGCGCAGTACTGGAACGCCAAGAACGTGCAGCTGACCCGCGTCAGCTTCCTGCCGATCGAAGACCAGAACGCCGACCAGAAGCTGTACCAGTCCGGTCAGACCGACATGACCTACGAGATCCCGCCGGGCAGCTTCGACAAGCTCAAGAGCGCCATGCCCAAGGATCTGAAAACCTCCACCATCCTGGGCCTGCGCTACTACAGCCTGAACAACAAGGACCCGCTGCTGAAGGACGTGCGCGTGCGCAAGGCGCTGTCCATGGTGGTGGACCGCGACCTGATGGCCAAGAAAATCACCGGCGACGGCCAGCTGCCGTCCTACAGCGTGATGGTCAAAGGCGTGCACGGCGGCCTGCCGACCAGCTACGACTGGGCGCAATGGCCGATGGCCAAGCGCGTGGACGAGGCCAAGAAGCTGCTGGCCCAGGCCGGCGTCAAGCCGGGCACCACGCTCAAGCTGTCTTACAACACCAGCGACTACCACAAGAAGATGGCCATCTTCGTGGCCTCCGAGTGGAAGAGCAAGCTGGGCTTCAACACCTCCATGGAAAACATGGAGTTCAAGGTCTTCCTGAAGAAACGCCACGACGGCGACTACCAGGTGGCGCGCAACGGCTGGCTGGCCGACTATAACGACGCCACCACCTTCCTGGCGCTGGTCCAGTGCGGCAACACCCAGAACGACAACTTCAACTGCAACAAGAAAGCGGAAGAGTTGATCAAGCAGGGCAATGAAAGCACCGATCAGGCCAAGCGCACCCAATTGCTGACCCAGGCCACCAAGCTGGTGATGGACGACTACCCGATGATCCCGGTGCTGCAGTACACGCTGCCGCGCCTGGTGAAACCGTATGTGGGCGGCTACTCGCTGAAGAACCCGGTGGATCGCTACCGCAGCAAGGAACTCTACATCATCCAGCATTGATCGCCGGCCCCGCGCCGACGCCTGAACGCCTCCAGTCCCGCGCGGGACCGGAGGCGCGCGGGCGGACGCGCGTCTGGCCCTGATCTGAAAACGGGGGCAACCCCGATGTGTTGAGCGGGCGGCCGTCGCAAGCGACGGCGCCGTCCGCCCGTGACTGTTCGGTGTCAATCGCCGTTGGTCCGTCCGCAGCCGCGCCCCGCGCCGGCGCGCGCCGGGCGCGGCGAGTCGGAGTAACTTGCAATGTGGTCCTACACTTTACGACGCGTGCTGTTGACGATCCCCACCGTGTTGGCCGTCATCACCGTCTGTTATCTGCTGCTGCACATGACCCCCGGCGGCCCCTTCGACGGGGAGCGCAAAGTTTCCGAGGCGGTATTGGCCAATCTGCAGGCCAAATACCATCTCGACCTGCCCCTGTGGCAGCAATACCTGTATTACCTGAAGAGCCTGCTGCAAGGCGATCTGGGCGCCTCCTTCCGCTACTCGGACTGGAGCGTCAACGATCTGGTGGCCAAGGCGCTGCCGGTGTCGGCGGCGATAGGCGGCAGCGCCATCCTGATCTCGCTGGTGATAGGCGTGGCGCTGGGCATCGTCGCCGCGCTGCGTCAGAACAGCGCGGTCGACTACCTGGTGATGCTGATCAGCAATATGGGCAGCGCCTTCCCGTCCTTCATCATCGGGCCGGTGCTGGTGCTGGTGTTCGCCGTCACCCTGCAATGGCTGCCGTCCGGCGGCTGGAACGACTTCGATCCGCGCTACATGGTTCTGCCGGTGGCGCTGCTGACCTTCATCAACGTGGCCACCATAGGCCGGGTGATGCGCGGTAGCCTGATCGAGGTGCTGAGCAGCAACTTCATCCGCACCGCGCGCGCCAAGGGCCTGCCGATGCGCACCATCATCGTCCGCCACGCGCTGAAGCCGGCGCTGATGCCGGTGGTGACGCTGCTGGGCCCGCTGACCATTTCCTCGATCACCTCCGCCGTGGTCACCGAGTCCATCTTCTCCTTGCCCGGCCTGGGCAAGCTCATCGTCAACGGCGCGGCCAACCGCGACTACACGCTGGTGCTGGGCCTGGTGGTGCTGGTGACTGTGATTGCCGTGCTGCTCAATCTGCTGGTCGACCTGGCTTACGCCTTCCTCGATCCCAAGATTCGCTATTGACGCGCGTGACCGCGAAGGATTTCCCATGTTGAGAAGCAAACAGAAGCAAGCGGCGATCGCGCTGGAAACCCGCCTGGACGACGCCGCCGTAGAGGGCCGCAGCCCGTGGCGCGACGCCCGCATCCGCTTTTTCCGCAACCGCGCGGCCGTGGTCAGCCTGATCATCCTGTCGCTGATCGTGCTGGCCTGTATCTTCGGGCCGATGTTCCTGCCCCATACCTATGACGACACCGACTGGGACGCCATCAGCCTGGCGCCCACCTGGCAGGGCATGCACTGGTTCGGCACCGACGATCTGGGCCGCGACCTGCTGGTGCGCACCCTGATAGGCGGCCGCATCTCGCTGATGGTGGGGGCGTTGGCCACCGTCGCCGCGGTGATCATAGGCGTGCTGTGGGGCGCCAGCGCCGGCTTCCTCGGCGGCAAGATAGACAATCTGATGATGCGCATCGTGGACATGATGTACGCGGTGCCCTATCTGCTGATCGCCATCCTGATGGTGACCCTGCTGGGCCGCGAGTTCTACCTGGTGGTGCTGACCATCACCATCCTGGGCTGGATGGACATGGCGCGCGTGGTGCGTGGCCAGACGCTGTCGATCAAGTCCAAGGAGTACGTGGAGGCCGCGCGCGCCATCGGCGTGTCCACCTCCACCATCATCGCCCGCCACATCGTGCCCAATCTGCTGGGCATCGTGGTGATCTACACTACGGTAACGGTGCCGGGGGTGATTCTGACCGAATCGGTGCTGTCCTTCCTGGGCCTGGGCGTGCAAGAGCCGATGACCAGCTGGGGCGTGTTGATCGGCGACGGCACCAAGACCATGGAAACCCAGCCGTGGCAGCTGTTGTTCCCCGCCGGCATGTTGTCGCTGACCTTGTACTGCGCCAACTATATCGGCGACGGCCTGCGCGACGCGCTGGACCCGAAAGATCGATGAGCCCGAGGTAGAACCATTATGAGCATTTTGAAAGTCAGCAATCTCGGGGTCCAGTTCCAGACCAACGACGGCATGGTCAACGCCGTCAACGGCGTCAGCTTCGAACTGGACAAGGGCCAGACCCTGGGCATCGTCGGCGAGTCCGGCTCCGGCAAGAGCCAGACCGTGTTGTCCATCATGGGCCTGCTGGCCCGCAACGGCTCCACCAGCGGCGAAGTGCTGTTCCACGGCAAAGACCTGCTGACGATGGGCGCGCCGGAACTGAACGCCATCCGCGGCGACCGCGTGTCCATGATCTTCCAGGACCCGATGACCTCGCTGAACCCCTACCTGACGGTGGAGCGGCAGATGACCGAGGTGCTGGAACTGCACAAGGGCATCAGCCGGCGCGCGGCCAAGAAACGCGCGATCGAACTCTTGGAAGCGGTGCGCATTCCTGAAGCGGCGCGCCGCGTGGACATGTATCCGCATGAATTCTCCGGCGGCATGCGCCAGCGCGTGATGATCGCGATGGCTTTGCTGTGCGAGCCGGAAGTGCTGATCGCCGACGAACCCACCACCGCGCTGGACGTGACGGTGCAGGCGCAGATCCTGACTCTGCTGAAGGACCTGCAGCGCGACTTCGGCACCTCCATCATCATGATCACCCACGACTTGGGCGTGGTGGCCGGCCTGTGCGAAAAAGTGATGGTGATGTACGGCGGCCGGGTGATGGAATACGGCGACGCCGACAGCATCTTCTACCACCCCAGCCATCCTTACACCATAGGTCTGCTGGGCGCGCTGCCGCGGCTGGACCACGACGGCAGCGAACTGGTCAGCATTCCCGGCAACCCGCCCAATATGGCGCACATGCCCAAAGGCTGCCCGTTCTCCGAACGTTGCCAGCACAGCACCGAGCGCTGCGCCGACGAACTGCCGCTGCTGCAGGCCAGCAGCCACAATCCGCAGGTGATCCGCGCCTGTCACAAGCCGGCCGTCGAGCTGGCGCAAGCAGCCCAGGAGGTGGCCCATGTCTGAACAAGCCAAGCAGGCCATTCTCTCGGTGCGCGACGTCAAAGTGCACTTCCAGGTCAAGGGCGGCGACAGCTGGCCGTGGAGTCCCAAGAAAACCCTGAAGGCGGTGGACGGCGTCAGCTTCGACCTTTACGCCGGCGAAACCCTGGGCGTGGTGGGCGAATCCGGCTGCGGCAAGTCCACGCTCAGCCGCGCCATCCTCAATCTGATTCCCGCCACCGACGGCGAAATCGTCTGGATGGGCAAGGATCTGCGCAAGGGCAGCGACAAGGATTGGCTGGCGGTGCGCAAGGACATCCAGATGATCTTCCAGGACCCGCTGGCCTCACTCAATCCGCGGATGACGGTGGCGCACATCATCGGCGAGCCGCTGCGCGTGCACAAGCCGGAGCTGGGGCCGGAAGAAGTGATGCGCCGGGTCAAGGCGATGATGGCCAAGGTGGGCCTGCGCGAGCAGATGATCAACCGCTATCCGCACGAGTTCTCCGGCGGCCAGTGCCAGCGCATCGGCATCGCCCGCGCGCTGATCCTGGAGCCCAAGCTCATCATCTGCGACGAGCCGGTGTCGGCGCTGGACGTGTCCATCCAGGCGCAGATCATCAACCTGCTCAAGGAGCTGCAGCGGGAGATGGGTCTGGCGCTGATCTTCATCGCCCACGACCTGGCCGTGGTCAAGCACATCTCCGATCGCATCCTGGTGATGTATCTGGGCCGCGAAATGGAGCTGGCGGAAAAGTCCGCGCTGTACGACGCGCCGTCGCACCCGTACACCCGCGCCTTGCTGTCGGCGATTCCGATTCCGGATCCCAAGCTGGAAAAGAACAAGGTGATCCAGATCCTGCAAGGCGACCTGCCCAGCCCGATCAATCCGCCGTCCGGCTGCGTGTTCCGCACCCGTTGTCCGCAGGCGGAGACGCGCTGCGCTCAGCAGCCCACGCCGCTGCGCCGCGTCAGCGAGCAGAGCCAGTCTTCCTGCCTGCTGGCCTGAGCCGGATTTCGCCCCGCGCCAGACCGCCCCTAGGGGCGGTTTTTTCATGCATGGCTGCGGCCTTCGCTATAGTGGCGGGGTGGCATCAAGCAAAAATCCATACATGAAAACCACGCTCAAAATCGCCACCGGCCTGCTGGCCGCGCTGGCCTTGGGGTACTCGGCGCTGCTGTGGGCCGATTCCGACGCCTTGTGGAATATCATCAGCCGGCAGTGCTTGCCCAATCAGCAAGCCGCCGGCCAGCCGGCGCCCTGCGCCGAAGTGGACCTGAGCGGCGGCGAGGCCGGCGGCTACGCGGTGCTGAAAGACCGCAACGGCTGGCTGCAATACCTGCTGATTCCCACCGTCCGCCTCAGCGGCATCGAAAGCCCAGAGTTGCTGAACGAGCGCGCGCCGGACTACTGGGGGGCGGCCTGGCGCGCGCGCAGCTTTCTGGAACAGCGCTACGGCCGGGCTATCCCGCGCGAACTGCTGTCGCTGACCATCAATTCCCAGTACGGGCGCACCCAGAACCAGCTGCACATTCACATCTCCTGCACCGACGCCACCGTGCGCCAGCAACTGGAGGACCTGAAGGACAGCCTGAGCGAAGAGTGGCGGGAATTGCCGGTGGAGCTGCAGGGCCACGCCTATTGGGCGCGGGCGGTGGCCGCCAAGGCCGACGGCGGTCCCGAGGTGGACCCGTTCAAGGCGCTGGCGGCCGGGCAGCCGGAAGCCGGTCTGGACATGGGGCGCTACGGTCTGGCGCTGGTGGCGACGCGCTTGGCCGACGGCCGCGACGGCTTCATCCTGTTGAGCAGCCGCGCCAGCCTGATAGGCGCCAACCGCGCCTCGGTCGAGGAATTGCAAGATCACGGGTGTCCGGCGCTGCGCGCCGGCGAGCGGGGCGCGCCTGCTAATGGTTCGTATGCGTTGCGTCGCCGCGACAACCATTCAGCGCCCGCTTGGCCGCCGGCTTAGCACGCTTGCGGAAAAACCTTTGTGTTGGCAAGGGTTTGCCGGCGGCAGCGATTGAGAGTCCGTGACCGGAGGATGGCGGGTAGTTATGCCAATCGCTTTTCAAGCGGAGGCAAAGCGGATAGCATCCGTCTGCTTTGTTTGTAAACTGAATCTGTAAGTTAAATAAGAGACTGACACAATGAAAAAATTCGCTCTGACCGTTTTGGCTGCTGCCTGCCTTTCCGCTCCGGTACACGCTTTTGATCTGGGCGCCATGATAGGCGCCGGCACCGACCTGGTGAAATCCGCCACCCTCAGCGACGCCGACGTCAAGGCCATGGCCGCCGAATCCAGCGTGGTGATGGACAAGAAAAACAAGGTGGCTCCGGCCTCCAACGCCTACTCCAAGCGCCTGGCCAAGATGGTCAAGGGCCTGGACAGCGAAGACGGCACCAAGCTGAACTTCAAGGTCTACCTGACCAAGGAAGTCAACGCCTTCGCCATGGCCGACGGCACCGTGCGCGTGTACAGCGGCCTGATGGACAAGATGAACGACGACGAAGTGCGCTTCGTCATCGGCCATGAAATCGGCCACGTGAAACTGGGCCACACCAAGAAAGCCATGCAACTGGCCTACGCCACCTCCGCGGCGCGCAAAGGCGCGGCCGGCAGCGGCAACAGCGTCGCCAGCAGCCTGTCCGAATCCGAGCTCGGCGGTTTCGCCGAGGCGGTGGTGAACGCCCAGTTCTCCCAGTCTCAGGAAAGCGACGCCGACGCCTACTCGGTGGGCTTCCTCAAGCGCCACAACTACAACGTTCAGGGCGGCCCGGCCGCTTTGCGCAAGCTGGCGGACCTGTACGGCAACGACAGCAGCCTGCTGTCCAGCCACCCGGCCCCGGGCGACCGCGCGGTGAAGCTGGAAAAGCAGATCCAGGGCATGTAAGCGGCGCTCGTCCGCAAGCAAAAAGCACCGCCACGGCGGTGCTTTTTTGTTGCCGGGACAGAGGCTAGCTGCGTTTGGCCTTGGGCGGCTTGGCCAAGTGCTTCAAGGCTTGCGCCACCGCCACCAGGCCAAAGGTGGCGGTGACCGTCATCGCCGCGCCGAAGCCGGCGCAGGACAAGCCCTGAGGGCCGCGGGCCTCGCCGACGTCGCAAGCCTGTTGTTCCTGCGTGTCCGGATAAACCAGCTGTTCGGTGGAGAACACGCAGGGAACATGCAGCTTCTTGCCGGGTTCGCGGCTGAACTGGTGGTGACGGCGCAGGTTGTAGCGCAGCTTGGACAGCAGCGGGTCGTAGGTGACCTCGCCCAGGTCCGCCACCCGGATCAGCGTCGGGTCGGTCTGACCGCCGGCGCCGCCGGACACGATGAAGGGCTGGCGGCGGCGCGCGCACCAGGCCGCCATCGCGGTCTTGATGCGCAGGCTGTCGATGCAGTCGATGACGAAGTCGTAGCCCTGGCCCAGCATCTGTTCCAGATTGTCCTCGGTGACGAAGTCCTCGATCTCGATCACCTGGCAGGCCGGGTTGATCGCGCGCGCGCGTTCGGCCAGCGCGGTGACCTTGGCCATGCCGTAGTTGGGGTCCAGCGCCGGCAACTGGCGGTTGGTGTTGGACTCGGCCACATTGTCCAGGTCTATCAGGGTCAGTTTGCCGATGGCGCTGCGCGCCAGCGCTTCCACCGCCCAGGAGCCGACGCCGCCGACGCCGACCACGCAAACGTGGGCGGCCTGGAAGCGGGCCAGCGCCTCCGGCCCGTAAAGACGGGCGATGCCGCCGAAGCGGCGTTCCAGATCTGCGTTGTGGGTGTCCATGCCTGCAATCGTCAACAATCAAATCGGCGAAGGATACTGCAAGCCCCGGCAACTGACCAGTGCGGCGGCCATCGAAGCGGGGCTTGCCCGCGGTCAAAAAAACCACAGTTAAGTGGCTGATTGCTGGGAACCTTTCGCCGGCGGAGCTATCCTTCACTTCAGGTCGGCCATGAAGCGCTTCCTGCTCTTCCTCTGGCCGGCCGGCCTTTGTCACAGCAAGGGAGATTCCCATGAAGCAGCAAAGATTCGATATTGATCTGGACAAGCATTACAACGCCACCGTCGTGGTCGCCTGCGAGGAATGCGGCCATGAAATCCGCCATCATCTCAAGTCCCTGCATCCCGACAGCGTGTTGCGCTGCCATTGCGGCGCCCATGTGGCCATGAGTCCGCTGACCGTTCAACAGGCCGAGCGCCGCGTAAGCGAGATCAAGCAATCGTATCGAATCCATTAAGCCACTGCTGACAATCTGAGAGTGTTTCCACCGGCCGTTTCAGGCCGGATTCGCCGGGCATAACCCGGCCTCCCGCAGCAGCGACACGGCGACCGCAAGGTCGCCGTTTGTATTGGCCGGCCTCGCTGCGCGGCGATCAGTCCGCGGCCAGGTGGGCGTCGTAGTCGCGGAAGCCGTTCTCCACCGCCGGCAGGATGTCGACGAACTCGAAATAGGGTTCGGTGGCGAGCTTGCTGTCGCGCAGCGCGTCGATCAGATAATAGAAGTCCTTGATCGACTCGGTTTCGAACAGCGCGATGTCGCTGCAGCGGGTGGTGAAGGCCTCGGCGTCGAACCAGCGCATGCGCACCGCCGGATAGCGCGCGTAGATGGGGCGCAGGGTTTCCGCTTCGAATTGCCGGCGTTCGGGCCGGCTCAAGCGCAGCCAGTTGGGGTGGACGCGCAGCAGCGCGAAGAAGGCGTAGCTTTGGCTCATGATTCCGCTTTCATTGAGGGTTGACGACGCTTTCAATGTATCCGCCCTTGTCAGCGGGTAAAACTCGTGTTTTGCTAAGCGTTTGCCGCCGTCTTTTTGCTGTCGGCCCCATGACCGCGGCGCAAGCTTTCCGCCCTTACGGACCGCAGCATGCCCATGATCCCGCAAGCCCGCAAATTGCCCAGCCAAGCCCGTTCCCGCCACGCGGTGGCCGCCATCCTGGAGGCGGCTGCTCGCATTCTGGAGCGCGACGGCTATGCCGGGCTGACCACCAACAAGGCGGCCGAGCTGGCCGGCGTCGGCATCGGTTCCTTGTACCAGTACTTCCCCAACAAGCAGGCGCTGGTGGCGGCGCTGCACCGCCGCCACGGCGAGGAAACCCTGGGCACGGTGCGGGAGGCCTTGCGGCTGAGCGCCGGCCTGCCGTGGCCGGCGCAGCTGGAACAGCTGGTGTCCGCCTGCCTGCGGCTGCATCTGGCCGCGCCCGGGCTGCACCGGGTGCTGGAGCGGGAGTGGCCGCAGTTCGACGCGCCGCCGGCGGACAATCCGCTGGACGCGGCGCTGCTGGACTGCGTGGCCGAATGGCTGGCCGGCGGCGGCCTGCCCGTCGAGCGCGCGCCGCGCCTGCTGAGGATGGCGGACAGCCTGATTCACGGCCTGGCGCTGGACGGCGCGCCGGACGAGGCGGAGCTGACGCGCTGCGTCGCGGCGGCCTTGACCGCCTACCTGGCCTTGCCGCGGCAAGGCCCCGAGATTTCCACTTAGCGAAGGAGACAAGCATGCAATGGATTGATGTGCGCAGCGATACCGTGACCCAGCCGACGCCGGCGATGCGCGAGGCGATGTTCAACGCCGAGGTGGGCGACGACGTCTACGGCGACGATCCCACGGTGCAAGCGCTGGAACAGCTGGCCGCGGAAAAGCTGGGCAAGGAGGCGGCGCTGTTCGTGCCCACCGGCAACTTCGGCAACCAGCTGGCCATCTTCACCCACTGCCGGCGCGGCGACGAAGTGATTCTGGAAGAGGGCTGCCACATCGTCTGGCACGAAACCGGCGGCGCGGCGGTGATAGGCGGCGTGCAGCTGCGCACCATCGCCGGCGTGGACGGGGTGATGGCGCCGGAGGCGATAGCGCAGCGCATCCGCGTCGGCGAGGACATCCACTGGCCGCGCACCAGCTTGATCTGTCTGGAAAACGCGCATTGCAACGGCCGGGTGATTCCCCTGGCGGCGATGGCCGCCAGCGCCGATGCGGCGCGCCGCCACCAGGTGCCGGTGCATCTGGACGGCGCGCGCATCTTCAACGCCGCCGCCTATCTGGGCTGCGAGGCGCGCGACATCGCCCAATACGCCGACACGGTGATGTTCTGCCTGTCCAAGGGCCTTGCCGCGCCGGTGGGCTCCATCCTGGCCGGCAGCGCCGATTTCATCGCCCGCGCGCGCCGCAACCGCAAGCTGCTGGGCGGCGGGATGCGCCAGGCCGGCGTGATCGCCGCGCCCGGCATCGTGGCGCTGAACGAGATGGTGGACCGGCTCAAGGACGACCACGCCAACGCCCGCTACCTGGCCGAGCGGCTGGCGGCGCTGCCCTGCGTCGAGGTGAAGCTGGAGGACGTGCACATCAATATGGTGTGGTTCCGCTTCACCGCGGACATCGACGTGGCCGAGTTGATGGCCGCGTTGCGCCAGGCCGGCGTCAAGGCCAATCCGCCCGAGGGCGGCCTGATGCGCATCGTCACCCATTGGCAGGTGCGGCGCGAGGATCTGGACCGGCTGGTGGACGCGCTGCAACGGGTGTTGTCCGACTGAACGCAGGCCCGGCGGCTATAAATAAGGGGCTGCGGCGTGAAAACGGGAGGCGGGATGAAACGATGGCTGGGCGCTTGCTGCGCCGCGCTGGCCTGCGGCGGCGCCCCGGCGGGCGCGCTGGACGAGGTGCGGCTGTTCAGCAGCGACGATCCGCCCTATGTGGAACTGGGGCCGGACGGCCGGATCCGCGGCGGGCTGGCGGTGGCGCCGGTCCTGGCCATCCTGGACAAGCTCGGCCTGCCGCCGTCGCGCATCGAGACGGTGCCGTGGGCGCGCGCCTACGAGGAGGCCAAGACCCGGCCGGGCGCGGTGATCTTTCCCATCGCCAAGACCCGGGAGCGGCTCAAGCACCTGAACTTCGCGGTCAAGCTGCTGGATTCCGACGTGTATTTCTATCAACTGGCGTCGCGCCGCGACATCCAGGCGCCGACGCTGGCGGCGGCCAAGCGCTACTCGGTGTGCGTGGTGCTGGGGGACTACCGGCAGGAGTATCTGAAGGCGGAGGGCTTTCCTAGGCTGGACCCGACCTCCGACTCCAGCATCAACGTCAAGAAGCTGGCGTCCGGCCGCTGCGACCTGCTGCCCTCCACCGAGATCGGCATGCGCAGCAAGCTCAAGTCCCTGGGTCTGGACGCGGCGCTGGTGCGGCGCGGCATGAAGCTGGCGCAGCTGGACAGCGCGCTGTACGCCGCCTTCAACCGCGACACCGCGCCGGCGGTCATCGCCCGTTTCAAGGCCGCCGCGCGGAGCGCGGATTAGGCCTTGGCGGCCGGCAGCGGCAAGGCCGTCAAGGCCAGCACGGCTTCTACGGCATGGCGCTGGGCTTGCGGCGCCAGCGTTTGCTCCCGGCCGTTGCCGCGCAGGATGGACAGGCCTTCGATCAAGGCGACGATGAGCACCGCGCGCTCCCTGACGGCGCTGTCGGGCGCGTCCGCCGGAGCCTCGCGGCGCAGCAGCGCGCAGACCCGGTCGGTGTAGCCGGCGTAGAAAGTCTTGAGCGCCGCGTCGGCGGCCTCGTTGCGGCTGGACAGCGCCCACAGCTCCCAGAGCAAGGCGCAGCCGCCGTGCTGAAGCTGGGTCGCCAGCACAAAGTCCAGCGCGCCGACCAGGCTGGCCGGCGCGTCCAGCATCAGTTCATCCCAGTCTTCCAGGTAGCGAACCATGACGCCTTCCATCACCGCGTCGATGTTCTTGAAGTAGTACTGGACATGGCTGATGCCCACCTGGGCTTCCGCCGCGATGGCGCGCATGCGGAAGCCCTGTCCGCCGTCGCGGGTCAATACCCGCATCGCCGCGCGCAAAATCGCTTCCCGTCTTTCCTCTCCTTTGACCGACATCCTTCCTCCTTCGTGATCGTCCAGCGTCGCTGATGCGCCAGTTTAATTGTTCAAACGACCAAGTTCATGTTTTAATATTGGTCAATTGACCAAAACAAGGGTGGGGCATGACTTCTTCAAGCGTTGTTCTTGTCGGCGGCAGCGGCGTGGTGGGCGCGCAAGTGGCGTCCTTGCTGGCGCGGCGCAGGCCGGATCTCAAGCTCGTCATCGCCGGCCGTCGTCTAGACGCGGCTAGGGCTGTGGCGGAGCGATACGGCGCCGAGGCGTTGGCGATGGATGTGGACGCCCCGGTCTTGCCGGCGCATCTGAAAGGCGCGCTCATCGTCGGTTTGGTCAACGACGCGCATGACCGGCTGCTGCGCCTGGCGCTGACTCAAGGCCATGCCTATCTGGACATCACGCGCTGGACGGAGAGACTGAAGCAGGCGTTGCTGACCGTGGCCGCCCATGGACGGCCCAGCGCGCCGGTGGTCTTGTCATCGGCCTGGATGGCCGGCGTGGCCAGCCTGGCGGCGCGCGACGCGGCGAGGGCCATCGCCGAGGTCGAGCGCGTCGGCATCGACATCCTGTTCGCGATGGCCGATCAGGCGGGGCCCAACTCCACTGCCTACATGGATCGGCTGTCCGAGCCTTTCCACACTATGGAGCGGGGGGAATGGGTTCAGCGCAGCGGTTTTCTAGATGGCCACGCCGCCGACTTCGGCGCCGGCGGCCGCCACCGGGTTTACCGTTTCGATACCCCGGATCAAGCAAATCTGCCCGCCATCGTCGGCGCAGCGCAGGTGGACGCGCGCATAGGTTTCGACGACGGCAAAGCCACCGCCTTGCTGCATTTGCTGGTGCGCAGCGGCGTATGGCGGCTGCTGTCGCGGCCGATGTTCAACAGCGCGCGGCGGGCGCTGCTCTACAATCCGGGGCCGGGCGCGGCTCACCGCATCCGCATTGCCGTTGCGGGCAAGGACGCCGCCGGCCGGCCGTGCGAAAAAACCGTGCAACTGGCGGATCCCTTGGGGCAGTCGCACTTGACCGCCTTGGGCGCCGTCTTGCAGATCGAGCATTTATTGGGGGCGGACGCGCCGCCCGCCGGCGTCTATCTGGGGGAAGCGCTGCTGGACCCCGAGCACGCCTGCCGCCAGCTGCGGGGGGAGGGTGTGGAGATCTCCGCGGTCTGAACTTCGGGCGCAGCGGGTGTGGCGCATTTGGCGTTGGCGGCGCGGGGTGCTAACCTCGCGGCCATTGATCCGCAACCGTGATGACGCCGATGTCCGACTATAACGCTCCCGATCCCCACGCCTGGCTGGAAAACCTGGACGATCCCGCCGCCGCCGAATGGGTGGCCGCGCAGAACGCGCGCGCCCAGGCGCTGCTGGACGCCGACCCGCGTTTCGCCGGCCTGCGCGACGAAATCCTCGCCCATCTGCGCGACACCCGCCAGATCCCGTTCTGCGCCGAGCACGACGGCTGGCTGTACAACTTCCACCAGGACGAAGCGCATCCGCGCGGCATTTACCGCCGCACCACGCTGGCGGCCTACCGCGCCGCCGAGCAGGACTGGCAGATCGTGCTGGACATCGACGCGCTGGCCGAAGCCGACGACGAGGACTGGTATCTGGACGGCGTGTCCCATTGCACGCTGGCGCCCTTGCAAGCCATGGTGCACCTGACCGCCGGCGGCGGCGACGCCGGCATCGCGCGCGAATACGATCTGGCCGCAGGAACCTGGCGGCCGGACGGTTTCAGCTTTCCGGAAGGCAAGAGCCATGTCGCCTGGCGCGATCCGGACAGCGCCTGGGTCTGCCCCGGCTGGCCGGGCGCGCCGCTGACCCGTTCCGGCTACCCGCGCGAAGTGTGGCTGGTGGAGCGCGGCGAGGAGGGGCGGCATGCCTGGAGCCAGGTGTTCGCCGCCGGCGAGGACGCGATGATGGTGGCCGCCTGGCGCTTCCTCGACGCCGACGGCGCGCCGCTGGACCTGATCGAGTGCTCGGACAGCTTCTACAGCAAAAGCTACCATCTGATCGACGCCGAACTGGAAACCCAGGCGCTGCCGCTGCCGCCCAAGGCCGAGCTGGAGGCTTATCTGCACGGCGATTTGATCGTCAAGTTGGCCGAGGACTGGAGCGCGGCCGGAACCGTCTATCCGGCGGGCGCGCTGCTGGCGGTGGCGCTGGAGCCGCTGCGGCAGGGGCGCATCGCCGCGCAATGGCTGGTGGCGCCGCAGCCGCGCTTGGCGGTGGAGTCAGTGGAGACCACGCGCGCCAGCGTGGTGGTCAATCTGCTGGACCAGGTCAAGAGCCGGCTGCTGGCCTTCGACAAGGCGGACGGCGTCTGGCGCGAGCGCGAGTTGCCCACGCCCAGCGGCGGGGTGATCGAGTTCGCCGACCAGCCCTGGGACAGCGACATCCTGTGCTACAGCTTCAGCGATTTCCTGACCCCCACCGGCCTGTACCGGCTGGACGTGGCCAGCGGCGAGCAGGAATGCCTGCGCCGCCAGCCGGAGGCTTTCGATCCGGCCGATTTCGTCGCCGAGCAATGGCAGGCGCGCGCGCCGGACGGCGAAAGCATTCCTTACTTCGTGGTGCGTCGCCGCGACGCGCCGCTGGACGGCGCCGCCCCCACCTTGCTGTACGGCTACGGCGGCTTCGAAGTGCCGATGATGCCTTACTACGTGGAGAACTTCGGCCCGCACTGGCTGCAACGCGGCGGCGCCTTCGCGCTGGCCTGCATCCGCGGCGGCGGCGAGTTCGGCCCCGGCTGGCATCAGGCGGCGCAGGGGGTGAACCGCCAGGTGGGTTTCGACGACTTCATCGCGGTGGCGGAAGACATGGTGGCGCGCGGCCTGACCACGCCGGCCAGGCTGGGCATAGAGGGCGGCAGCAACGGTGGCCTGCTGGTGGGCGCCTGCATGACGCAGCGGCCGGAGCTGTTCGGCGCGGTGGTGTGCGAAGTGCCGCTGCTGGACATGCTGCGCTACACCGAGCTGCTGGCCGGCGCCAGCTGGATAGACGAATACGGCGACCCGGACGATCCAGAGCAACGGCCGGCGCTGGCGGCGTACTCGCCCTATCACCGGCTGCGCGGCGATCTGGCCTATCCGCTGGCGCTGTTCACCACCAGCGCCAAGGACGACCGCGTGCACCCGGCGCACGCGCGCAAGATGGTGGCGCGGATGCGGGAACTGGGCCACGACGCGCTGCTATTGGAAACCGAGGCCGGCGGCCACAGCGGCAACGCCGGCCAGGAGCAGACCGCGCAGGAATTGGCGCGGGTGCTGGTGTATCTGTATCAGCGGCTGATGGATTGAGCGGGGGCGGGGGTTGCGGCCAACAGTGTCGGCAACTCCTCCAGGAAGGCCGCGCGCGAGCGCACGCCGGCGGTGCCCGGCTCTTTCTTGTCGTCCTGGATCAGGCGCACGAAGACCAGCGAGCGTTCGCCCTTATTGGCCCAGCCCACGTACCAGCCGTAGGGGTGTTCCTCGTCGAACTCGCCGTCCGCCTTGCGCGGATAGGCCATGCCGGTCTTGCCGTGAGCCTGCCAGCCGTCCGCCGCCGCGCTGGTTTCCACGATCTTCATCGTCAGCTCCTGCGCGCGTTTGGACACCGGCAGTTCCAGGTTGACCAGCTTGCGCAGGAAGGCCAGTTGCTCCAGCGGCGACACC
The DNA here is from genome assembly GCF_001043705.1 of Chromobacterium sp. LK11. NCBI lineage: Bacteria > Pseudomonadati > Pseudomonadota > Betaproteobacteria > Neisseriales > Chromobacteriaceae > Chromobacterium > Chromobacterium sp. LK11. Next base: position 210,718 of record NZ_LDUR01000009.1, read on the forward strand.
TGCAGCGATGAGGCGATCCAGGAGCGTTCCAGGCCGTTGCGCTTGCCCGGGTCGCCGCTGAAGTCGGCGTTGCCGTAGCCGAAGGCGTCGGCGTAACGGCCCAGCCGCTCCTCGCCCAAGGCCTTGGCGATCTGCTGCGAATACCACACCACTGAATACTTCAGCCAGCGCACCGGATCGGTGGGCTGTTTCCAGTTGTCGCCGCCCCAGTCCACGTAGCCGTCTCGATACGGCAAGGCCGGCTGGTGCTCGCTCTGGAGGAAGCCGGAATCGAAGCCCATCACGCTGAGCGGAATCTTGAAGGTGGAGGCCGGGGTGTAGCGTTGTTCGCAGCTGCCCTGTTGCAGCAGGATGTCGCCGCTCTTGGCGTCGGCCAGCAGCGTGCACAGCGTGGCGGCGTGGGCGGGCAGGCTGAACAGGCCGGCGCAGATCAGGCCGGCGGCGAGACGTGGTGTGCTCATGATGTTTCCCTTGATTGGATTCGGCGCGACGCATCCGCTGGGACCGCCGCGGTCTGGAGTCAGATGGGGCACCGGATTCCAAAGTTCCGCGCGCAGCCGGGTTCAGCCTGCAGCCTGTTGCTTCAGCCAATCGCTGGGCGGCAATCCCAGCCGCTGCGCGAAGACCCGGCTGAGCGCGGCGGGGCTGGCGTAGCCCACTTGCGCGGCGATGCGCTTGATCGGCTGTCCCTGGCGCAGCTGGTGGCGGACGACGGACAGCCGCCAGTCGGTCAGGTAGTCCAGCGGGGCGAGGCCGACCTGCTCGCGGAAGCGGGCGGCGAAGCGCGCGCGCGACATGCCGGCCTGCTCCGCCAGCAGCTCCACGGTCCAGCCGCGCTCCGGGCGCTCATGGATGGCGTTGACGGCGCGCGCCAGCCTGGGATCGGACATGGCGGCGAAGATGCCGCTGTGGATCTGGCCGGCGTTTATCACCACGCGTATCGCCTGGATCAGGAAGTATTCCATCAAGCGGTCCAGCGCCGCCTGGCGGGCGAAGCGATCGGAGAAGGCTTCGTCGAACAGCAGTTGCAGCGTGGGCAGCAGGTTGGGGGTGTCGTCCAGATAGAGCACCAGACACTCCGGCAACGCCAGCGCCAGCGGGCCGCCGGTCTTGAAGCCCAGGTCCAGCGTGGCGCAGACCAGATCGGCGCCGCGCTCCCCCACCGGCAGCAGGGTATGGGCGCTGGGGCGCGGAAACAGCAGCGCGCAGGGACGGTCGGTGTCCAGCACCAGCGCGTCGCGCAGCGTGCAACTCAGGCGGCCGCCCTTGAGCAAGTGCAGGTGGCCGGCGGTTGCGCCGGGGTCGAAATCGACCAGATGGCATAGATTGCCATGGTGGAACACGCGCGCGGAAAACGCGCTTTGCTGCAACAAGGGTGTCAACAGGTCCATTTCGATACGATCTGCAAAGTTTTCGAGACGATAGACGTCTGATTGTATTGCAAGATGGCTCCTGTGCAGTCCCCATCGTCGTTCAACTTGAGATTCAGGAGCCCGTCATGTCCCGCATCCCCACCGTAAACCGCAATCAAGTCAGCCCGGAACTGGGCGCCACTCTGGACGCCGTCAAGGCCAAACTGGGCATGGTGCCCAATCTGTTCGCCACCTTCGCCCAAGCGCCGGCGGTGCTGAACGCCTATCTGGGCTTCTCCGAGGCCTTGACCAAGGGCAAGCTCAGCGCGCGTCAGCGCGAAGTGATCGCCTTGGCCGCCGCCCAGGCCAACGCCTGCCAGTACTGCCTGTCCGCCCATACCTTGATGAGCAAGGGCGCCGGCCTGAGCGAGGCCGACATCCAGGCGGCGCGCGCCGGCCAGGCGGCCGACGCGCAGACCGGCGCGATCGCCAAGCTGACCGCGCAAATCGTCGGCCAGCGCGGGGCGCTGTCGGATCAGGACCTGGCCGCGGCGCGCGCCGCCGGCGTCGACGACGGCCTGCTGGTGGAGGTCATCGCCGCGGTGGCGCTGAACACGCTGACCAATTACGCCAATCTGATCGCCGGCACTGAGATTGATTTCCCGGTGGTGGACTTGTAGACGGCGCTTGACGTCGATTGAAAGCGGCCGAGGCTAGGCCGGTGTACTGAGGTATGCCGGCGGCCTCGGCCGTTTTCGTTTTGGTCTTGCCACCGCGCAGTTAAGACCCGCTAACAAAACCCCTGACCCTGCGTTGCGCCTCCTTGTCGTACTACGGTGCCTGCGTCGGCGCGCCTTGGCTCAGGTATGCTGCGCGGTTTTGTTAGCGGCTCTTAAGAGCCTGTTCAAAATCTCGCGAGATCGTAAGAACGTTCTCAGCCGCCGTCTTGGTCGGCTGCTTCCGCCGGCGGCTCGCCTATCAGGTAGCGCGGTCCTTCGCCCAGGCTGGCCGCGCGGTCGCCGGGGTTGTACAGCGCGCACTGGCTCAGCGACAGGCAGCCGCAGCCTATGCAGTTGCCCAGCCGGTCGCGCAGCCGGGTCAGTTCGTCTATGCGCTGCTGCAGGCGCGGCAGCCAGTCCGCGGACAAGGCCTCCCAGTCGCGCGGGGTCGGCGTGCGCTGGCTGGGCAGCGCGGCCAGCGAGCCGCGGATGTCGTCCAGGCTGATGCCGACGATCTGGGCGGCGCGGATGAAGGCGACGCGGCGCAGCGCGTCGCGCGGGTATTGGCGCTGGCCGCCGGCGGAGCGGGCGCTGTGCAGCAGGCCCTGGGTTTCGTAGTAGCGCAGGGCGCTGGCGGCGACGCCGGAACGGCGCGCCAACTCGCCTATGCTGAGCCAGGGACAGGGTTTGGGGACGGGAGAGGCGGGCATGAGCGGACTCGCTTGACTTAAAGTTGACTTTAACTTTTATCGTGTCGGCATGAATTTTTCAAGGAGGACGCCATGAACGCGCCAAGCCGTCACACTGAACTGCATGCCTTGCTGGACGCCAACCATGAGTTTTCGCTGATGCACAGCGACACCACCAACCATTGCCCGATGGCGCTGACCGCGCTGGCGGAGATGGGGGCGGAGCCGCATCAACTGCGCGCATTCTTCGATTTTTGGGAAAGCGAGCGCGCCCAGCCCGCGGAAGCGGCGGACTACGATATCGGCTGGGGCCGCTGGGACGCCGCGCTGGGGCGGCTGGACACCTTCCCGGCCTTGTTGCGGGTGATGGAGGAGAGGGTGGCGGCGCGCGGCGTGGAAGACACCGCGCGCGAGGTGCTGGGCAGCCTGCCGTTTTCGCCCGGCGGCGGCGCCTTTCATCCGCTGATCCGCCTGGCCTTCGCCCTGCGCGCCGGCCACGCCGGCGAGGCGGCGGCGGGCCTGGCCTATTATCTGAGCAGCTATCTGCGCCTGCCCGCCGGTCTGGACGCGCGCGCGCCGGCGGCTTCGGCGGAGGACGGGTTGGAGCGCTTGTCGCAGGCGCTGGCCGGCTGGAACAGCCCGGAGTACTGGATACAGGAGCGGTTCGAAGAGGTGCTGGCCGATGCGCGCTTCGCCGCCGCGCTGCCCGGCGCGCCGCAAACGCCGGACTGGCTGGACGCCTTGGCGCGGGCGGCGTTGCGGGTGTACTGGCAGACCGACAACTTCACCGCCCTGCACATGGTGACGGCGACGCTGGCGCTGCGCGACGTGCTGGAGCATCTGCCCGGCCTGCCGGCGGAGGATTGGCATCCGGCGCTGTGGCAGACCTTCTGCGTCGCCTATGTGTCGATCGGCGCGCCGGCGCTGGAGGCGGAGACTCTGCCGGACGCGCAGCCGGCCTGGTCTCTGTTGCTGCAACGCGCGCTCAATGTGCGCAACGAGCATGTGATCAAGCTGGTGTACGCCTGCCACCGCGAGTTCCAGCGCAGCGGCGACGTCTTTTATCACGCGGCCGCGGCGCGGGCCTTGTGGGACGCGGTGTGAGTCACCAGTCCTCCATCTCCTTGGGCACGCCGCCTGACATGATCGCGTCCTGCATCCATTGGGTCATCATGCTTCCGATGCCCATATTGCTCACCAGCGATGTCAGTAATGCGGTGTGCAGCGGCGAGTGCTCGTCGATCTGCTCCAGGGTGCGCTGGATCATGTCGTTCTTCTGCTTCAAGGTGGTGAAGGCCAGCTCGCCGGTGGCCGGGTCCTTGAAATCGCGCAGCAGCTTGCCGACGGCGTCGGCGTAGCGCTGCTTGTCCTCTTGCGAGTCGGTCGCCGGCGGCGGCAGCCCGCGCAGCGCTGCGAGAAAGGCGACCGCGACGGGGTCGGACTGGAAGTCCGGCCATTTGAACGGCGGCGGATCCACCGGCTTGGCGTCGCCCGTCTTCGGGGTTTCCGTCGGCGGCGCGGCGCCGTCGGCGTCTTGCGCCGCGGCCAGCAGCCGTTGCTGCAGCGGGATGAGGTCGTCGCCGGCCGCGGCGGCGCGGCCCAAGGCGGAGGGGGGCAGCGAGGGGATCATTCCGGGCTCCTGTCTGCGGCGGCCAAGGCCGCCAGGTCTTGTTCCAGCCGCGCGATCAAACCGCGCAGCGCCTGCTCCGACAAGCGGCGGCAGTCCTGGGGCAGGGGCTCCAGGCATTGCAGCAGCTGGCGGCTGGCCGGCTCCACGTATTGTTCCGGCGAGAACTCCGCCGCCTGGTCCGCGCAGCGCATCATGAAGCGCGTGTCGGCGTGATAGTCGATCTGGATGGCGCCGGGCCAGTTTTCCGTCAGCAGCGTCATCAGCTGCGGCTGCAGCGCGCGGGCGCGCTTGGGTAGTTGCAGGTAGAGCGTGGCGTCCGGCTGGTCCAGGTCGCGCAGCCATTCGTCCAGCAGCAGCAGCAGGGTGTCCGGATGGTCCACCGCGGCGGCCAGCATCGCGCGCGCTTCTTGCTCCAGCCGTTCGCGCCAGCGCCAGGCCATGGCCTGGCTGGCGGCGAAATGGCCGGCGGTCTGTTCCAGCGCGGCGAGCATGCCTTGCTGGTAGCCAGCCTGGCAGGCTTGCTGGCGCAGGGTTTCCGCCTGGCGCTCGGCGTCGCGCAGCACGCGCTGCGCCTGTTGCCGCGCCTCGCGTTCCAACTGGTCGGCGCGTTCGGCGCGGCGCAACTGGCCGCGGCGCACCAGCACGCCTTCAGCGGCGGTCGGAGGGCGGGTTGTGGGGATGTCTCTGGGCATGTTGTAGGGCCAAGGTCAGAATCAGGGCGTCGGCGGCCGGCTGCGGCGGCGCGGCGTCGGCTTCCGGCGGAAACAGCAGCGGCAGGCGTTGCGCCAGCGGGCGCGGCAGCCGTTCGCGCCAGGCTTGCAGGCGGCCGTAGCCGGTGAGCAGCAGCGCGCCGTGGCTGAGCGCCGGCCGTTGCGCGGCGGCGGCATCCGGCGGCAGCGCCACGGAGGCGAAGTCCTGCGCCCAGTCCGGCAAGCGCAGCAGGCCGGCTTGCCAGCCCAGGCCGGCGCGCAGCGCGTGGCAGCCCAGCAGATAGGCGGTTTGCGGCAGCCGCCGCCAGTGGCGCAGCCATTGCCGCGCCAGCGGGTCCAGCTGGGCGTCGGCGCAGTCGCTGTCCAGCCGATAAGCGGAAATCACCAGTTCATTGGCCGCCGCGCGCGCGGCGGCGGAGGCGGTCAGCGCCGGCGGCAGAACCAGCCGCCGCGGGTGCAGATAGGCCAGCGGGTCGTACAGCAGCGCTTGCAGCGCCGGGGAACGGGCGGCCGGCGGTTTACTCATGTCCGGCCTGCGGCTCGGCGGCGGGCGGCGCTGCCGCGGCTTTGGGCGCGCGGCGTTGCCACAGCCAGGCCGCCGCCGCGCCCAGAAGCGCGATCAGGGCCACGCCGGCCATCAGCCAGTTCAGGCCGGAGCCGCGTTCTTCCGCCGGCGCGGTGGGCGCCTGCTGCTGCGCCTCGCTGCGGCGCGACAGCACCACCGAGATATTGTCGTAATCGATGTCGGCGAAGCTGTTCTTCAGGAAACGTTTGATGTCGTTGACCATCTGCGCCGGGTCCACGTCGCGGTCGTACACCGCCAGCGCGGACAGGTGGATAGGTTTGGCGGCGCGGCCGCCTTCGCCGGAATCCAGGTCGTAGCTGACGTGCACGCGCGCGGACAGCACGCCGTCCATGGTCTGCAGCGACTGCTCCAGCCGCTGCTCGATGGCGGAATACAGCCGCGCCTTTTCCGCGCGCGGCGAGGACACCAGCGAATCCGCCGGGAACATCTGCGCCACTTCCACCCGCGGCCGCGACGGCAGGTTGTAGGCCTTCAGCCAGTCCACGGCGGCGGCGAAGTCCGGCTGCGCCACGGCGATGCTGAAGCCGGTCTTGCCGCGGTCGGTCTTGTCGGCCTCGATATTGTGGCGCTGCAAGACGGCGATCACTTCATTGGCCTGCTGCTGATCCAGGCCCTTGAGCAAGTCCTTTTGCTGGCAGCCGGTCAGCAGCAAGGCCAGCAATACGGCTTTGAAACCATGGCGGATCATGAGCGCAGCAGGCTTTCTACCGCGCCCACGGTCTTGCGGGTGAGGGTACTGATCATGGACACCTCCAGGTTGTAATTGGATGTGCGCTGCTGCAGCTCCATCAGCATGGCCGGATTGCTCAACAGACCCGGCTGTTCCAGCCGTTGCAGGATGGCGTCTTTTTCCATGCCTATGTCGACGGCGTTTTGCGAGAAGGCCTGGATCAGGCGGTCGTCCAGCGACACGAGATTGTGCTCGGAGCGAGTGATGTCACTGGCCTGGGTGGTCAGCGCGTCCAGCGAGCGGGCGGCGATGGGGGTCATGGGTGGCTCCAGGAGCGCCGGCGCAGCCGGCGCCGGGGTTTAGCGGAAGTTCTGAATGATGGCCGCGTCGATGTCCTTGAACACCTTGACGGTGTTGGACTGGGCGTTGCGGTACAGGTTGTACTCGGACAGTTTGCTTTGGTAGTCGGCCAGGATCTTGGGGTTGGACGGGTTCTTGTTCAGGTCGTCCAGAGCGGTTTTCAGGTCCTTTTGTAGGTCCGCGACGCCCTTGTCGAATTCGCCGGACATATCGCTGAGCGTCCAGTCTTTGGAGGGGAGGTCGATTGCCATGGTGGTTTGCCTTTGGGTTTACAGGGGTTTGGGGAAATACCAGTGGCCAGTCGCCATCTTGACGTAACCCTGGTTGCCGTACTTGAAGGACTTGCCCTTGAGCCAGTCGTCCTTCAATTCAATGGCGAATTGCACGTAGCGGCCGCCCCATTGGCGGTAGTAGTCGTCGACGAAGCGGCGCGCGCGCAATAGTTCGCCGTCGTCCAGCGCGCCCTGGATCACGAAGGTGACGCCGTTGGGCTGCTCGCTGCGGGTGAAGGGCAGCGCCTGGCGCGACAGGCCGGTTTCGGCCTGGCTCGCGGCGGCGGCGTCGTCCACCGGCACGATGTCCACCGCGTCGGCGTAGGGCATCTGTTCGGCCAGCCGCTGCGACAGCGCCTGGCTGGCCGGGCCGCCCAGCGCGGCGCGCTGCTGGCTGACCCACAGCTGCGGCCGGCGCGGGTCGTCCAGCTGCAGGCGGTAATAGGGGAGGTGCGGGTAGTGGTCGGCCAGCCAACGGCCGACGCGTTCGTTTTCCTGCTGCGGGCTGAGCACTTGCGCCGGGCGGTTGTAGTCGCCGCGCGCCAGCACTTGCCGCGCCCAGGCGCTGTCGCGCTCATTGGCGGCGGCGACGTAGAACACGCCGTCGCGGCCGGGCAATACCTGGAAGCGCTGGCTGTCGCGTCCCAGCAGCGCGTTCAATTCCGAGGCCTGGCGCTGCGGGGTGTTCCACAGCCAGTAGCCGCCGCCGGCCAGCAACAGCGCGGCGATCACCGCCAGCGCCACCGCGGCGGCGGCGTGGCGGCGCGCCGGCTTCTGCTCCGGCGGCGGCGCGTCCTGGCCGTGGCCCAACACTTCCGGCGACCAGGACAGGTGTTCCGGCCGCAGCGCCAGCTCCAGCGCGCCGATGCGCAGCGGGCGGTTGAACTCGGCCGGACGCTCGTCCGTGCCGGCGTCGCGCAGTTCGCGCAAGGTCACGCGGTCGGGTTCGGCGCGGTCGATCAGCACTTCGAAATTGATGCCGCCCTGCTCCAGCGGAATGAATAGGGCGTCGGCCGGCAATTCCGGCAACTGGCCGGTCTCGGTCAGCGCGGCGGCCGGGCCGACCAGGAACAGGGTCTTGCCCGGCTGCAACAGGAATTCGCAGCCGCGCAGCGGGCTGTTGAGCAGGCGGACCACGATGGGCGCCGGCGCGGAGAGTGTGATGTCTTCAGCTGCCATGGTGTCTGTCGGTGAGTGCGCAAGATTCTGCGATGTTGGCATCCACTTTACGGACATGCGGGGACGGATTCCTGATGGAAAACCGATGAAATCTCGGGAGGGGAATCAGATTCGGGGGAGGAGGGAAAAAGCATGGCGGCGTGCCGCGAAGACGGCGGCCGCCATGTAAAGGGGGATCGGGGATGGCGCGGCTTCAGCGCTCTTGGGCGCCGGCGGCCCGCGCCGCCATTCTTTGTTCTCTAAGGATCTGTCGTTCTTTCAACTCGTTGATGAGCTCCTTTCCCGCCGAGGAGGCGGCGTGATTGGAAGCCGGCTCCTTGCGCAGTTTTTGGCTCTCTACATCGCGCAATTGCTGTATGTCGGCCGCCGGGGCCGCCGCGTTGACGGGCGGCGTCGCCGCGGGCAGCGCGAGCGGGGCGGGAGAAAGCGAGCGAATCATGAGAGTTCCTTGCTTGGGGGTGGGGCGGCTTGGCGCAGCTTCTGGTAGCGCCGCCACACTTGCTCGGCGTAACGCATGCGCAAGGCGCGGCGGTTGGGCGCGGTGCCGGCGTTGTAAGCGCCCACCGCCTCCCAGGAATAACCGTAACGTTTCATCATCTCGGCCAGGATGGAGGCGCCGACGACCACGGACAGGCAGGCGTCGCCCATCAACTGCGGCTCGGTGACGCCCAGCCGCCGCAGCCGCGGCAGATGGGTGCTGTTGATCTGCATCAGACCCAGGTCCCGGCTGCCGTCGCGGTTGCGGCCCACCGCGTCCGGCTTGAGCCCGGACTCCTGTTGCGCGATGGCGTAGAGCAGGTCCGGCGCGATATTGAACATGCCGCCGGCGCGATCCCAGCAGTCCGCCCGCGCGGCGCCGGCGCACAAGAAGAGAGCGGACAGCAGACAGGCGCGGATCACGCCGCCTCCGGCTGGCAGGGCTGGGCGTGTTCCGCCAGCTCGCTCAGACGCGGATCGTGGCGCCAGGCCTTGATCCACAGATAGCCTTCGGCCTGCAATTGGCGCCAGTGCTGAATGGCGGCCTCCGGGCCCTGCGCGGCCAGGATCAGCGGCAGCAGGCTGGAGCGCACCTGGCGGCTGTCCACCTTGGCGAGGAAGGCGCGCAGCGCCGGCAGCGCGGCGTCGCCGCGCCGGCAGTAGTCCACATAGCTGTGATTGAGGGCGAGCAGGCCGGCCTCCTCGCCGGAGTCGCGCACCGCCTGGACCAGTTCGTCGGCTTGCGCGTGCTGGCCTTGCAGTCCCAGCAGCAGCGCCAGCACGCTTTGCAGCACCGGGTGGTTCTGCCCGTATTGGCACAGTTGGCGCTTGCCCAGCGACACCGCGTCGTCGATGCGGCGCTCGTAATAAGTCAGCCACAGTTTGAGGATGCTGGCGGCGATGCGCGAGGGGTCGCGCTCCAGGCAGGCGTCCAGCGCCTGCTGCGCCTGGGCCAGCTTGCCGGACAGGAATAAATGCCAGGCGTGGTAGTAATGGATGTCGACGGCGTCCGGCGCCAGCATCCGCGCCTGCTCGAACAGCGCCTCGGCCACCGCCTGCTCCGAGCGCATGCTGCTGAGCAGGGCCAGCAATCCCAGCGCCTGCGGGTTGGCCGCGTCCAGCTCCACCGCCTTGTTCACCGCCTGCTGCGCCTGGATCAGCGCCTGGGCCTGGTCGAACAGGCCCAGCTGGGCCAGGGTCAGATAGCACTCGGCCAGGCTGCAGTAAGGCAGCGCGTGGCTGGGGCCGGCGTTGACGCACTGGCGCAGCAGCATCAGCGCGCGGCGCAGGCTGGACGGGGTGTGTTGCTGCAGTTCGTGGCGGCCGTTCAGATAGGTGATGGCCATGTCCAGCGAGCCCAGCTCGTTGTTCTGGCCCTGGTTCCAGCGCAGGCCGGGAATGCGTTGCGGCAGCAGGCTGGCCAGCCGAGTCTGCAGCGCGGTGATCGGCTGTTCCGGGCTCAGCTCTATGCTTTCGTGATGGATCAGCTGGTGGCCGGCGGCGCGCACCAATTCCACCCGCAGCTTCCAGACGCCGCCTTGCTGCAGGGTCTGGCCGGCCAGGTAGTAGTCCGGGCGCAGCTGGTCGATCATCGCCACGATGTCGGTGACGTCGCGGCAGTTCTGGGTGATGGTGGCCGGCAGCACGATCAGGCCGAACGGCGAGTAGCGCGACAGGCATTGCACCAGGGCGTTGTGCAGGCTGACCGCGTCCAGCTGCGGATGGGTGCGGAAAGGGAGCACCGCCACTGAGCACTGCGCTGCCAGCGGGGTGGGTTTGGACACCATGGCCACTGGGCGGCTGAAGCGGTAGCCCTTGCCGTACACCGTGTCGATGTAGCGGCAGTCCTTGGTTTCCAGCAGGATGCGCCGCAGCGCGTAAATGCAGCGGGTCAGCGATTCTTCGTTGACCTCGCCGTCCGGCCAGACGCGGTCCAGCAGCGCGTCCTTGCTGACCAGCTCTCCCGCCGCTTCCAGCAGGGTGGTCAGCACCGCCAGCTCCTTGGGCGGAATGCTGATCTGCTGCTCTCGGTGCAGCAGCATGCCGTCGAAGTGCAGGACGAAGTCGCCAAAAACAAATTGCCTGTTCATGAAGCCATCTTTATGTAACGCCATCTTCTAGTTCCTCTTGCGCGCAGGGCGCAATAGCGCATGGCGGACCATGCGGATCGAGTCGACCAATACCGCGACTTGTGTGCTGTTCCCCGTAGCATCGCGGCATGTCGGCGTGTTTTTTGTTCGGTGGATCTGTTGGGTGATTTGCGCTGGTTCTTGGGGCCGGCTGCGGATTCGCATCGCGCGGCGTGTGTCCGCCGCTTCCCGCCCGCTGTCGCCTGGAATTGCCAGTGTCGTCAACTGGCGCTCAAAACCTTTATCCGGTCATAAAAACAGAGAGAGTGGATGGTACTTTTGCCGACGAGGGCCAGCTTGCAAAAAATGTTCAGCGAATGACATGGTCTTGTTTGTCCTGTTGTTATGTCATTGGGTTGATGTGGATGTTTTTGATTTCCTTCGCATAATTGAGTGTATGTAGGAATACTACGTGAGGGAGTGCTTGCTACAAATGGGAAAACTCTCAAAAACGAGGGGGCGGCATGGACGGGGCCGCGGCCGATTTATGCAAGTTAGGCCAGGGGCGTTGGGGTAGTTTGACGCTGTCGCCGAGCATGCGCCGGCGGCCCCTCATCACCGTCGTTCTGGCCTCGCCGCCAAATCAGGAGCGTTTCAAATGTCTTTTAATGTTTCGTCGAAGCCGCCCGCCGCCCCATCCCGTTTGGCGGCGCTGTCCGAGCCGCAGCCAAGCGCGGCGTCCGCGCCGACGCAAAGCCCGTTCGCGGCCGCGCTGCGTAGCGGCGGCATGACGGCGTTGGAGCCGGCTGTCGAACAGAAGCCGGCGCCCAACAGCGCCGACGCCTGGCAGGCCGTGAGAGCCGACCTGGCTCGGGATTGCGCCAAATATCGCGATTTAGCGGCCCAGGGCTTGAAAGACGCGACGGTCAGCCAGGAGACGCGCGGGCAATTGCAGAGACTGTTGCTGGGCTGGGCGGAGATGGGGCGGGAGTTGCAGTCGGACAGGCCGTCGCCGCTGGCGCTGGCCGCGAATTTGAAAGCCGGCAACGGCGAAAACTAGACAGGCGCTACGGGCCCGACCCGGCGTTTGAGCCGCGATGCGGCGCGAGGAGGCATCCATGTTGGACACAGTTGCAAGCGGGGCGAGTACGGTGCGGTTGCAGGGCTTCCGCCGTTTATCGGAATCTTCGGTGCAGCGGCCGGCGCAGGGCCTGGCCGCCGCCTTGAGCGGCGCGCGCGGCGCGGCCGAACGCAGCGTGGAAGACGCGCCGCCGGCGCGCGGCGGCCAGGTTGCGCTTAGCGACGACAAGCTGCGCCTGCGGCGCGAGGACTTGGGCCAGACCTTGCTGGCGATGAAACGCGAAGCGTATCGCCAGGCGGAGCCGGAGCGCTCGCGCTGGCCGCGCTGGGTGCAGGCCTTGAACATCCTGCCGCGCAGCCACGCGGTGGCGCCGCGGACCGTGGCCATCGTGGAAAGCTTGCGGCAGACGCTGGCGGCCGGCGACGCGCAAACGCCGCTGGACATCAAGGAATGCGCGCGGCTGTCGCTGGACATGGAGGCGCTGGCGCGCGCGGCTACGCCGGGCAGCCCGCTGGCGGAACTGAGCCAGCGGCTGGCCTTGTTGGGCCAGGCGGCCTGGGCGCAATTGGCGCGGACGGAGGCGGAAGCGCAGTTGCTGCCGCAGTTCCAGCGCTTCGACCAGCCCGGCGCCAGCCAGGAGCGCAACGTCGGCGGCTCGGTCGGCGTCGGCCTGGGGCTGGGCGAAGCCGGCGCCGGAGCCAAGGCCACCTTCAGCGTGGGCCTGGCCTGGAGCCGCGGCATGGACAACGACGACGAAGGCTTCGTGTTCCAGAACCAGGGCAAGGCGGTGTCGGCGCGCGCCGGCGTTCAGGGCGGCGTAGGCGTCGCCACCTTGTCCGGCGCGGTGGAGGGCCGCCGCCAGCGCACCATGGCGACCGAATACGCCAGCGCCACCGCCTTCGTCAAGCTGAAGGCGGACCAACTGACGCACGGCTCGCGCCGCGACACCCTGGGCGTCAGCGCCCGCACCGTGGTGGGCGCGCTGATCCGCCTGTTCCGGCCCAGCCACGGCAACGAGCTGCGCCAATACCAGCAATTGCAACAGCAGGCGGCGGATCAGCAGCAGCGGCTGGGCGTGCTGCTGGGCTGGCTGGGCCAGCGCGACAACGCCGCGTCCCTGCCCGGCGCGCAAGCGCCTTATCTGCCGCCCAGCAAGGTGGACAGCGTCAAGGGCAGCGCCTCCGCCCGCGCCGAAGCCGTCGGCGTCGGGGCCGGCGTCGCCGCGGCGGTGGAGCGCATCGACATCCAGGCCGACGCGCTGACGCCGATCTGGCAAGGCCTGCGCCAAGAGCAAGGCGCGGCGCGCAACGCGACGATCGCGCAGCAGCGACTGGCCGGCATTGAACAAAAAGCCGCCGCGCTGATGGGCGCGGACGCGCGCAACCATCCCTTGAGCTGGCTCAGCGGCGCGCAGAACATGGCGGAACTGCGCGAGCAGACGCCGGCCAAGCTGCGCGACGCGGCGGAGGGCCTGCGCGCCGAATTCGAACATTTCTGCGCCGTCGCCCAGCAACTGGACGCCGGCATTGGCAAGCGTCAGGGCGGCGCGGCGGTGGAGCGCTCCGTCCAGGCCTCCTGGCGCGCCGGCAGCCGCGAGGAGACGCTGGCCAATATGGCGCTGGCCCACGCCGCGCTGACGCTGACCGCGGCGGGCAAGGGCGACGCCGAACTGCTGCAAAGCCTGGACGCGCTGGCGCCGCGGCTGTACGCGCCGCCCATCCGCCACGACGCGGCGGCCCTGGCCAAACGCACCAGCTTCCACGACGTGCTGCGCCTGCAGATCCGCGACCGCAGCGTCGCGCTGGACCTGGGCGGCGCGCTGGGCCCGCTGGGCCTGAAAGCCGAAGCCTCGCTGACCGAACGCACCCGGGTGCACCACAACCCGGTGCGCGCCGGCGACTACAAGGACGTGAGGATCAGCCTGTCCGGCAATCTGAGCGGCTCTTGGCCGCTGGACGCCTTGCGCGACGCGCTGAGCGCGCAATTGGCGCCGCACGGCCTGGCCGCCGAAGTGCCGGCGGCGCTGGCCGGGCTGCAAAGCTCGGCAGGCCTGCAAGGCGGCGGAGCGCTGACCCTGCTGCTGCGCTTCTATCGGCCGCAATACCAGACCCAGGCAGATTTCCCGGCAGAAGCCGCCGGCTTCCGGCTGCAACTGAGCCGGGTCAGCGCCAGCGGCAACCTCGGCGTGTCCGCCTCCGGCGGCGTGCCGCTGCAGCCGGGCGTGTCGCTGGAACTGGGTCTTAACGCCGGCGCCTCCGCCACCGCGGTGCTGGGGGAGCGTTGGGGCGACAACAGCCTGAGCGCGCCGCTGATGCACTATCTGCACCTGAAGGGCGTGAACGAGAGCGAGCGCTGGCCGGCCTTGAGGGTGGCGCAGCGCCCGGCGCTGGAGGCCCTGTGCCGCAAGCTGGCCGAACCGGGCTCGGCGGTGCGCCAAGAGGCGGATTACTACCTGCGGCGGCAGGGCGCGGACGGCGTGGATTTCTTCGCCGCGATGGAGCGCTTCGCCGCCAGCGGCTCCAAGCCGGCGGGAGACGCCGCGCTGGACGCGCTGGACGCGATGATGGAGCGCCAGCTCCCGCTGTGGCAGGCGGACAAGCAGAGCTTCGCCGGTTGGGAAGAGCTGCCGCTGGCGCGCTAGCGGCGGTGGATAAGGCAAGAGGACACAGCAAATGAGAATCACGGCAAGCGGCGCGGCGATGCCGCCGCCGCGCCCGGACGCCCCGCCGGCGACGGAGTCCAGCCGGCTGGCCCAGGCGGTCAAGGGCGTGGACAGCGTTTGCGAACCCGCGCCGCGGCCCTTGGAGCGTTTCCGCGACGTCGCCCGCTTCGTCGCCGCGCTGATGCCAAGGGAAGGGGAAACCGGCCTGGTGGACGAAGAGCTGCGTGAAGCGCGCGATCCGCGCCATCGCTACCGTCAGTACGCGCAGCCGGCGCATAAGGAATGGGTGGCCAGCGGCGCTTGCGCCAAGGAAAACTTCTTCGCCTGGATGGACGCCCGCCCGCAGCTGGACATCAATCTGGCGCGGCCGGGCCAGCCGCCGCGCATGGCGCGCTTGGGCGATGCGCCGCAAGTCAGCTATCTGAGCGACGCCGCCGCGCTCAAGCCTCATCTGGCCGAAGTGGCCGACGGCGTGTGGCGGCGGCCGGACGGCACGGCTATCGACACCGCCGGCTCCAAGGGCAAGCTGGACATGCCCGGCTACGGCATCCTGGTGTTGGATCGGGAGAACAGGCTGTTCGTCCACGACGCGGTGCTGGGACGGCTGCACCACAGCAGCACCAGCGCCGGCAAGCCGGTGCGGGCGGCGGCGATGATAGAGCTGCGCGAGGGCAAGGCCAGGTCGCTGATGCTGTCTTCCGGCCACTATATGAGCGATCTGGACGACCTGGAGCGGTTGCTGGATTTTCTGGACGGCAAGATGGATCTGTCGAAACTGGCGGTGCTGGCTCCGCATGAGGACCGGGCGGAACTGGCCGAGGTGCTGGCGCCCTATCGCCAGGCCCGGCACTAAAGCCGGGACGGTTTCAGACGCAAGCGGCGCGCCAATTTGGCGCGCCGTTTTTTTATGTCAGCTCGGCGCCCGCGGCTTAGGTGAGCGCTTTTTGGAAGTGCTTGATCTTGGCTTGGATTTAAATACTTACGACTGTTTTATTTTTTTAATTTTCAGGAGTCGCAGACATGATGCTGAATTCAGTCGGAGTTCGTCTGCTTCAAACCTCGTCCTCCAATGCCGGCGTGGAATCGGTGCAGGCCAGCAAGCGTTTTGCTCAGGTTTACGATAAGAGCGATTTCAAGGCGGTGTCGTCGGAAATCCATATGGTTTGGCTTGGCTCCAAGCCTGGCGACAGCCAGCAGAAATATCTGCGCGGAGGGCCGGAGAAAATATGAACAGCACGGTGAGTTTGTGGGTGGATTCGAAACCATTCGGCGCTTGCGCGGTGAATAAGAAAGTCCGCGAACAAGTGAATACGCTATTCCCGGATGCCAAGCAATATCAGCAGGAAAAACAACTACGCGGCTTGTTCAGTCAATTGAAGGCCAGCTTGCAGTCCGAGGACAAACCACTGAGCCGTGCGGCGCAGAGAAAGGAAATGCCATGAGCGAAAAAAATGATGATCAAACCCACTTCTTGGGCAGGTCGTTGAATTCTGTGACCTACAGTTCATTGTCATTCTCTCAAAATATTCATCATGAACTTAGTTCCTTGGTTCGCGATGCACTGACCGAGCTGAGCGTTTCAGACCAATTGTTGTATGGCTTTGACTCACACTCAACCATAGCCATTGATCTAAATGAAGGGCTGTCTATTAATATTTCGTTGGTCGACGATCGCCTCTTCATTTGGTCATTTATCCCGATTGGTGAAGAGCTGTTGATAGACAATGCCAGGCACATCATGCCTGTTCTCACCACTGTAATGGAATATGTTGAAACGGGCCACTTAACATTGGGTAAGTGTAATGATGGTTTCGAATTAAAAGCATTGATTAACCCGAGCGCATTGCTTGAAAATAAATTCAGTGAAGTTATTTATGGTTTTTATGGCGCGCTAAAGATTGTGTCTAGCCACCGATGAGGAAGGATGTTTAATGCTGGAAATTAAAGTCAATCACATCGCCCAGGTCAGCAGATGCCAAGCAGAACAGCAGGGTGAGCCTCAGTTACTGCCGGTTAAAACAATAAAAAACTCCCCAAGCATGATGCGTTTCAAAGAGGCCGCACAATTCATTATGGAAATGATGCCAAGAAAAAGCTGTGGGGAAGCAGGTGCTAACCCAAAATACTGGCTGGAAATTAAAGATCCGAAGCATCGCGATAGGGTTTCGTTGAATGGTCTTGATGCACAGTCCGGTGCATTAAGCGCATGGCAGGAAGACGCTAATAGCAAGGTTGGGCTGTTTCAGTGGATTGATCAGCATCCCGATGTTGAAATCAATACGCTCAAGAATAAACCTAAGCATCCTCTATCGCAGGATGTCGGCTATATCAATTATCTATCCTCTGGTCAAGCCGCTAATTATCGGGTAACGCTTTCTCAGGGTGAATGGAAAGTAGGGGATAAATTATTAGATACGACACATCTGCCGGGCAAGGCCGGGATGGAGGGCCACGCTGCCATTGTTGTCCATCGAGATGGAAATATCTTTGTTCACCCATATGAAAAAGGCAAATGGCAGCATACTTCGACGACAGAAGGTAAGCCGGTTTTATCAGCGGGTATGATACTCATTGCACAGGGGAAAGCGAAATCATTTCATCTGGATTCCGGCCACTATATGCCCCAGCGGCCTCAACTAGAACATCTCTTAGCTCGATTGGCGGCGCAAGGCGTCAATATTGACGAGCTCGATATCCACGCCAAGTCTATCGCGCAGGGTGATATAAAGGCGCTGGTGAGGAAATATTCTGGTTGACGTTGTTTGCCAGGTGGGAGTTTAATAATATAAACGCATTCTATTAGGATATAGACAATGATCCAAGTCCAAACATTGCATCGTTCTACCTCTATTACGCCGACTGAGCAAAGTCATCAGCGCAATCAATCCCTAAATGTGCTGGCAGTGCACAATACTCAAAACTCGCCGATGCACAGAACGCTGGACATCTACGGTATAGATGATAATCGGAAAGCGTTAAGCCAGCTAAATCAGGATAAATACCATGTGTTGATTAAAAAAGACCACTCAGGTAATTCTGATTTAACCCACGGTACCTATGTGTCCAAACAGGGTGAGGATGGCTATGGCAACTTTAACTGGTTAAATCCAAAGGGGCTGATGAAATATCAAACCCCAGATGTCGCTGTTATCAGCTTTACGAATAAAGATCAGTTAACACAGCTTAGCGAGACCTACTCGAAGACTCCCTTGCCGGATTTTCTCACCAAGGTACTTAATACAGAGGCCTGCCTAGATACTGATCTTTATCGCCGGAATGAGAGTCTGGCGCAGTTTGTTTCGCCAATTGACAGCACGCAACATGGATATCTCATTAGTCCCAATACACCGTACTGCGATGCAAAAGTGTTGGATGCCTACGTCAACGCTCCCGAAACACTCAAAAATAGCAAACATGGCATCATCTTGTGCACCTACGCGATTCATCCGGGTATACAGTCCTCATTTCTGGAATCGAGAAATCATCAATCAGGCTCTGAGAGGCTTGAGGCAAGCCAGAAGACGCCACAAAAGATGATTGATGAAAAAACACAGATTGACTCCTTGACCAGTATTCTAAGTTTAAAACAAGAGCATCTTCCGCAGCTCGAAAAATTGCGACAAGAGACAGTGCAACATCTTCGAAATGTATATGCTGTAAATGAACATGACAATACCAGAATGTTTTTCCATTTTCCCGTTGCAGAGAAAACCGCCACGCTTCACTTGCACACCTGGGTAAACAAAGGCGATCACCCGCTAAATGAACCAAGGTCTTTCGATCTTGACGCGATTATTGCGCATCTTAAGTCCGGGAAAGAGATTAGCGATCTTGTTCTTGACCGAAACGGGGGGGATTATTTTTTGCCGACCTCAGATTCCATTAAGGATATTAGCGGTATTCCATTTAAAGGCGTGCGCGGCAATGTTCTAAATCTGCCTTTGTAATATTTATACTTGGCCTTTTGTTCGTTGGAGTGCGATCAGTAAGCCTGAGTGACTAAGTGCAGCCAACGCACCTGCAACGTGCAACATGACAACCACAGGAAATAACTAATGATTTCAATTCAAGCGTTGCGGCCTTCTGCTGCGACTTTGCCCGCTGACTCGAGTCGCTTATGCCATGAGACCCTAGATGTACAGGCAGTACGTAACTCTCAGGCCAGCCTGACACAACACGAAAGTTCTGCGATCCGCAGAACATTGGATGCCTATGGTATTGATGACAATCGGAAAATCCTGAGCCAGCTAAATCAAGACAGCTATCATGTGTTGATTAAACAAGACAACTCAGGCACCGCCGATTTAACCCATGGCGCCTATATATCCAAACAATCTGAAGACGACTATGGTAGTTTCAGATGGCTAAACCCAAGAGGTTTGCAAAAGTATCAAACTAAGGACCTGGCTCAGGTAAGGCTGACAACAACAAACCTGGCACAGCTCCAGGAAACGTACAAAAATGAAAATACTACCCAGTTCCTGGTTGAGCTGCTACGCGGTAACAGCCGGGAACCTGGCGATAAGGTATACAATGAGGTGTATAAAAAAAATCCAGATATCTTCCATTACTCTGCCCCGTTGGAAACGGGTAATGGGTTTCTGATTTATCCGAATATTCCTTATATGTCGCAAACCTACACCGCTGGACAAGTCACGGATTTGGCCGCTAGGCCAGAAGGCATCCAGCTGACGGCCTGGGCCGTTCATCCTGCTTTACCACATGACTTGATTCAGGAAATGAAGGGTGATCCTTCAATAGAAAAAGTAGCGGTTAAGCAGAGTGAGGAATTAAATCAATATAAGGCTGAGTTAAAATCAGGCGTGAAGTCATTGACTTCTATATTGGATTTGGAGCAAAGCGATGTTGGAATGCTGGAAAAACTAAAGCGGGATAGCCTTCAGTATTTAGTTGATACCTATGGGGTGTCTGCTGAAAAAGATAAGGTTAAGTTGTTTTTCCATTTTCCGGTGGCGCCTTCAACCGCTACCTTGCATCTGCATATTTGGGTGAACAAAGGGGATCATCCCTTAAATGAGTCGCGCGCATTTGGTATTGATGAGGTCATTCAGCATTTAAAGAGCGATGGAAATATCAATGAGTTGATATTGTCCCGAAACGATGGGGAATTTATATTGCCGAGCAAAGATATGTTACATAAGATTAAAGGCATGCCTGAAAGTAAAGCACCAATGCCTGCCGACTATAGTGAACTTAGGCTCCCTATCGATGTGGCGCATCAAAAGGACATGGCCTAAGCGCCTGTTCATGATCCAATGCGCATAGCGAGACGCCGCACGGCGTTTTGGCGGGGTTCGCCTCAAGGCTAACCCCGCCAAGGCGCGCATATCCGGCGGACCGGAAACGTTCAGCCTGTTTCCGCTCAGGCGCCGCCGCCGTCCGCGGCCAGCCAGCCCGCGCCGTTGCGGTCCAGCTCGCGCACCGCCTGTTCGCCTATGCACAGCCCCAGTTTGCGGTAACTCTCGAACTGGGATTCGTCGAACCACTGATTGAGCGTGGACTGGTGAGGGAAGGTCGGGTGCTCGGCACGGTATTGCAGCACGTCCACCGGCTCCATGCCCTGCAGGCAGGGCTTCAGATAAAGCAGATGGCCGCTGGCGCCGGAGGCGTAGCGGATGTAGCCGACGGCGAAGGCGGCCCGGCTGAGGCCGGTGGCCGGGTCGCGGCGGATGGCGTCCACGTCGATGTGGATTTCCGCGCCCAGATCGATCCGGCATTTGCGGATGGCGTTGCCCAGGTCCTCGAAAGTCATCTGCTCGTCCTGACCGGCGTCGCTGATCACGATCAGCCGGCATTCCCGCCGCAGCAATTCATACAAGCCCAGGTTTTCGAAGTGGCCGCCGTCGCTGAGGTAGACGAAGTCCAAACGGGCATTGGTCTGCCCCAGCAACTCCTTGAGCAGATAGACCCAGCCCTGCGGCGGGGACATCGCCTGCAGCGCGGCGCCGGGCTTGCCCGGATTGGGGCACCAGCGCCCCAGCCTCACATTGAACACCGTCAGCAGAAAAGTCACCGCCGGCGAGCTGTGATAGCCCTGGTTGGGGCTGACCGCCGCGCCGGACACCGCCATCAGCGAGCCCAGCATCGGCCCCTGCTCGGCGCCGGTGGCGTCGTCGTGCATATAGTCGAGGGTGGGCACGAAGGCGTCGATGGCCTCCGGCGCGCCGTCGGGAAATTTATAGCCGCAGTAGCGCGGGGTGAAGGTGAAGGAGGCGGCCTTGCGTTGCTGCCAGGCCAGGTCGTCGCCGGCCACCAGGTTGAGGGTGGTGTTGATCAGCGGGTAGGGCCGCTGCGGCGGACCGGAGGGCGCGCCGGCCAGTTCGGC
This sequence comes from Chromobacterium sp. LK11, assembly GCF_001043705.1. NCBI lineage: Bacteria > Pseudomonadati > Pseudomonadota > Betaproteobacteria > Neisseriales > Chromobacteriaceae > Chromobacterium > Chromobacterium sp. LK11. The sequence continues at coordinate 231,520 of NZ_LDUR01000009.1, forward strand.
CAGCGGCAGGTCGTCGCCGGCGTTGAAGCCGGTGAAGCGGTTGACCGTGTCCGTCCGCTGCGGCGCGCTGGCGCCCAGATAGCCGCGCGTCAGCCGGTTGCGGTAGAAGTTGTGCAGCGAGAACAGATTGATGTCGAAGCGCGAGGAGGCGAACACCGCCAGCCCCAGGCTGGCCAGGATCAGCACCGCGTACAGCCCGCCGCCCATGCCCTGTTGCTCCGAGGCGGCGAAGTGCAGCGTGGTCCAGTCGCCGAGGCCGCAGCTTTGAAAGCCGCACAGCTGCTGGCGCAGTTGCCAGCCGTCGGCGCGGATCTCCAGCGCGGCCAGCAGCCAGCTGAGGCCGGCGCTGAGCAGGATCAGCAGGCCGGCGACGAAGACGTAAGGCCCGATGCGGGCGACCAGGTCGCGCCAGCCAGCGTGCTGTCCGCCGCCGGTCTTGGCGGACTGCCCCTGCCAGACCGCCGCCAGCGTGGTCAGCAGCCAGGCCGGCAGCGTCAGCGCGCGCAGCCAGTCGGCGGCCACCGCCAGCAGCGGCAGCGACAGCGCCACCACGAGGAACAGCAGCACCAGCGCCAGGTCCAGCGCCAGCAGCAGGCCGCCCAGCCGGGACCACCATTCGCGCTGCAGGTCCGAGAAGCTGCGCTTGACCAGGCCGATGTGCAGCGCGGCGCTGAGGGCGAACACCGGCGGCAGCACGGCGAAGGCGCCGGCCACCACGTACCAGGCCTGGGCCAGCGGCGCGCGGATGCCCAGGCCGTAGTCCAGCGCCTGCAGCAAGAGCCACAGCTTGCCGCCGCCGGCCAGGCCGGCCAGCAGCGCCCACAGCACGCTGCGCAGATAGCCGTTGCCGTGCAGCTGGCTGAAGCCGCGCGCCAGCAAGGCCCAGTAGCCGGCGTAAGCCAGGCTGGAGACCAGGGCCACCCGCCACAGCGGCAGCTGGTGCCAGAAGTCGGCGCGGTTTTCCAGTTGCCGCAAGGTGAACACCGCCATCGCGTAACAGAAGAGCAGCAAGAGCGCGATGCTGCAGGCCGGGGCATTGGGCGAGGCGGCGGTTTTGCCGTCGCGGGTGGTGGCGCGCGCCAGCAGCGCGGACAGCGCGGCGGAGGCGGCGGCCACGGCCAGCGCGGCGGTGCCCGCATAGGGCCAGTCGGCGAGATTGCGCGCCAGGCCCACCAGGAAATGAGGGCCCAGCAGCAGCGCCAGCAGCAGGCTTTGCAGCACGATCTGGTTGAGGATGAAGTTGCGCCAGTAGGTGATGACGGCGGACAGGGTGTCCAGGCTGAACGGCCCGGTCTTGGGGGTCAGGTAGTTGCTGTAGTCGCGCAGGAACTGGATGGCCGGCTGACGGCCCTGATGGTCGCGCAGCGTCTGTTCCATGCCGGCGTTGCCGGCGCGGCGCTTGAGCGCGGACAGCCAGCCGCCCAGATAGCCGCCGCCGGAGACGGTGGACAGGTAGTCGAATTCGCGCAGCCAGCGGCTGCTGACCAACGCCTGCAGCACGCCCAGGTTGAAGGTGGCGCTGCGGATGCCGCCGCCGGAGAAGGCGAGGCCGGCTTGCGGCGCGGCGTCGCCGCCCGGGCGTTCCACGCCTTCGTCCGCGCGCGCGGCGGCGAGACCGGCGCGTTCGTCGGCGTGGACTTGGGAGAAGGGCTGGGTCGGGGTGCTCATCGGGTCCTTTCCGACGGAATGGGTCGAGGTGGCGGCGCGGGTGGGGCGGGGAGATGATATGGGTTTGCTTCCCTATCCTCTCCACGCCTAAAGGCCACTCGGCAAGGCCGGTTCGCGCCTGGACGCCATCCCGCAGCGCTTATGAGCGCTTGGCGTCTTCCAAAATCGCCTCCGCCGCCTTCTCCGCGATCATGTACACCGCGGAGACGATGAAGAAGCCGGGGATGCGCGGAAACACCGAGGCGTCCACCACGCGCAGGCCGCTGACGCCGTGGACGCGGAACTGGCTGTCCAGCACGCCGCCGGCTTCGCGCGCGCCGATCGCGCAGCTGCAGGAGGCATGGTGGCCCCAGGCGTTGTCGCGGACGAACTGACGCAGTTCGTCGTCGCTTTGCAGCGCCTCGCCGGGCAGTTCTTCTTCCGCGATCAGGTTCTGCTTTTTCAGGTCCGCGGTCAGGGTGCGCACGAACTTGATGCCTTCCACCACCGAGTCCAGGTCCTGATCGCCGCCGGCGCTGCCTTCCTCGAAGTAATGGAAGTTGATGTCCGGCGGATCGCGCGGGTCGGCGGAACGCAGCGTCACCGTGCCGGCGCGGTTATTGGTGTGCGCCTTGAGAATGGCCCAGGTCAGGTAGTTCAGGTGTTCCGGAAACAGCCGCGAGTAGCCGGGGAAATAACCTTTGAACAGGCCCAGCAGCGCGAAGCAGAACAGGTCGGGCAGCGGGCGCTCTTGCGCCGAGCGGCGGATCACCGCCAGCACCGCGCCGTTGGTGGTGTAAACGCCCTTGCGTCCTTCCGCCCACTGCTTGTACTGCGGGTCGCCGGGCGCGAACTCCGCGCCCTTGAGCACTTCCCAGTGCTTGAAGTTCATCCGGTTGACCACGCCCACTTCATAGCGGTCCTGCAGGTTCTGGCCGACGCCGGGCAGGTCCACCCGCGGCGCGATGCCGTGCTCTTGCAGGTGGGCGGCCGGGCCGATGCCGGACAGCATCAGCAGTTGCGGGCTGTTGAAGGCGCCGCCGGCCAGGATCACTTCGCGGCTGCAGCGCGCCTCGCGGCGTTCGCCGGAGGCCTCGCTGACCCGGCCGCTGGCGCGGTAGAGACCGGCGCCTTTCAGGTATTCCACGCCCACCGCGCGCTGGCCTTCGTCGAACAGCACCCGGGTGGCCAGCGCGTCCAGTTCCACGCGCAGCCGGTCCGGGTGGCGCGCCGCCGCGTCCAGCACCCGTTCGCGGCTGCCGTTGCGCTGATGGTTGCGGGTGGCCAGCGGCGGGTAGCAGACGCCGACGGCGTTGTCGCGCACCAGCCGCCAGTCGTTGGGATCGGCCTGGCCTTGCAGCAGCCAGCGCCAGCTGCGGTGCGGCACGTCCACTTCGTCGAAGGCCTTGTCCACCGACACCAGCAGGGTGTCCACCAGGCCGGCGTCGCCCAGCGCGGATTCCGGGATCGCCTTCTCGGTTTGCAGCCAGCCGCGCCAGCCGTGGCGGGTGGGGTTGACGCCGAGCAGGCCCAGCCAGCGGTAGAGCGGGCGGTGGTGGCAGTTTTCCAGCCGCTCGAAGTAGCCGCGCATGTGGTCCGCGCGCCAGCTGTGGTCGCCGGTGAGCTGGGCGATGCCGTCCCAGTCCGCGTTGTGCGGGTAGACGGTGATCATCGCGTTGTGGGCGGTGCAGCCGCCCAGCGCGCCGGCGCGCGGGTAGAGCACGCCGTCCACTTTCCGGCCGTTCCATTCCGCGCGGTATTTGGGATCGCGCTTTTGCTGGGCGTCGTCGGCGTAGTGGCGGACGAAGTAGTCCAGCTTCATCGCCTCGTTTTCCGAGGCCAGCGCGTGGAACACCGGCACGTCGTAATCGTCGGGCAGCCGTTCGGCCTGGGGTTGCCAGGCGTCGCCGCCCTTGAGCGCGCGCGGGTCGCCGCCGGCCTCCAGCAGCAAGACTCGGTGGCCGGCCTCGGCCAGCCGCGCCGCCAGCGTGCCGCCGCCGGCGCCGGAACCCACCACGATGTATTCGTATTCGTCCATGGCGCGCGCTTTAGAAGGTTTTCAGGAATTCGATCAGCGCGTATTTGTCGCTGTCGCTGAGGCCGGGCTCCTTGGTCTGGTAGCCGGTGCCGAAGTAATGGCCGCGGTTGACCACGAAGTCAGGGCAGGTGCTCAGCTCCAGCATCGGCTGCGCCAGGTTGGCGAACACCTTGCGCGCCTCTTCGTCGCTGGCGCCCGGCGGCAGCGCCTTGAGGTCGTGCTTGATCTTCAGCAGCAGCTCCAGCAGTTTCTTGTCGTGCTTGAGTCGTTCGCCCAGCGAGGGGTTGTCCAGCGTCACCTGCAGATTGGAGATCAGGTTGACCGGGGTGCCGGCCGGGATCGGGCCCAGCTCCACGCCGTCCTTGCCGAACAGCCAGGGCAGATAGCGTTGCAGCGGGCCTTGCAGTTCCTGCAGCGCGTCCGGCAGGTAGCCGGTGGGCACGCGCAGATAGCTGCGGGCGGTGGTGCGGTCGATCAGGCCGGGCACTTTGTCGCCCAGCACCTTGTCCTTCTCGCGTTTCTCCGGCCACAGCAGTTTCTGGATGGAGTCGTTGAAGGACTCCATGCGCGCGGCCACCGACGGGCTGGGGTTGAATTTGCCCAGGCTGTTGTTGAGCAGGAAGGGCGCGGTGGACCAGACGCTGATCAGCGAGGCCGGGCGGGTGAAGCCGCGGCCGCCGGCCGGCATCTTGTACTGCGAGGGGGCGCCGGTGAACGGGTTGTGCACGGTGATCTCGCCGACCGAGGGCAGGTCTTTATAGGTTTTGGACGAGAAGTTGTCCCAGATATTGCCCTTGAGCGCATTGGTGGCCAGCGGGCTGCAGGCGTTGGTCTGCAGCAGGGTCACCGGCACCCGCAGTTCGGTGGACAGGTAGTTGTCCTTCAGGAAGTCGTCGGCCTGGACGATCTGGCGCATCTGCGATTTGAAGTCCTCGGTCTTGGTCCAGTCCCAGTATTTGTTGAAGCAGGCCAGGTAGTCCGGGCCGGCGCAGCCGGCGCTGGGGTCCAGCGGCGGCACCTTGGGCGGCAGCTTGCTGGAGTGGCAGCGCGCGCAGTTTTCCGCGAACACCACTTTGCCGCGGCTGAGCTGGGCGGCGTCGCTGCTCAGGTATTGCGCGCCGCCGGGAGCGTCCTTCAGCTTGTGCGGGTCCGTGCTTTTCAGGAAGAACAGCGCCATGTCCACCGTTTGCAGTTCGGTGGACTGCCAGTACACCGAGTTCTTGCGCGCGTCGGCGATCTGGATCGGGGTGATGGTCTTGCCGCCCACCAGCGGGTTGAAGTGCAGCAGCCATTCCTCGCTGAACAGGCCGATGTTCAGATAGACGCGGTTCAGCGCGCCCAGCGCGCCCACCGAGTCCGAGCCGTCCTTCAGCACCCGCGGCGTCCACACGGTCTTGGGCGGCTGGAAGAACTGGGTCAGCGGGCCGTCCTTGACGAAGTCGTTGAACTGCTTGTTGTTGAGCCCGCCGCCGGCCAGGGTTTCCTTGCCCCAGCGTTTGGCGATGTCCAGCCGCGGCCCCAGGCCGTACACCGCGTTCATGGTGCGCGGGTTGTTGATGGAGTCGGTGGAGATCAGCGAGGTGTCCAGCGCGCCGGGGCGCGAGGTGTGGAACAGCTGGAAGGGGAAGCTGCTGGGGTCCGCCTGCCAGGAGAAGATGCGGTCCACCCAGAAATATTGGGCGCCGACGTTGGAGCTGAGGTTTTCCCACTTCGGATGTTCCGGGTCCGCCGGCGGTTTCACCGGATTGGGGCCTACGTGGCAGAACGCACAGGACATGCCCACGCGGTAGGGGCGGATCAGGTCCTTGTCGTTGTAATACGTCGGGTCTTCGTAATAGCGCTTGGCGTCCCATTTCTTGGCGGCGGCCTCGTCGAAGGCCGGGTTGGGGAACAGGCGCAAGCCCACCACGCCGGTGGCGTAGCCGTAGAAGGAGCCGGCGGGCAGGTTCTTGCCGCGCGCGCCTATGGCCACGCCCGGATATTTCTGCTCGTTCTCGAACGGGTCTTTCGGGCAATCGGCGCGGCGCTGGTCCAGCCACAGGCCGAAGCGCTTGTCGTCCGGGCCGCCGGCCTTGTCGAAACAGGGCTCGTTGACCAGGCCCAGGTAGTTCCAGCGATTGTCGCGGCTGAACTTGAGGCCGGGATGGGAGGACAGGGTCTTGAGCAGGTCCAGGTTGCCGACGCTGACGGTGGCCAGCTTGTCCCACAGCCTGTCGTTGCCGCCGGTCCACACCAGCCAGGTGTTGCGGCCCTTGACCTCGGCGGCGTTCAGCGCCACCGCGCCGTCCATGTCCTTGAAGTAGTCCTCGTCGGCGGCGGGGAAGGATTCCACCGTGCGTTGGGCCTGCTTGGCCTCGTCCAGCACGGTGCCGGGTTTGGGCTCGCCGTCCCGGCAGCCGGCTAGGCTCAACAGCAATAGCAACGCCGCTCCCCGGCGCAGGGTAGGGGTCAACTGGGCCATCGCATTTTCTCCATCGGCAGCAAGGCGGTTTTGATTTTGTTTCATTTATTTGGCATGTCTGGGCCTATCTCTGCCTATAGCACGGCGGCGGCGGGACCGCGCCCGCGTAGTTTTGCTGAGCGTTCATACGGATGGCGAAAATCCGGCGCCATGGTCGATAGTTGAAAGTTGCCCGCGGCGGGAAAAGGAATAATCTCGGCGCTGATCCAGGCTCAAGCGGCGCGCGCCTGCGCGCTCGTCGAGGCTTGTGTCGCGCGGGCGCCGCCGCGGCGGGCCTGTTCTTTGTGTCTGGCGCGCGCCGCGGCGAAAACTCGGATCCCCATCAGATTTGCATCAGGATTCGCCCGCGACGCTGGGCGACACTTTCCCGGTCCAAGCACGAGCCCGGCAGGGCGTTTGACCGATGACCGATAACGATGTGTTGCACCCGCTGGAGACTTTGGAGGCCGCCGCTAAGCGCAGCGCGCCGGCCCAGGACGTCTGGCTGCTGCCGCCGCGCCGGGAAGAGGCGCGGCTGGAATTGAGCTGGGAAGAGGGCGCGGAAACGCTGACCCTGGCGGCGGATTGGCAGGGCCTGCTGTTGCTGGACCGCGTGGAAGTGAACGTGGTCGCCGGCGCGCTGGCCTTCCAGCCGGTCCGGCTGGAAGCGCTGAGCAAGCTGCTGGCTTTCGTCGACGAAGCCAAGACCGACGAGGCCCGCGACGCGGACGCGCCGGCGAGCGAGGCGCGCTGCGCGCGATTGCCGCTGGCCGATCTGAACGCCTGGCAGGACCGCAAGCGCTGCGAATACTGGTTCTTGCTGCAGGTGCTGATGCCGTCGCCGGCCTTCGCCGCGCTGCTGGCGCTGCTGCGCCGCAGCGAGAGTTATTGGCTGGTGCGCTTTCTACTGGCCCAGTCCACCTGCGGCGACAAGCTGCAGGCGCTGGGCGAGCGCTACGGCGTGTCTTACTCCCACTTCCGCCGCTTGTGCCGCCACGCGCTGGGCAACGCGGCCAAGACCGAGTTGCGCGACTGGCGCATGGCCCGTTCGCTGCTGGACGTGGCGGAAGGGCGGGAAAACCTGACCCAGGTGGCGCTCAAGCACGGCTACGCCTCGTCTTCGCATTTTTCCAACGAAATCAAGGGGCTGATCGGCGTGTCGCCGCGCGGTCTGTCCAACATCATTCAACTGGCCACCAAATGAATCGAAGCTTTTTATCCGCCGCGCTGCTGGCCGCGGCGCTGCTCGCGGCCGTGCCGGCCGCCGCCGCGCCGGAACCGGCGCGCGCCGCCGACTCCGCCGGCTACATCGCCAAGAAGGAGGGCCTGCGTTCTTTCTTCGACGCGATTTCCTCGCGGCTGAAAAAGCCGGTGATCGTCAGCAAGCAGGCGGCGCGCAAGCAGATCAGCGGCGATTTCGACCTGGCCAACCCGCAGGCGCTGTTGGACAAGATGACCCAGCAGCTGGGCCTGATCTGGTATCACGACGGCCAGGCCATTTACGTCTACGACGCCAGCGAAACCCGCAACGCGGTGGTGTCGCTGCGCAATGTGTCGCTCTCCGCCTTCAACGACTTCCTGCGTAAGTCCGGCCTCTACGACAAGCGTTATCCGCTGCGCGGCGACAGCCGCAGCGGCACCTTCTACGTATCCGGGCCGCCGGTCTTCGTGGACCTGGTGGTCAACGCCGCCGGCTTCATGGACAAGCAGAGCGACGGCATTGAGCTGGGCCGGCAGAAGATAGGCGTGGTGCGGCTCAACAACACCTTCGTCAGCGACCGCAGCTATGAGTTGCGCGACCAGAAGATCGTCATCCCCGGCATGGCCACGGTGATAGAGAAGCTGTTGCAGGGCGAGGGCAAGCCCTTGCAGACCGCCGGCGTCAATTCGGCGCGGCCGCCGGCGCGCAATAGCGACATCCCCGCGATGCCGGACTTCCCCGCCGGCGGCGAGATCAAGGCGCCGGCCTACCAGGCCGGCCTCAGCCTGCCCGACGCGCTGAAGCAGGACGCGGCGGCCGGCGACATCAAGGTGATCGCCTATCCGGACACCAATAGCTTGCTGATCAAGGGCACCACCGAACAGGTGCGCTTCATCGAAAACCTGGCGCTGGCGCTGGACGTGGCCAAGCGCCACGTGGAGCTGTCGCTGTGGATCATAGACCTGGACAAGGGCGACCTGGATCAACTGGGTGTTAACTGGAGCGGCAGCGTCACCGTGGGCAACAAGCTGGGCGTGGCGCTGAACCCCAGCAATTCGATCAGCACGCTGGACGGCACCCGCTTCATCGCCTCGGTGATGGCGCTGTCGCAGAAGAACAAGGCCAATGTGGTGTCGCGCCCGGTGGTGCTGACCCAGGAAAACGTGCCGGCCATCTTCGACAATAACCGCACCTTCTACGCCAAGCTGGTGGGCGAGCGCAATTCTAGCCTGCAGCACGTGACCTACGGCACCCTGGTCAGCGTGCTGCCGCGCTTTTCCGCCGACGGCCAGATCGAAATGTCGCTGAATATCGAGGACGGCCGCGAGGCCAAGAGCCCGGATTACGACAAGGACCCGCAGGACGCGTTGCCGGAAGTGGGCCGCACCCGCATCAGCACCGTGGCCCGGGTGCCGCAGGGCAAGAGCCTGTTGATAGGCGGTTACACCCGCGACGCCAATATCGAACAGTACAACAAGGTGCCGTTGTTGGGCAGCCTGCCCCTGGTGGGCGGCCTGTTCCGCTACCGCAGCCAGAACCAGAGCAATACCGTGCGCGTGTTCCTGATTCAGCCGCGCGAGATCGACGACCCGCTGACGCCGGACGCCAGCGATCTGTCGGCGGCGGTGGCCAAGGAGGGCGGCATCTCCAGCGATCCGCTGCAGCAATGGGTGCGGGATTATCTGGACCGCGAACAGCGCGCCGACGGTGCGGCCAAGGGCGCGACGCGTGGACATTAGCGGCCGTCCGCCGCCGGTCTTCGGCGTCCGCTCGCCCAAGCACCAAGGCAAGCTGGACGCCCAGCGCGACGCCCAGCGCCAGGGCGAAGCCCGGCAGGCGGAGGCGCAGCAGGTGGAGGACGCCAGTCCGGCGGCCGAGGTGCAGCGCTTCGCCCAGTCCACCGATGAAATGTCGGCGGCGCTGACCCAGTTCCGCAACCGCCGCGATTACGACAAGAAACTGGGCCATCTGGCCGACAGCTTCGAACGGGTGCTGGACGAGGAGGCGCAGCCCAAGGCGCAGCAAATCCTGCACGTGGCCAAGTCCCACGGCGTCAGCGCCGAGGAGCTGCTGCGCCAGGCGCGCTCCTTGTTTCCGGACGACAGCGATCTGGTGCTGGTGCTGCGCGAGCTGCTGCGCCGCCGCCAGCTGGACGAGGTGGTGCGCAAACGCCTGCAGGCCCTGCTCAAGCAGGTGGAGGATCAGGCCGAGCCCAAGCCGCTGAAGGCCGGCATCAACTGCGCGCTGAAGGCGAGGCTGTTCGGCAAGGCTTTGTCCCTGAGCCCCGGCCTGCTGCGCGCCAGCTACCGCCAGTTTCTGGAGAGCGAGGCGGCGGAAGTGGAGATCTACGCCGACTGGGTGGGCAGCTACGGCTACCAGCGCCGGGCGGTGGTGCTGGATTTCATCGAGGGCGCGCTGCTGGCCGACATCGATTCGCTGGACGCCAGCTGTTCGCGGCTGGAGTTCGGCAACCTGCTGGGCCGGCTGAGCCAGCTCAAGCTGCTGCGTTCGGCCGACGCGCTCTTCGTCGGCCGCATGCTGAGCAATCCGCAGGTGTGCGCCTTCAACCCCCACGAGGCGGACTGGCTGTTGTTTTTGCTGTCGCTGCTGCAGCAGCCGCAGCAGCTGGACGGCCTGCTGGCGGAAACGGTGGGCGACACCGCGCTGCTCAGCCGCCACAGCGAGCACTCCACCTTGCTGCAGGCGCTGTACCAGGCCTGCAAGGCGCTGCCGCCGCAGCTGTTCGTCGACGAACGCTGGCTGGACGCCTTGCAGGAGGAATTCCGCCGGCTGGCCGCCATCGCCTACCGCCACGAGCTGGCCGAACGCCGGCGCGAGGCCGAGGGCGGCGGCGCGGAGTAAAACGAGAGCCGCCAGGCAAGGCGGGGGACATGTCCCGTCTTGCCTGGCTGTTTTTCCCGGCGGGCTGCGGCCCGTCGCCAATATCGAATCGCTTTGGATGACTAACGGTGTTTAATTCCCTGCTCAACGGCGCGCGCTCGCGGCCGGAATTGCTGATCCTGCTGTTGATGGTGATGATCATCGCGATGCTGATCATCCCGCTGCCCACCTATCTGGTGGACTTCCTGATCGGCCTCAACATCGTGCTGGCGGTGCTGGTGTTCATGGGCTCGTTCTACATCGACCGCATCCTCAGCTTCTCCACCTTCCCCTCGGTGCTGCTGATCACCACGCTGTTCCGGCTGGCGCTGTCCATCAGCACCAGCCGCCTGATCCTGATCGAGGCCGACGCCGGCGAAATCATCAACACCTTCGGCCAGTTCGTGATCGGCGACAGCCTGGCGGTGGGCTTCGTGGTGTTCTCCATCGTCACCGTGGTGCAGTTCATCGTCATCACCAAGGGCTCGGAGCGGGTGGCCGAGGTGGCGGCGCGCTTCTCGCTGGACGGCATGCCCGGCAAGCAGATGAGCATAGACGCCGACCTCAAGGCCGGCATCGTGGACGCCGACGGCGCGCGCGAGCGCCGCAGCGTGCTGGAGCGCGAGAGCCAGCTTTACGGTTCCTTCGACGGCGCGATGAAGTTCATCAAGGGCGACGCCATCGCCGGCATCATCATCATCTTCGTCAACTTCATCGGCGGCATCGCCGTGGGCATGACCCAGCACGGCATGGACCTGTCCACCGCGCTGTCCACTTACACCATGCTCACCATCGGCGACGGCCTGGTGGCGCAGATTCCCGCGCTGCTGATCGCCATCAGCGCCGGCTTCATCGTCACCCGCGTCAACGGCGACAGCGACAATATGGGCCGCAACATCATGAGCCAGTTGCTGGGCAACCCGTTCGTGCTGGTGGTGACCGCGGTGCTGGCGCTGGCGGTGGGCATGCTGCCCGGTTTCCCGCTGATCGTGTTCCTGATCCTGGCCGCGGCCTTGGGCGGCCTGTTCTATTACAAGCGCCGCGTGGCGCGGAAAGGCGCGTCGGGCGCGGCTCAGGCGCCGGCGTCGGGCGCGGCGGCCGGCGCGACGCCGGCCGGCGGCAAGGACAGCTCGCTGGGCCTGATCGGCAATCTGGACAAGGTGGCGGCGGAGACCGTGCCGCTGATCCTGCTGGTGCCCAAGGCTCGCCGCGCCGCGCTGGAGCAGGCGCAATTGGCCGAGCGGCTGCGCAGCCAGTTCTTCATCGACTACGGCGTGCGTTTGCCGGACATGCTGCTGCGCGACGGCGAAGGCCTGCCGGACAACCGGGTGGCGGTGCTGATCAACGAGATTCGCGCCGACGAGTTCGAGCTGCATTTCGACTTGCTGCGGGTGGTCAATTACTCGGACGAGGCCGCCGCGCTCGGGGTGCAGCCGGTGTTCAGCGCCCAGGGCGCCAGCCAGTGCGCCTGGGTGCGCCCGGCCGACGGCGACAAGCTGGCCAAGCTGGGTTACCAGCTGCGCCCGGCGCTGGACGAGCTCTACCTATGCCTGGCCGCGCTGCTGGCGCGCCACGTCAACGAATACTTCGGCGTCCAGGAAACCAAGCACATGCTGGATCAGCTGGAAGCCAAATACCCGGACCTGCTCAAGGAAGTGCTGCGCCACGCCACGGTGCAGCGCATCGCCGAAGTGCTGCAGCGGCTGCTGGCCGAACGCATCTCGGTGCGCAATATGAAGCTGATCATGGAGGCGCTGGCGCTGTGGGCGCCGCGCGAGAAGGACGTGATCAATCTGGTGGAGCACGTGCGCGGCGCGCTGGCGCGCTACATCTGCCACAAGTTCGCCAGCGGCGGCGAACTGCGCGCGGTGATGATGTCCGCCGAGGTGGAGGACATGGTGCGCAAGGGCATACGCCAGACCTCGGCCGGCGCCTTCCTCAACTTGGAGCCGGCGGCTTCGGACGAGCTGATGGACCTGTTCGCGCTCGGCCTGGACGGCATGGGCATCGCGCACAAGGACCTGGTGCTGCTGGCCTCGGTGGACGTGCGGCGCTTCATCAAGAAACTGGTCGAAACCCGCTTCCGCGATCTGGAAGTGGTGTCCTTCGGCGAAATCGCCGACAGCGTGTCGGTGAACGTGATCAAAACCATCTAAAAAAGGATTCCGCCTATGTTCGCCATGGATATCGCCCAACTGGTCCGCTCCGCGCTGGAAGAGAGCGGCTGCGATCCCGCCCTGCTGGGCGAGCTGGACAGCCATTCCACCATCGCGCTGGACCTGCACGACCTGCCCAGCATCCACGTCAGCGCCCAGGACGGCGAGGTGTGGCTGTGGGCGCGGCTGGGCGAGCATAACGAGGCGGTGCTGGCCCAGCGCGCGGCCCAACTGCTGCAGGACCTGATGCAGGGCTGCCACTTCGCCCGCGGCGGCCAGCTGCAACTGGCCGCCAATGACGGCTATCTGGAACTGAAGGCGATGGCGCACCCGGACTATCTGACCGACGGCAAGCGCTTCTCCGAGGCGTTGAACGGCTTCTTCGACGCGCTGGAGCGCTTCAGCGAGTCGCTGCTGCGATGAAGGCGCCGCGCCTGCTGCGCCGGTTGGCGTATCCGCAACGCCTGTCCGGCCCCATTCTGGAGGCCGCGCTGCCCGAGGTGGCGATAGGCGAGCTGTGCGACATCCGCCGCAGCTGGCAGGACCGCGAGGTGGTGGCCCGCGCCCAGGTGGTGGGCTTCCAGGGCCCGCGCGCGGTGCTCAGCCTGATCGGCAACGCGCGCGGCCTGTCGCGCGAGGCGGTGCTGCAGCCCACCGGCCGCGCCTTGGCCGCCTGGATAGGCGAGTCGGCGCTGGGCGCGGTGCTGGACCCCACCGGCCGCATCGTCGAGCGCTTCGCGCCCGAGGCCGGCGTCGGCGGCGAGGAGCGCGGCATCGACGCCGACCCGCCGCCGTACTCGCGACGCGTGGGCATACGCGAGCCGCTGGCCACCGGCGTGCGCGCCATCGACGGCCTGCTGACCTGCGGCGTCGGCCAGCGCGTCGGCATCTTCGCCTCCGCCGGCTGCGGCAAGACCATGCTGATGCACATGCTGATCGAGCAGAGCGACGCCGACGTCTTCGTCATCGGCCTGATCGGCGAGCGCGGCCGCGAAGTGACCGAGTTCGCCGAATCGCTGCGCGCCTCGCCCAAGCGCGAGCGCTGCGCGCTGGTGTTCGCCACCTCGGACTTTTCCTCGGTGGACCGCTGCAACGCGGCGCTGCTGGCCACCACGGTGGCCGAGTACTTCCGCGACCAGGGCAAGAAAGTGGTGCTCTTCGTCGACTCCATGACCCGTTACGCCCGCGCGCTGCGCGACGTGGCGCTGGCCGCCGGCGAGCCGCCGGCGCGGCGCGGCTACCCGGCCTCGGTGTTCGACAGCCTGCCGCGGCTGCTGGAGCGCCCCGGCGCCACCCGCGGCGGCAGCATCACCGCCTTTTACACCGTGCTGCTGGAAAGCGACGACGAGCCGGACCCGATGGCGGACGAGATCCGCTCCATTCTGGACGGCCACATCTACCTGAGCCGCAAGCTGGCCGGCCAGGGCCATTACCCGGCCATCGACGTGCTCAAGAGCGCCAGCCGCGTGGCGGGCCAGGTTTGCGACGGCGGCCATTTGCAGGCGGCCTCGGCGTTGCGCGCCCTGATGGCGCGGCTGGAGGAGCTGCAAGTCTTCATCGACCTGGGCGAATACCGCCCCGGCGAGAACGCCGACAACGACCGCGCGATGCACGCGCGTGACGCGCTGCGGCGCTGGCTGCGCCAGTCGATGGACGAGGGCGCGGGGTTCGACGACACCCTGCGCAGCCTGCATGAGCTTGTTGCCTAAGCTGGGCGCGCTGCTGCGCCGCTGCCAGGCGGCGCAATCGCGCTGCGAGGCGGAGCTGGCTCAACTGGCGCGCCAGGACGGCGCGCTGGCGGCGGAACAACAGGCGCTGGCCTCGCAGGGGCTGGGCCTGCGCCAATTGCTGCTGGCGCAGCGGCCGGCCGGGGCGATGAGCCGCGGCCAGCTGTTCGCGCTGCAGCGCAAGCAGGCGGTGCTGCGCCGCCAGTTGCAAAACCTGGACCTGCAAAGCGGGCAGTTGCAAGAACAGCGCCAAGGCCTGGCCGGCCGGCGCGAGGAACAACAGGCTTTGCGCCGGCAATGGCTGCGCAAGGAAGACAAGTATCAACGCTGGGCCAAGCTGCAGCGCCGCCAGGAACGGATGCGGCGCTTGCGGCTGGACGAGGCCGAGCAGGAAGAGAGGACGATATGGAAGCGATGACGCCCATTCCCGCGCCGAGCGCGGACACCCGGCCGGGAGCCGCGGCCGACGCCGACGGCGCCGCCGAGGCCTTTGCCCGCGAAGCCCAGAGACAGCGTCAGGACGCCGCCGATCCGGAGCGCGACGGCGAGGACGAGGCCGGCGAGCGCGAGCGGGATCGCTCCCGCCTGCCGGCGGGGGCGCTGTGGCAGCCGCCGCTGCCGCCGCACTGGAACGCCGCGCGCCTGAACTCCGGCGGCCGCCACGCGGCGGACGCCGCCTTGTCCGCGCCGGGCAAGCGCGGCCAGACGCCCTTGGGCGACGGCGAACGGCTGGACGCCGCCGCGCGCGGCAAGACCGCCGCCCGGCCGCAAGACCCGCACGCCGCCGCGGCGGCCTTGGCTGCCGCGCACGCGGCCGGCCTGGCTTCGGATGCCGACGTTCCGGCCAAGGCCCGCTCCGCGTCGCCGGCGCCGGCTGCGCCGCACAAGATCGAGCACGCGCCGGCCAAGGGCGAGGCCCCGCTTCCGGCCGCCGCAGCGTCGTCGACCGGCGCCGACGCGCCGGTGTCGCATGGACGGGGCGCGCTGAAAGCCGAAGCCGCCGCATCGGTTTCCGCGCCGACGCCGCCCGCCGCGCGCGAAGGCGGCGAGGCGCGCAAGACCGAGGCCGCGCCGGCCGCCGCCGCGGCCATCGCGCCGCCGCCGGCCCAGCCATCGGCGCAGCCGACGCCGCCGCGCGAAACCGCGCCGCCGGCGCGGCCGCGCCAGGACCCCGCCTCGACCGCGGCTCAAGCGGCGCCGTCCGCGCCCAGCGCGCCGGAACCGGCCCAGCCGGGGCTGACGTATCGCTTCCAGCGCTGGGGCGGCGAACACGCGGTCAATGTGCAAAGCCAGCCCGGCGGCGTGCTCAGCCTGCAACCGTCGGACAGCCTGGTGCAGCAGCGCCTGGGCGAGCAATGGCAGTCCGGCAACCCGCAGCAATGGCAGATGGCCCGCGACGACGGCCGCGAGCAGGGCCGGCAGCAGCCGCAGCGGGATGAGGAGGAGGACGCCTGATGCTGGCGCTCAGACAGATAGACGCGCGCGAGCGCGCTTTGCGGCGCGCCGCCGAGGCCTGGCGGCGCCAGGGTTGGGACGCGACGCTGGAAACGCCGCCGCGCGGCGGCCTGTGGCTATCGGTGGCCGACGCGGAACAGCGCTGGCAGGGCTGGTTGCAGCCGCGCGCCTGGCTGGAGAGCGCCGCGCCCGAGCTGGCGCGGCTGGCGCTGTCCGCCGGAGTGGAGTCGCAGGCGGCGCAATGGCTGGCGGCGGCGGAACGACCGCTGACGCCGCCGATGCCGGAGCTGGCCTACCAGCGCTTGAGCCTGGGCGAAGCGGGGCCGGGCGACGCCTTGCCGCGCCAGCCGCTGCTGCGGGTGATGTGCGCCGAGGGGCCGCTGTGGCTGGAACGCGCGCCGGAGTTCGAGGCCGGAGACGCGCCGGACCCGGCGCCGCTGTTGAGTTGGCCGCTGCGCTTCGTCGTCGGCGACAGCCGCGTGAGCCTGGGCCTGCTGCGCGGCGTCGCGCGCGGCGACGTGCTGCTGATCCGCGAGCCTAAGGCGGCGGTGCGCTGCCACGACCGCGCATTGGGCACTTATCAAACGTATGAGGAAGGAATCGTCATGGAATGGGATGAATCGCAACAGGAGGCCGAGCAGGAAGCGCCGGCGCGCGATATGGGACAGCTGCCGGTGGAGCTGGAGTTCGTGCTGCATCGCGGCCGGATGACGCTGGCGGAGCTGCAGGACTTGTGCCGGGGCCGGCTGTTGAACCTGCCGGCCGACGTCGAGCGGCGGGTGGAAGTGCGCGCCAACGGCGCCTTGCTGGGACGCGGCGAACTGGTGCAGCTGGCCGGCCATCTGGGAGTGGAAGTGACGGAGTGGCTGGGCGGAGCCGCCGATGTCGAATGATATTTCGCTGATCGCGCTGCTGGCCTTCGCCACGCTGCTGCCTTTCCTGATCGCCTCCGGCACTTGCTTCATCAAGTTCTCCATCGTGTTCGTGATGGTGCGCAACGCGTTGGGCCTGCAGCAGGTGCCGTCCAATATGACGCTCAACGGCATCGCGCTGATGCTGTCGATGTTCGTGATGCTGCCGATCGCGCAGCAGGCTTACAGCCATTACCAGGAAGAGCAGGTCAGCTTCAACAGCGTGGAGTCGGTGAGCAATTTCGTCGAGAACGGCCTGGACGGTTATCGCGGCTATTTGCAGAAGTATTCCGACCCGGAGCTGGTGAGCTTCTTCGAAAAGGCCCAGGCGCAGCGCACCGAGCGCGAAACCGGCAATGCGGCCGAGGACGAACAGCCGTCCATCTTCGCCTTGTTGCCGGCCTACGCGCTCAGCGAGATCAAGAGCGCGTTCAAGATCGGCTTCTACCTCTACCTGCCCTTCGTGGTGGTGGACTTGGTGATCTCCAGCATCCTGCTGGCGCTGGGGATGATGATGATGAGCCCGGTGACGATTTCGGTGCCGATCAAGCTGGTGTTGTTCGTGGCGCTGGACGGCTGGACCTTGCTGTCCAAGGGCTTGGTGTTGCAGTACCTGGATTTGGCTTCGTAGGGGGCAAAACCGCCGATGCTGCGTTGCGCCTCCTTGTCGTACGACGGGTACTGCCTGCGTCGGCGCGCCTTGCCTCGGTCGCTGCGCTCGGTTTTGCTGCCTATGCCGCCCGCCTCAATTTTGGAGTTTTGCTATGAATGATCTGGTGTTCGCCGGCAACAAGGCGCTGTACCTGGTGCTGCTGATGTCGGCCTGGCCCATCATCGTCGCCACCGCCATCGGCCTGCTGGTGGGCCTGTTCCAGACCGTGACCCAGTTGCAGGAACAGACGCTGCCCTTCGGCATCAAGCTGTTCGGCGTCAGCCTGTGTCTGTTCCTGCTGTCCGGCTGGTACGGCGAAACCCTGCTCGGCTTCGGCCGGGAGGTGATGCGCATGGCGCTGGCCAGGGGCTGAGGCGGATGCAGTTCGGCCTGTTCTTCGAAATCCACGGCTGGGTGGCCTCGGCCGCGCTCGGTTTCGCCCGCGTGGCGCCGGTGTTCTTCATCCTGCCCTTCCTGAACAGCAATGTGCTCAGCGGCGTGGTGCGCACCTCGGCCACCATGCTGGTGGCGCTGGGCTTGTGGCCGCATCCGGTGGAGGCGCTGCCGGCCTTCCAGGCGCTGCCCTTTCTCGCGCTGATCGCGCGCGAGGCGGCGGTGGGCCTGCTGCTGGGCTGTCTGCTGGCCTGGCCGTTCTGGGTGTTCCACGCGCTGGGCAGCATCATAGACAACCAGCGCGGCGCGACGCTGAGCAGCAGCATAGACCCGGCCAACGGCGTGGACACCTCGGAACTGGCCAATATGTTCAATCTGTTCGCCGCCGCGGTCTATCTGCAAGGCGGCGGCATGAATCTGATGCTGGACCTGTTCCGCCAGAGCTATCAGTTGTGCGACCCGCTGGGCGCGTGCACGCCGGCGCTGCAGCCGACGCTGAGCCTGCTCAATCAGGTGATCAGCAAGGCGGTGGTGCTGGCCAGCCCGGTGGTGGCGGCCTTGCTGCTGTCCGAGGTGGTGCTGGGCCTGCTGTCGCGCTTCGCGCCGCAGATGAACGCCTTCGCGGTGTCGCTGACGGTGAAGAGCGCGGCGGCGCTGCTGATCATGCTGATGTATTTCGGCCCGATTTTGCCGGACACGGTGATGCGGCTGGCCTTCCCGCCGCAGGCGCTGCCCGGCTGGCTGAGCGCGCCGGTGCCTTGAGATGTCGAACAAGACCGAACAACCGACGCGCAAACGCCTGCAGGACGCGGCCAAGAAAGGGCAGTCCTTCAAGAGCCGCGACCTGGTGGTGGCCTGCCTGACCTTGTGCGGCGTCGCCTATCTGGTGTCCTTCGGCTCGCTGGTGGAGCTGATGGGCGCTTTCCGCCAGGTGATCGCCGGCGGCTTCCAGCAGGACATGCAGGGCTACGCCCAGGCCGTGGTCTGGCTGGGCATCAAGCTGCTGCTGCCCATCTTCCTGCTGTGCATCGTCGCCTCCGCGCTGCCCTCCCTGCTGCAAAGCGGCTTCGTGCTGGCCAGCGAGGCCTTGAAGCTCAATCTGGAAGCGCTGAACCCGGTCAACGGTTTCAAGAAGCTGTTCAGCCTGCGCACGGTGAAGGAGGCGGTGAAGGCCTTGCTCTACCTGGCCAGCTTCGTGGTGGCGGTGCTGGTGCTGTGGCACAAGCACAAGGCGCTGCTGTTCGCCCAGCTCAACGGCGACCCGATGGGCATGGCGGCGATCTGGCGCGAACTGCTGCTGGCGCTGGTGCTGACCTGCCTGGGCTGCATCGTGGCGGTGCTGGTGCTGGACGCGATCGCCGAGTACTTCCTGTTCATGAAGGACATGAAGATGGACAAGCAGGAGGTCAAGCGCGAGATGAAGGAGCAGGAGGGCAATCCGGAGATCAAGTCGCGCCGCCGCGAGGCGCATATGGAGATCCTGTCCGAGCAGGTGAAGTCCGACATCGAGAACTCGCGCCTGATCGTGGCCAACCCCACCCATATCGCCGTCGGCATCTACTTCAAGCCCGAGTTGCTGCCCATTCCCTTCATCTCGGTGATGGAGACCAATCAGCGCGCGCTGGCGGTGCGTGCCTACGCCGAAAAAGTGGGCGTGCCGGTGGTGCGCGACATTCCGCTGGCGCGGCGCATCTTCGCCAGCCATCGCCGCTATTCCCTGGTCAGCCTGGACGAGGTGGAGGAAGTGCTGCGTTTGCTGATGTGGCTGGAGCAGGTGGAAAACGCCGGAGCGGAGGCGTCGGAGCCGGCGCCATCGACGCCACCGGCGGCGGAGCAGGGGAAGGACGGAAGCGTCGCCGGGCCTGCTGTGGATAAATCCGCCGCCAAGCCCGCTTCTGTGGATAAGCGAGACGCGCAGGAGGGCTGAGCGCATCGACGCGCTCCAAGGCCCTTCCCGTCAGCCGCCGTCTATCCTCCCCCGCGCGGCGGCGGCTTCAAAGCCGGCAGGGCCGTGTTGCGCAAGCCCGGATTTCCGGTGCGCCGTCGCCATGAGCGATTCCTGAATGTTTCCCCCCGCCGGCCGCTGTTAAATGACAGCGACGACGGTCACCTCACCCCCAAGACAACCGTCGTCTCTAGCCAGCTCTGCCGGGTTGGTGACAGCGACTAGGAGATGTTTGATGAACCCTGAAGACAGTGTCAGCGACGACCGCCTGGCAGAGATGGTCTGGGAAGCCGTAAGCGCAGGCGCCACCCTGAAAGACGTGCACGGCATACCGCCGGACATGATGGAAGGCCTGTACGCCCACGCTTACGATTTTTACAACAAGGGAAGGCTCGACGAGGCGGAAACCTTCTTCCGCTTCCTATGCATCTACGACTTCTACAATCCCGACTACATTATGGGGCTGGCCGCCGTGTGCCAGCTCAAGAAACAGTTCCAGAAGGCCGCCGATCTGTACGCGGTGGCCTTCGCCCTGAGCAAGAACGACTACCGGCCGGTGTTCTTCACCGGCCAGTGCCAGCTGTTCATGCGCAAGGCGGCCAAGGCCAGGCAGTGTTTCGAGCTGGTGTGCGAACAAAGCGACGACGAGTCGCTGCGCGCCAAGGCCCAAGTGTATCTGGACAGTTTGCAGGAGACGGAGGCCGAGCAATCCCGTCAGCAGGAAAAGGAGCAAGCATGAGCGGTAACACTATCGGTCAAAGCTTCAATCTTGACAGTGCCAAGCTGGCGAAAGCGCTATCGGGCAACACCCAGGCGAGCGAGAAATTCGTCGACGCCGCGCAGAAGTCGGCGCAAGCGCTGTTCACGATGCGCGTCAGCGACGACGCCGGCGCCGCCAAGCCGCGCAGCGACTTGAACACGCCGCCGCTGACCCAGCCCACGGCCAAGGCCAAGGAAGAGCTGGACGGCGCGGGCAAGCTGACGCTGCTGCTGGGGCAGTTGATGTCCTTGCTGGGCAATGTTTCGCTGTCGCAGCTGGAAAGCCGCATCGCCACCTGGCGCGCGATGATGGAAGCGCAAGTGGCGATGGGCGAGAAACTGTCCAAAGAGTTCCAGGACGCGTTCAAGGCGGCGAGCGAAGCCACCGAGGCGTTGAAAGACGCCGTGGGCAACTACGACAGCGCCAAACAGGCCGCGGATGCAGCCCAGAAGAAAGCCGACGCGGCCCTGGCCAAGTTGAACGGCATGTCGCCGGACGATCCGGGCTACGCCGACGCTCAGGCCGCCAGCCAGCAAGCTTCCGGCGAAGCCGCGCAAGCCAAGCAGAAAGCCGACAAGGCGTCCGAGGTGGCGGAAAAGGCCCGCGTGGTGGCGGTGGAAAAGGGCAAGATCGCCGATGATCTGGCCGGCAAGGTGCAAGGCGCCAATGTGGGCGGCGATGTCGCGCGCAAAACCGGCGAGGACAACCTGTCCAATGTAGCCAAGCTGACCATGCTGATGGCGATGTTCGTCGAGATGGTGGGCAAGAACAGCGAAGAAAGCCTGAAAAGCGATCTGGCATTGTTCCAGGCCATGCAGGAAGGCCGCCAGAAGGAAATGGACAAAAAATCCGCCGAGTACCAGGAAGAAGTGCGCAAGGCGGAAGAACTCAATCGCACCATGGGGTGCATTGGCAAGATTCTAGGCGCGGTGCTGACGGTGATCAGCGTCGTGGCCGCAGCATTCACCGGCGGCGCCAGCCTGGCGCTGGCCGCGGTGGGCGTCGCGCTGATGGTGGCGGACGAGGTGGTCAAGGCCACCACCGGGGTGTCTTTCATGGAAGAGGCGTTGAAGCCCTTGATGGACAAGGTGCTCAAACCCTTGATGGACCTGATAGGCAAAGCCATTACCAAGGCGCTGGAAAGCATGGGGGTGGACAAGAAGACCGCCGAGCTGGCCGGCTCCATCATCGGCGCGGTGCTGGCCGCGGTGGCCATGGTCGCGGTGATGGTGGTGGTGGCCGTGGTGGGCAAGGGCGCCGCCAGCAAGCTGGGCGGCGCGCTCAGCAAGCTGATGGGCGACGCCATCAAGAAGATGGTGCCCAATGTGCTGAAGGAACTGGCCAAGAACGGCAGCAAGATGTTGACCCAGGGCTTCCAGCGCCTGGCCAACAGCCTGGGCCTGCGCACCGACGCCGCCTCCAAGCAACTGATGGCCAACACCCTCAACCGCGTGGTGGTGGGCGGGGAAGTGGCGCAAGCCACCTCTCAGGCCGGCGGCAATGTGGCGCAGGGCGTGTTCATGAAGAACGCCAGCGATATGCTGGCCGACTTCACCCTGGCGCGCGCCGCGATGGAGCAGATCGAACAATGGCTGAAGCAGGCGGTGGAAGTCTTCGCCAGCACCCAGAAAGTTACCCAAGACCTGACCACGATGATGTCTTCCGCGTTGCAGCAGAACGCCGAAGCCGGTCGTTTCGTGCTGCGTCAGAGTCACGCTTGAGTTAGGAGAGAATATTATGGCAACTATTATCGGCAGTGTTTCCACCCACAATCCGTTTCCGGCGGCGCTTGAATCCGGCGCGGCTGAAAAATCCCCTGTCGCCAAGTCCTTGGTGGACATCAAGGACATCCTGCCCATCCTGAACAGCGCCGGCCGCGACGGCAAGGCGCTGGCCGAGGTGATGAGCGGGCCGCAACTGCGCCCTCCGTCCGCCGAGGTGAGCAAGCAGGTGACCGACGCGCTGAAGAGCTATTTGAGCGAAAAAGCCCAGGATCCGGCTTTCGTCCAGGATCTGGGCGCGGTGTATCAGAAGGTCGAGTCCGGCGTCAGCAAGCTGGTGGACGACAAGGTCAAGGAGCAGGCCGAGCAGGGCAAGCCCTTCGACATCAGCGGCATGGCGCCCAACGGCGCGGCGCTGATGGTGGCCGCCATTGTCTTGATGTCGGCGCTGCGCACCGCCGACAACACGCTGAGCAGCAAGCTGTCGCTGGTAGGCTTCGACGCCACCAAAGCCACCGCCGCCTCCATGGTGCGCGAGGGCGTGGCCAACCTGTCCAGCAGCATAGCCCAGGGCGTGGGCCAGATGGCCATCACCGGCGTCGGCGCCAAGAAGAACCTGAGCGGCTTGAGCGCTGAACGCGGCGCGCTGAAGAACAACGCGCCCAAGCTGGCCAAGCTGGGAGATGAGGGCCGCAATATCCAGTCCGCGCTGGGCCGCCAGAACACCGTCAAGCTGGGCACCGACGCCGACGGCCTGAAGCAGGTGGGTCTGAAGCCGCAGCAGCCGGGAGCGGCCAAGCCGGGCGCGGGCGAGTTGAACGCGCAGTCCAACGCCGCCGGCAGCGTGGCCGACGGCATGGCCGGCGACAAGATCGGCCTGCAGTCCAGCAACCAGCGTTTGTCCAAGGAGCATGAAACCGCGCTGGGCGGCGCCGGCGAGAACTTGTCGGTGAAGGGACAGGCGGAACAACTGGCCATGGACGACACCAAGCTCAAGGCCGAGGCCAAGAAAACCACCGGCCGGGCCATCATGGACAGCTCGTCCGCGGCCAGCAATATCGCCGGCGGCTCCGGCCGCTACGCGGCCACGCTGGAGCAGTCCGAGCAGCAGATCAGCCAGGCTTCCAGCCGCGTGGCCAATACCGCCTCCGAGGAAACCCGCGAGAGCAGCCGCAAGTCCGACAGCTTCATCCAGGAGCTGCTGCGCACCTTGGACAGCATCAGCCAATCCAAGAACGCGGCCATGGGCGCGGTAGCCGGCAATATTCGCGCCTGATCCGCTAGCCCGGAACCGGGCGGAGCCATCCCAGGCTCCGTCCGCCGGCCCGGCCAACCCGGCCAACCCGGCCGGGCCTGCCTTCCACACCATTCATCCCGCCAGCGCCTTGGCGCCTGCCTCGGCGCTGGCCATGCAGGGGAATTCCCATGAACGGCATTCAAACCACATCCTCCTTGCCGCTGACGCGGCCGCAAATGACGGAAACCCCGGCCGCCGCGCCGCGCGCCGATGTCGGCGGCGTCGCTGCCGAAATCCGCGCCGCCGCGCCGCAAGGACCGGAGCTGTCCGCGCTCAATACCGCTCAGAACAAGGCTGACGCGCTGCGTCAGGTCAACGAAACCGTCCGTCGCGTCATCGAAGGACAGACCACCTATGAAAGCAAGCTGGCGGACCAGCGCTGGCAGGCTGCGATTTCCGGCGGCGAGCAGCCGCCGGCCGAGCGCGTGGCATTCCAGCGCGGCGCGCTGACGCGGGCCTTGGACGAGGCCCGCGACATGCAGACCCTGGCAACCCAACAGTTCGTTGGCGCGCTGAAGAGCGTGGGAGAAAGCGGCTATGTGATGACGCCGCAGCAAAAGCAGCAGCTGCTCGACGGTATCGAGAAGGAAGTCGCCGACATTTCGCCGACGGCGCGGGAGTTTGCCGCGCCGATGCTGAACGCGGCCCGGGACGCCTCCGGCGGTGTGATCTCCGACCGCGAGCTGTGGAAATTGATCAGCGACTCCATCGGCAACATCAAGAACGGCTATCTGGGCGTGTATGAGAACGTGGTGGGCAAATACATCGAGTTCTACCAGGAGTTCAGCGACATCTTGGCCAAGATGGCCGGCTGGATCTCATCCAACGACAAGGGCGACAAAGTCACGTTGAATGTGGGCGATCTGTATGCCGAGCTGAAGACATTGAAGGAGAAATACGAGAACACGGAGTTGTTTGCCAGTACCGCCGATACGCCAGAGAAGGCCAAGGAAGAAGCGGAAAAATGGGCCGCGGAATTGGGCTTGCCCAAGGAATGTGTGAAGGAACAACCCAAGGATTCAGGCAGGTATGTGGTGGTCATCGACACCGGTCCAGTGGATAAAATGATGAAGGCGCTGGAAGGGCTGGCGGGCAACAAGGTGCCGTCGCAAGGGCAGAAGGTGGAAATGGACAACGCCAAATTCCAGTCCTGGCAGTCCGGCTTCAAGGCGCAGGAGGAAAACCTGAAGAACACCTTGCAGACGCTGACCCAGAAATACAGCAACGCCAACTCGCTGTTCGATAATCTGGTCAAGGTGCTCAGCAGCACCATCAGCAGCTGCACGGAAACCGCCAAGTCCTTCCTGCAAGGCTAAGCGCGGCTAAAACTCCCGCGGTGCCGCGCGCCGATTTACCGTACGACGGCTACCGTCGGCGCGCCTTGCCTCAGCCGTAAAACCGACTTCTGTTAGCCGCTCTATAAGGCTAAGGAGAACCACACCATGCCCATTAGCGGAGCATCTCCCCTTCTGACGCGCTCCCTGTCCATGCCGGCGGACGCGTCGCGGCGGCCGGCCACCCCGCTCTCCGAGCGTTTCAACGGCGGGCGCAGCAGCGCCGCCACGCCGGCGCGCCGCCACTCGCTGATGGATCCGGCCAGCTTCAAGGCCCAGCACACCCGAGACAGCGTGGCGGCCTTGTTCGCCGCCTCGACGGACGCCAAGGCGCTGGACAAGCTCTACCTGGCTTCGCCCAATGTTTACGCTCAATTGGAAATCGCTGAGTTCGCCAAGGTTTACGCGCAACTCAAACAGCAGCCGGACTTGAGCCCGCAGGACGCCAAGTCTCTGGACGATCTGGCGCAGCAATACACCGCCCGCATCCAGAAAGACGGCTTGGGCGCCAAATCCGCCTTTGGTCCGTGGACCCAGAGCACCAATAAGCAATACCAGCTGCGCAACCAGCTGGAGCACAAGTTGGCGCAGCTGGCGCACGAGCATTGCGGCGGCGACACCATGAAGTTGGGCAACGACTTTATGCAGCGCGAGGTCAGCACCTTCATCCTGTCCTATGTGGAGACTCAGCTGGGGCGTTCACTGGATGCGGCTACCGGCGAGAAAGTGATGGAGCTGGTGGACAGCGCGGCGGGGCTGGCTTTCAACGCGCTGCGCCAGAGCCGCGGCGAGATGCTGGGGCTGAGCGGCCCGAGCCTGGGCCGGCAGGCGCGCGATCTCGACACCGTGGCGATTCTGCCGCAATTGCTGCGCAGCGTGCTGGCGGGACTGGGTCAGGAAGCGCCACCGCAGGCGAAGCCGGATCTTCCCGACGCGCCCAAAGGGCCGGCCACTCCAAAACCCGATCCTTCCGCCGCGCCGGCGGGCGGGCCCAACATCACCATCAATGTCGGTGGCATCACCATCGATAACAGCGTGAATATCACGGATAGCGGCAATACCTCCGATAGTGGCAACAGCAGCCGCAGCCAGCGGCCCGCCCGAGGACGGCGAGATCCGAGCAGGCTGGTGCAACGTTTGAATCTGAAGATGCATCAGCATCAGCAAGGCGCTCAGCGCGGGACTGCGAGCGGCGACGAGCAGACCCGCCGCGCGCCCGCGTCTGGCGATGGCGCGGGGCGCTCGTTCCGCTCCATGGAGACGCAAACGGATGCGGCCGACGGCCGCGACGGAACGGCGCGTACGACCGAAGTGAAAACGCCGGTGACGGATCTGGATAGGTCGCGCGTCAACGTCGGCTCGACGGATGCCGAGCGCGGGGAGATCCCCGTGGACGCGTCCACGCAGGCCGACGACACCGCCGCCGCTCCTCCGCTGTCTTTCAAGCAGTGGCGCAGCAGCTTCCCCGAGGTGGTGTTGAAGTCCGTCATTTACCAGTCCGATGCCAACAAGGCGGCCGGCGCGTTGGCGCAGGACATTCGCACCGCCATGCTGCTGGACAGCCGCGGCGAGCTGGATCGCGGCCCCCTGGTGCAGGCGCGGGATGCCTTTTTGCCCGAACCCGGCTCAAGCGTGGGCGGAAAGCTTTATGGTAGGGCCATGCCGGAGACGCAATGGCAGCAATTGCGTCAAGGCTTGGAACAGCACCCGCAGCAGACGCAGCTGCGCGGCCAGATCCTGAAAACGGCGCGCTTGACCAGCATCGCTAAATTCGACGGCGACAAGGACTGCGTCATCCTGCGCTTGCTGAACTGGGCATCCGTCCAGGCGCCGGCCACGGCCCAAACGCTGGCGGGCGGCAACAGCCCGCACGTGGAAGGGGCTTTGCTAAGAGAGCTAAGAGAGCAGCCCAATGTCCTGCAAGCCTCCAGCCAGCCGGTGGCCAACGCCGCCGCGCAATACAGCCAGCCGCTGACGGCGCCGACGCGGACGGATACGCCGCCGGTTCTGGCCGATGGCGGCGCGGAAGCGGCGCACACAGAGCCCAAGGCGATGGATCTGCGCCGGCAAGCCTTCCTGCAAGGGATGCTGAACGGCAACGACGCCCAGCCGAGCGAGCTCGAGAACCCTGCCGCATCGTCTCCCAGCGGCACGCCGCCGCCGCTTCAGTCGGCCGCGACAGCGCAAGCCGCGACACCGGCCGATACCCGGCCTGCCGGCGGTTTCAATCTGCTGCGCTTCGGCAATATGCCGACCCTGCCGACGCTGAGCTCCCTGCGCCAGCAAGGCATGGCCTTGAATGGCGAGGTCGAGTTATTGCGCGCGGCGCGCAGCGTGTTGGCTCCGGAGTGGAACCCAAGCGCGCAGCAGCGTGAATTCGATGCTTTGCGCAAGCAGGCCTTGCCGGACGCCAGAAGCGGGCAAACGGGCTTGTTGACCGTGTTCGCCAATGGCACGCAGACGGATGCCCAGGCCAAGGCGGCGGAGCGCTTGCAGCAGGTGCTGGCCACGCACCAGGGGCTGGCGGGACGACGCGAAGCCTTGAACCGCTTTGCGGGCAATTTGATCAAGGAGGGTTATCTGCTGACCAAGGGGCAGCCGGAGAACCCGTTGGTGCTGGGTTTGCTGGACGCGGTGGGTCTTGACGCCGCCACTCAGCGGCAACTCCGCGATGACGGCAATGCGCAGCGTAAAACGCAGCGCAGCGCCGCCTCTGAGATCACCCTGACCACCGACGGCCTGCATCTCGACCCCAACCGCATCCGGGAGCGCAACCGTGGCAATCAGTCTTGAGCAACAAGTGGTGGCGGTGATGGCTTGCTGTTTGTCGGTGGAGGAGTCCAAGCTGCAGCCGCAGGCCTTGCTGGTGGACGAGTTGTACGCGGACTCGATGGAACTGCTGGACATGGTGCTGTTGCTGAACGACGAGTTCGGCATCGAGATCGGCGTCGACGACATCGTCGACATCAAGACCGTGGCCCATGTTTGCCAGGTGGTGGAGCGGCAGCTGGCGCGCCGCCTCGCTCAGTCGCCGCTGGGCGCCGGCTGCGGCAACGCCGCCTCCAGCGTTTGAAGCAGGTCCTGCAGCCGGCCTGAGTCCGGCTGCGGCTGGCGCAGCGCAGTCTGCATTTCCGCCGCCAGCGCCGGCAAGCGCGGCAGGCCGGCGCTGAGCGCCACGCCGTGCAGGCGGTGCGCGTAGTGTTCCGCCTGCGGCCAGTCCCGCGCCTGCAAGGCCTGGCGCAGCGCGGCGGCGTCGGCGTCGCAGCTGTGGCTCAGCAACTGCGTCAGCTCGTCGTCGGGCGGCGCCGGCGCGGCCGGCGACGGACCGGGACGGTGGTCCAGCCACAGCGTCATGATCTGCTCCAGCTGGGCCAGCCGCAAGGGCTTGGTCAGGCAGCTGTCTATGCCGCTGTCCAGGCAACGCTGCTGGTGTTCTATGCCGGTGGTCGCCGAGATGGCGATGATGGGCAGATAGGGCTGCCACTGCAGCGCCGGGTGGCGGCGCAGCCGCAGCGCCAGTTGATAGCCGCTGATGCCGGGCAGATTGCAGTCCAGCAGCGCCATGGCGAAGCGCTGGCCCTGATCCAGCAAGGCCAGCGCGGCGGCGCCGTTGTCCGCCGTCACCGCGCGGTAGCCCAGTTGCAGCAGCTGTTGGGCGATGATGAAGCGGTTGGCCGGCTGGTCCTCCACCACCAGGATGGGATCGCAGGACTCCTTGAGCGCCGCCGGCGCGCTGGCGGCGTCCGGCTCGGCGTTCGTTTCGGCTTCGGCCGGCGCATGGCGCACCGGCAACCACAGCGTCACCGTGGTGCCGCGCTCCGGCAGGCTGTCCAGCGCGATGCGGCCGGACATCAGCTCCACCAGCTGCCGGCAGATCAGCAAGCCCAGCCCGGTGCCGCCGTAGCGCTGTTGGGTATTGTCCGCCTGCGCGTATTCGCGAAACAAGCGGGCCTGTTGCTCCGGCGCGATGCCGATGCCGGTGTCGCTGACCTGGACGCACAGCAGCGCCCGTTCCTTCTCTATTTCCTGCAGTTCCAGCTTCAGGCACACCTTGCCCTGACGCGTGAACTTGACCGCGTTGCTGAGCAGATTGCTCAGGATCTGGCGCAGGCGCACCGGGTCCACCACCAGCAGGCGGCGGCACAGGTCCTGCATTTCCAGTTGCAGTTCCAGCCCTTTCTTTTCCGCGCAGGCGCGATAGATCGCCGCCACGCCGCTGGCCAGCGCCGCCGCGTCGGTGGCCACCGGTTCCAGCCGCAGCCGCCGGGCGTTGAGCTTGGACACGTCCAGCACATTGTCCAGCAGCTCCAGCAGATTCACCGCCGAGGCGTTGGCCAGCGCCGCCAGCTCGCGTTCGCGCGGCGGCAGCTCGGCCTGGCGCAGCAGCTCCACCGAGGCCAGCACCGCGTTCATCGGTGTGCGGATTTCATGGCTCATCACCGCGAGGAAGGTCGATTTCTCCGCCTCGCTGCGCTGGGCGGCGCGGCGCGCGGCGTGGGCGCGCTGGGCGAACAGCAGCAGCAACAGCAAGACCAGGCCGACGCCGGCCAGCTCCAGCGCGTAGTAGCGGCCGATGGAGCGCCAGGACGGCGCGCCGTAGTCGGTGGTCTGCAGCCAGTCTTCCAGCATGTGCTGGGTGTCGTCCGCGGTCAGCTGCGCCAGCGAGCCGTTGATGATGGACAGCAGCTGCGGCTGGTCCTTGTTCACCGCCATCGACACCAGTCTGGGCATTTCGCTGACGCTGCCGGCGATGCGCAGCGAGCCGTAATAACGGCGGCGGATCACGGACTGCATCACCGCGTCCAGCCCCACCGCGGCGTAGGCCTTGCCGTCCGCCACCGCGTCCAGCGCCGCCAGCGGCGTGGGCGTGGCCACGATGTCCACGGCGGGAAAATTCTCGCGCAGGAAGTATTCGTAGGGGTCGCCGCTTTCCACCGCGATGGTCTTGTCGGACAGCTTGGAGGTGCTGAACACGATGGGCTTGTCCGGCTGGGTGACCAGCACGGTGCTGCCGGAGAAGTAGGGGTCGCTGAAGCGGATGCGCCGGCCCACTTCCGGCGGAATCAGCCCGGAGGACAGCGCGGTGAGCAGGTCGATGCGGCCGCTGAGCATCATGTCCACCGCCTGCTGGCGGTTGGCCACCGGCACCAGTTCGAAGCGCAGGCCGCTGATGTCGGAGATGCGGCTCAGATAAGCCTGGGTCAGGCCGCGGTGCTCGCCGTCCTCCATGTATTCGATCGGCCAGCCGTGCGGGTCTATCGCGTAGCGCACCACCGGGTGCTTGAGCAGCCAGGCGCGTTCCGCCGGATTGAGGGCGGCGCGGCTGAAACCGGCGGGCAGGCAGAAGGCCAGCAGCAGACAGGAGGACAGCAAGAGGCGCGCGCGCATGGCTTCAGTGGCTGGCCAGCCGGCTTTGCAGCTTGAACAGCTCGTTGTCGCTGCGCAGGCCCAGCTTTTTCAGCGCGGATTGCTTCTGATTGCTGATGGTCTTGATGCTGCGCGAGAACTTGACGGCGATGTCGCTGACCGTCATGCCGTCCAGGCAGCAGCGCAGCACCTCGCGCTCGCGCGGGGACAGCTCCGGGTGGTCCAGCAGGCTGCGCAGCATGGCTTTTTGCGGCGCCGGCAGGTTGGCGCAGCTTTCGTCCAAGGCGGCGCTCATGTCCGGGCTCAGATAACCGTGGCCGTCGGCCAGCAGGCGGATGGCGGCCACCAGCTCGTCCAGGCTCTGTTCCTTGCCGATGAAGCCGTGCGCGCCGCAGCGCAGCGCCAGCGCCACCGTGGCCGGGGTGTAATAGGCCGACATCACCAGGATGCGCACTTGGGCGAAGCGCCGGCGCAGGCCGCGGATCAGGCTGAAGCCGTCGATGTCGCCGGGGCTGAGCGCGTAGTCGGTGACCACGACGTCGACGCCGTCGTGCTGCGCCAGATGCTGGATCAGCGGCGCGCTGCTGGTGAACTGTCCGGTCACGCTCAGGTCCGTTTCATCGGCCAGGCGGCCGGCCAGGCTGTTCAGCACCATCAGGTGATCGTCCAGCAACATGATCTGTATCGGCTGGCTCCGCAATGATTTGGCATCAGGCATATGAGTATCCCAACAGATGGCGGCGCGGCTGCGCCTTGCGCCATGGTTATGTCTCTGAACCTGTGTACTCTGTTGCGCGGGCGGCGGCTCCGGTTTCGCTCCGGCATCAGGCTTGGTATAGGCCATTACGCAAAGGTTTGGCGGCCGGGAACGCTTGCGCCGCCGGTCTGACCGGTGCGGGAACGGAGGGTGGAATGGCGGGGCGGGCCGGGCGCTGCGGCGCGGCCGGCGTCGCCAGCGGCGGGGCCGGAGGCGAAAGCGTGCGCATTCGTGATCTCGTTCCCCGGATTGTTAAAGACGGCCAGCAGGCCATTATTCCGCGCCGGCTGCGCCTTGTGAAGCGATTTCGACGCATGCCGGCGGCGCTTAGCGCAGCGGCATGGAGCCGGCGGCGAGACGCCGCCGCCGGCGCGATGGCGTGTATCGGTTCTTAGAGCCTGTTCAAAGTCTCGCGAGCAAGGGCGAGACAAGGCGAAAACGACTGAGAAAGCGGAATGTACGAGTGGTGCCTGAGCATTTCGAAGGCGTTTTCAACGCCGTATCGCCGATGCGCAGCAGATCGTAAACAGGTGCTTAGAAACCCGAGAGCACGATCTTGCCCTTGGCCCGGTTGCTCTCCAGCAAGGCGTGAGCGCGTTTCAGGTTGGCGGCGTCGATGCGGCCGAAGCGCTCGGCCACCGTGCTGCGGATCAGGCCGGCGTCCACCAGATCCGCCAGCCGGTTCAGGAGCAGGTGTTGCTGAATCTGGTCGTCGGTGCCGAACAGCGAGCGGGTGTACATGAACTCCCAATGCAGCGACACGCTCTTGCGCTTCAGTTCGCGCACGTCCAGCGCCGCCGGATCGTCGATCAGCGCCAGCTTGCCCTGCGGCGCGATGGCGGCGACGATCTCCTTGAAGTGGGCGTCGGTCTGGTTCAGGCTGGCCACGTAATCGACGCTGGCGTAGCCGATGCGCTTGAGCTCCTCGCTCAGCGGGCGGCGGTGGTCTATCACCTGATGGGCGCCCAGCTCCTTGACCCAGGCCTGGGTTTCCGGCCGCGAAGCGGTGGCGATCACGGTGAGGCCGGTCAGTCGACGCGCCAGCTGCACCAGGATGGAGCCGACGCCGCCGGCCGCGCCCACCACCAGCAGGCTGCGGCCGCTGGGCGCGCGGTTGTCCAGCACTTGCAGCCGGTCGAACAACAACTCCCAGGCGGTGATGGCGGTCAGCGGCAAGGCGGCTGCCTGTTCGAAGTCCAGGCTCTGCGGCATGCGGCCGACGATGCGCTCGTCCACCGCGTGCAATTCGCTGTTGGCGCCGGGGCGGTGCAGCGCGCCGGCGTACCACACCTTGTCGCCGGGCTGGAACAGGCTGACCTTGGCGCCCACCGCGCGCACCACGCCGGCGGCGTCCCAGCCCAGCACCTTGGCCTGGCCGGCCTCCGGCGCCGCGCCGGCGCGCACCTTGGCGTCCACCGGGTTCACCGAGACGGCTTTGACCTCCACCAGCAGATCATGCTCGCCGATGGCGGGCTCGGGCAGTTGCACGTCCTGCAGCGATTCCGGATGCTCGATCGGCAGGTTCTGGTAATAGGCGACGGCTTTCATAGGGTGTTCTCCATAGCGTGCGGGCCGATATAGCCCGGTCTTGATGGTGTCCATGCTATTCCTATTCGGAGCAACGAAAAGCCGGCTAAAATTCGATTCAGTTTCAAAAAAATTTTGACGATCATGGTCCGTTTCGAAGATTTGCAGGTGTTCGTTCGCGCCGCCGACAACGGCAGCCTGTCC
This sequence comes from Chromobacterium sp. LK11, assembly GCF_001043705.1. Lineage (NCBI taxonomy): Bacteria > Pseudomonadati > Pseudomonadota > Betaproteobacteria > Neisseriales > Chromobacteriaceae > Chromobacterium > Chromobacterium sp. LK11. The sequence goes on from NZ_LDUR01000009.1 coordinate 263,932, forward strand.
GCCGCCGCGCGTCAGCTGGACCTGAGCCCGGCGGTGGCCAGCGCGGCGCTGAAGCGGCTGGAAAAAACCGTGGGCGCGCAATTGCTGGCGCGCTCCACCCGCAGCCTGCGGCTGACTCTGGCCGGAGAGCGCTACCTGGCCCATGCGCGCGCCGCGCTGGAGGCGGTGGAAGCCGGCGGCCAGGCGCTGGCCTTGCAGCGGCAGGCTTTGAGCGGCGAATTGTCGCTGTCCATGCCGTCGGACCTGGGGCGCAGCCGGCTGCGCGGCTGGCTGGACGCCTTTCTGGAGCGGCACGCCGGCCTGCGCCTGCAATTGCGGATCAGCGACCGGGTGGCGGATCTGTACCGGCAGCCGGTGGACGTGGCCCTGCGTTACGGCGTGCCGGAAGACTCCAGCCTGGTGGCCCTGCCGCTGGCGCCGGACAACCGGCGGGTGCTGTGCGCGTCGCCGGACTATCTGGCGCGCCACGGCCGGCCGCAATCGCCGCAGGAGCTGCGCCGCCATCAATGCCTGCGCCTGGTGTTGGGCGCGGCCTTGCACGAGCGCTGGAGTTTCAGCCAGGGTCCGCTGCGGGAGCTGGTGACGGTGGACGGCCGCCGCCAGAGCGACGACGGCGAAGTGGTGCGGCGCTGGGCGCTGGAGGGTTTGGGCATCGCCTATAAATCGCGTTTGGACGCGCTGGACGATCTGCGCGCCGGCCGGCTCTTGCCCTTGCTGGAAGACTGGCAGACCGAGGCCGCGCCGCTGTGTCTGGTGATCCCGCATCGTCTGATGCTGTCGCCGGCGGTGGCGGCGCTGCGCGAGCATTTGCAGACATGCCTGCAGGATTACCTGGCCGCGCCTTGAGTGTTGGTTTTCGGTGGGGGAGTGTGGTGGGTATCGCCTACGGCTCCACCCACCCTACAAGACCATCCACCGTAGGGTGGGTGGGGCGTAGCGATACCCACGCGGAAACGCGATGGGATTGATGCTTGGATCTTGGCGGCGGGCTTTGGTGGGTATCGCCTCTCGGCTCCACCCACCCTACAAGACCGTCCACCGTAGGGTGGGTGGAGCGTAGCGATACCCACGCGGAAACGAGATGGGATTGATGCTTGAGTTTTGGTGGCGGGTTTTGGTGGGTATCGCCTGCGGCTCCACCCACCCTACAAATACCCCCGACCAAACCATCCGCCGTAGGGTGGGTGGAGCGCAGCGATACCCACCGCAAGGCGCTTAGCGGTTTCGCAGGCGGATGCTGCGGAAGCGCGCTTCCAGGCTGAAGCGCTGTCCCAGCGCCAGGTAGAGCTGATGTTGGCTGTCTACATGGCGATAGACCCGGACCCGGTCCGCGCCCAACAGCATGATGATTTCCAGATAGTTGAAAAAGCCCATCCACTGGCCGCGTCCATCGCGGTGGTCAAAATCGATGTCGCGGGCGACGCGGCTGAGCAGGCCTTTGCCGACGTATTCGCGGTTGTCTTTCAGCCATTGCAGCAGGTGAGCCGCGCATTCGCGGCCATAGGCGTGGTTGGCGAGGAGATCCTTGCTGGGCGTGGGCATTTGCCAGTAATGCGGGTAGGTGCGGCCGGGGCAGAAGCGGACGAAGGGGAGCAGCGCTTCCTGTTGTCCAAGAGCATTCAGTTTGTAGCGGCGGCGCGGGGGAAAGTTTTGAGGCTGTTGCATGGTGTTTCTCCTGCGGTGACACAAGATAAACCACCTGCCGGGGAAGGCTGAGGTATTGGGCAGGCGCGTGGCAGGATTGGCGTACTGGTCTACTTACCAAACCAGCGAGTGCATAGCACTCCCCCACCATGCGCCTGCCAAATGGCGCGGCCATGGTAAAGCAGCCCGCGCGGCATGCCGCGCAAGCAGAATTGGTAAGTAGATAACGGGACGCCAATCCCGTGTGCCGCATGTGGGCGGCAACCTGGGGATTGTTGCCGAGGGGGCGGTTGGGGTCAAGGTGGGGTGGTTGCTTTGATTGAGCGTGGCTTATTGGTTAGGTGATCTGGTTTTTGAATCCGCTACGCGGATGATGTTTTTGGTGCCGCTTTCCGCGCGGCGAACGGGGAGGGGGCGGGCCGCCGCCCCCTTCCATCCCCCCTCGTCCCCCAGGACGCGAAACCCCGAAGAAAAAGGGGCCTGCAAGGCGCGGCTGAACTCGCGATTTGCTAGCGTCAAATCGCTCAAACAAAGCAGCCGCTTAAGACCTTGCAGACCTCTTTTTCTCCGGCGCGCCCCGAGGGGACACTTGGGCGCTACACGAGGTGGTATTTTTTGAATTAAGAGGGGTGGTTTAGCGAAGTGGGCCATTCTTGTGGGTAACTTGGCCCATTGCTCTTATCTGTGGATAAGTCTTGTTTCCTAAAAGAAAGTATGTATCCGACGCGCCCTAGGTCCCTTCAAGCCTGCCGTCGGGTGGCAGGCCCGAGGTTTTAAGCGGCTGCTTGTTCGAGCAGCGCGACGTTAGCGCGCTGCGAGTTCAGCCGCGCCTCGGGCCTGACGGGCCCCGGCGGGAAGCCGCAGGCCAGGCTTGCAGGGCGGCCTTTGGGGTGAAGGGGAATTTGGCCGCGCAAATTCCCCTTCCTGCCCGCCGGGCAGCCCCGGCAATGGAAATCATCATCCGCGCAGCGGATTCCACAGATTAATCATTAAAACGCTGCACCTGCCATATTCGGCTCCGCGAAGCGCCCACCGGCCACCCCCGCTCAGCCCCCGGCGGTGCGCGCCTGCCAGGCCGGATCGCTGGCGAACCGCTCCACCAGAAAATCCAGCATCGCCCGCAAGGTGGCCGGCATCTGCCGGCGCGAAGCGTAAATACCGTAAATGCCCAACTCCTGCGGCTGATACTCCGGCAACAAGGCCACCAACTGACCGCTGGCGATCAGCGGCGCGGCGGAATACAAGGGCTGCAAGGCAATGCCCGCGCCGGCCGCGGTGGCGGACAACAAGACCATGGACTCATTGGCGCTCAGATTGCCGCTGACCGGCACCGCCAACTGCTCGCCGTGACGCAGGAAGCGCCACAAGCTCTTGCCGAAATAGGAATAGGTCAGACAGTTGTGCAGCGACAAATCCTCCAGCCGCTTGGGCGCGCCGTGGGCGGCCAGATAGGCGGGAGAGGCGCAGATCACCGACGCGCAATTGGCCAGCGGACGGGCAATCAGGCTGGGGTCCAAGGCATTGGTGATGCGGATGGCCAGATCAATTCTTTCTTCCACCAGATTGACCGCGCGGTTGCTGATCTGCAGATCAATGGCGGTTTGCGGAAAGCGGCGCAGAAACTCGGTCACCGCCGCCGCCAGCGCGTCCTGGGCCAAGGACTGCGCGCAGCTGATGCGCAGCAGGCCCTGCGGCTGGCCGGGGTCCGCGCTGTTGGCCGCCGGCATCTGCCCGGCGATTTCCAGCATCTGCCGGCACCGCGCCAGCGTCTCCTCGCCGGCCGGGGTCAGGCTCAGCCGCCGCGTGGTGCGGTGCAATAGCCGAGTGCCGGCCCACTCCTCCATTTCCGCCAGATAGCGGGTGATCATCGCCCGCGACATGTCCAGGGTGTCCGCCGCCGCGACCAGGCTGCCGCGTTCGGTAATGGTGACGAAGACTTGCGCCGCGGTGATCCTATCCATGATTTGCTCGATTTATGCAACTAACCATTGCTTATTATCCGGTTTTTGATTCGAAAATAGCAATCTATGATTCACATCAGGCTTGCTACCAAGCCGACCGATCTCAAATTCACCAAATGGAAACCATCATGATCCAACACCGCATTTCCGGCAGCTTTGTAGCAGGCGCCCTGTTGATGTCCGCCGCCTTCACCCAGGCCGACGCTTTGAAAGTCGATGTCTACAACCCCGGCGCCAAGAGCCTGTTCCCGGTGTCGTCGGAACTGGTCACCGGCAAGAGCGAGGCTGTGCTGATCGACGCTCAGTTCCAGCGCAACGACGCCGAGGCCCTGGTGGCCAAGGTCAAGGCCAGCGGCAAGAAGCTGACCACCGTGTTCATCTCCCATCCGGACCCGGACTTCTACTTCGGCCTGGACGTGATCAAGGCCGCCTTCCCGGACGTCAAGGTGCTGGCCACCGCGTCCACCATCGAGTCGATCAAGGCCACCAAGGACGGCAAGATGGCTTACTGGGGCCCGATCCTGAAGGACAACGCGCCCAAGACCGTGATCGTGCCGGAGCCCATTCAGGGCGACACCCTGAAAGTGGACGGCCAGAAGCTGCAAGTGATGGGTCTGAAAGGCCCGACTCCGGACCGCACCTATATCTGGGCGCCTTCGATCAAGACCGCGATGGGCGGCGTGCTGACCTACGGCAATATGCATGTCTGGACCGCGGACACTCAAACTCCGAAGGACCGCGCGGACTGGCAGAAGTCGCTGAAGAACCTGCAGGCGCTGAAGCCCAAGGTCGTGGTGCCGGGCCATTTCCTGAACAATGCGCCGCACACCCTGGCTTCGGTGAAGTTCACCAGCGACTACCTGAAAACGCTGGAAGCGGAACTGCCCAAGGCCAAGAACTCGGCCGAGCTGGTGACGGCGATGAAGCAGCGTTATCCGAAGCTGGACGGCGTGTCCGACCTGGAACTGAGCGCCAAGGTGCTCAAGGGCGAGATGAAGTGGCCGCAATAAGGGGCTGAGGGCAGCGGCTTCGTTTGCCGCCCTCATGCTTCACGAGCTGTTGCGCGTAGACGGCCCGCCTGCCGGCAGCCGTTTACGCCTGATGATTTGAATGCATGGCCGCCCGCGCCGCGGGCGGCGCAAGAAAGGAAACCGCCATGTCCGGCATTATTTTGCACACTATTTTCGATCCGCTCTGCGGCTGGTGCTACGGCGCCGCGCCCTTGCTGGAAGCCGCGCGCGGCGTGCCGGGCCTGACGGTGGCGCTGCACGGCGGCGGCATGATGGTGGGCGCCAATCGCCGCCGGGTCAGCCCGGAGTGGCGTCAGTTCGTCTTGCCGCACGACCGCCGCATCGCCGAAGTCTCCGGCCAGCCTTTCGGCGAAGCCTACTTCGACGGCTTGCTCAAGGATCACGGCGCGGTGATGGACTCCGCGCCGCCCACCACCGCCGTACTGGCGGCGGAGGAGCTGGCCGGCAGCGGGCTGGAACTGCTGCACCGCATCCAGCGCGCCCATTTCGTCGAAGGCCGCCGCATCGCGGAATTCCCGGTGCTGGCCGAATTGGCCGCCGACATCGGCCTGGACGCGGACGCTTTCGCCGCGGCTTACCGCCGGCAGGAGGGCGCGGCCACCGACGCCCACTTCCAGGAAAGCCGCCGGCTGTTGGCCCAAGCGGGCGGCCAGGGCTTCCCCACGCTGGCGCTGGAGGAAAACGGCCGGCTGACGGTGCTGGATCTCGGCGCCTATCTGGGCCGGCCGGACGCCTGGCGCGCCCGCTTGAGCCAGGCCGCGTCCAGCGCGGCCCCGGCCGCGACGGAGGCGCTGGCCTGCGGCCCGGACAGCTGTGCGCTGTAGCGATAAGGGAAGGGCATGAGCAAACCGATTTTTGGATGGAACACCATGAACGCTAATCAAACCTCCGGCCAGGGCCACCTGAGCAATGTGGACATCGTCCGCGCCACCTATGAAGGCGATTCCGAGGCCAACGGCCGCAATCTGCTGGCCGCGCTGGCGCCGGACGCGGAATGGACCGAAGCCGCCGGCTTCCCCTACGCCGGCACCTATGTCGGCGCGGAGTCCATCGTCAAGAACGTGCACGAGCGGCTGGGCCGCGAGTGGGAAGGCTACCGCGCGGCGGTGGACAGCTTCTACGACGCCGGCGAGCACGTGATCGCCCAAGGTTTCTACCACGGCGTCTATCGCGCCACCGGCAAGGGCTTCGTCGCCTCTTTCGCCCACATCTACACGCTGCGCGACGGCAAGATCGTCAAGTTCGTGCAGATTGTGGACAGCGCCAAGGTGCTGGAAGCGATGCGGGCCTGAGAACCTGCTTACGATCTGCTGCGCGTCGGTAGAGGCATTGTGCGATGAGTGCCCGCTTCGAAATGCTCATGTACCACGCGTACATTCCGCTTTCTCAGCCGGTTTCGCCTTGTCTCGCCTTAGCCCGCGAGATCGTAAACACGTTCTGATAACCGGGTCCGCCCATGAAAAAACCGCCAGCCGGCACCGGTTGGCGGTTTTTTTGCGCGGCGCGGCCGCTCAGGGGCTGATGGCGAAGAACACGAAGGACGCGAAGATCACCAGGTGGACGATGCCTTGCAAGATGGTGGTGCGGCCCACCGCCAGCGACATCGAGCTGACCAGCAGGGTCAGCACCAGGAAGATGGTTTCCTTGTTTTCCAGGCCCAGGATCAGGGGCTCGCCCATGGTCACGAAGATCAGCGCCACGGTGGGGATGGTCAGGCCGATGGAGGCCAGCGCCGAACCCAGCGCCAGGTTGAGGCTGGTTTGCACCCGGTCCGCGCGCGCGGCGTTGGCGGCGGCCAGGCCTTCCGGCAGCAGCACCAGCGCGGCGATGATGATGCCCACCACGGCGGCCGGCGCGCCGGCGGCTTCCACGAATCCTTCGATGGACGGCGACAGCAGCTTGGCCAGGCTGACCACGCCCACCAGGCAGACCAGCAGCAGCGCCAGGCTGATCAGCGTCACTTTCATCGACGGCGGCGGCGCGTGCTCGTCCTCGCTATGGCTGTCTTCCGCCAGGAAGTAGTCGCGGTGGCGTATGGTCTGCACAAAGACGAAGGCGCCGTACAGCACCAGGGACACCACGCCGGTGAAGGCCAGTTGCGACGAGGACAGCAGCGGGCCGGGCTCGCTGGTGCCGTAGTTGGGCAAGACCAGGGCCAGCACCGAAATGGCGGCCAGCACCGTCAGCGCCACTTTGGCGCCGCTGAGCTGGAAGTTCTGTTCGCGATGGCGCAGGCCGCCCAGCAGCAGGCAGATGCCGACGATGCCGTTGCAGGTGATCATGATGGCGGAAAAAATGGTGTCGCGCGCCAGCGCCAGCTTGCTTTCGCCGCCGGCCAGCATGAAGGAGACGATCAGCGCCACCTCGATCACCGTCACCGCCAGCGCCAGGATCAGCGTGCCGAACGGTTCGCCCACCTTGTGCGCCACCACTTCGGCGTGGTGGACGGCGGCGAAGACGGTGCCGGCCAGCAGCACGGCCAGCAGGGTGAGGAAGAGGGGGGAGGCCGCAATCGAGGAGGCTGCCAGGATTGCGCCCCCGGCCACCAGCGGGGTGACGACGGTCCAGCGGGGAATGGTGTTCGGAGACAATTTATTTTCCTTGTTATTGACGGTGGTGTAAGCCGGGCCGTGACGGGGAAAGCGCATTGATATCACTATAAGGCCAGGCTGCGATTTTTTTTGCGGTCATGGGTGCAAGGATGCGCGACGGCGGGTGGCGGACAAGCTGCCAGTGTCGCGCGAGGGTATAGACAATGGCAATTGAAACCGGTTCGCTCATGCCCAAAAAAAATGGCCGGAAATCCGGCCATTTGGTGGAGAACGGAGGCGATCAGGCGGCTGCCAGCGCGTTCTCTTCGCGTTTCAGACGACGGAAGGCGCCCCACAAGGCCAGCGCGGCGGCCGTGCCCAGCAGCAGGTTGACCAGGGGCATCGCCAGCCAGACGCCATCCAGTGCCAGCCACAGCGGCAGCAGCCACAAGGCCGGCAGCAACAGCACGGTCTTGCCTATGGTCAGCAGCAGCGCCGCCCGCGTCAGCGCCATCGCCTGCAGCGCGAGGATGCCGATGATCACCAGGCCGTCGAAAGGCATGGCCAGCAGGTGCAGGCGCAGCGCGTGGCTGCCGGCGGCGATGAGCGCCAGGTCTTCGCTGTTGTACATCCGCACGATCAGGGTGGGGAACAACTGCACCACGGCCAACGCCGTCAGCCCCAGCAGCATGGTGACGCGCAGGCCGTAGCGCAGCGCTTCGCGGGTGCGCTCCGGCCGGCCGGCGCCGGTGGAGTGGCTGAGCAGCGGTTGCAGGCCCACCGCCAGCCCGTGCACCACCAGGGTGAACAGCGCTTCGCTGTAGCCGGCGGTGGCGTAGGCGGCCACGCTCAGGTCCGTGCCCCAGCGCAGCAGCTGGAAATTGTGGGCGAACATCAGCAAGGCCAGGTTGAACTCCATCAGCAGGCTGGACAGGCCCAGCGCCAGGACCGGGACGCAGCAGCGCCAGTCCAGCCGCAGCTGGGCCGGCCGCAGCCGCAGCCGCGCGTGGCGGGTGAAGAAATAGCCGAGGCCGGCCAGCATCACCACCGATTCGGACAACAGCGTGGCCTGGGCCGAGCCGGCCAGGCCCAGCTTGAACACGCCGACGAACAGATAGTTGAACACCACGTTGAGCAGCGAGCCTATCACCATCAGCAGCGTGGCCAGCCGCGGGCGGCCGTCGTTGCGCAGCAGATAGGTGGCCACCATCTGGCCCATGGTGAACAGCGCGCCGCCCAGCATCCATTGCAGATAGTTGCGCGCCTCCGCCATCACGATGGGCTGCTTGTCGGCCTGCAGCCATTGCAGCAGGGTGTCCAGATAGCTGAGGCCAAGCAGCGGGATGGCCAGGCTGATCAGCGCCAGCAGCGCCAGCGCCGCCACCAGGGTGGCGCGCGCGCGCTCGTAGTCGCCGCCGCCTTGCAGGATGGCGATGCGGGTGGCCGCGCCCATGCTCAGCATGGCGCCCAGGCCTACTTGCATCATCACCAGCGGGTAGGCCAGCGCAATGGCCGCCAGGCCGTGGCTGCCGACGAAGTGGCCGACGAAGATGCCGTCGATGACCACGTACAGGCCGGTGGCCAGCATGCCGGCGAGGGAGGGTATGGTGTATTGCCAGAACAGTTTGGACACCGGCAACGTGTCCAGGTCGCGGTGGTTTGTTGTTGTGTGTGACATGGGAGTGCCTAAGAAGAGTTTCAAAAGATCGAGGGACGGGGAAGGCCGACGCGTCTTGCCTTGAGCGCGGCCGGCCTTGTTCATCCAATTAATCAATCACGGTTGATTAATTAATTCTTTGAGGTAGCATCGAAGGAAAAGTTCAGAGGCGGATATGGCCAGGAAAACCAAGGAAGAATCGCAAAAAACCCGGGACGCGATCCTGGACGGCGCGGAGCAGGTGTTTCTGCGGCAGGGCGTGGCCAACGCCACCATGGCGCAGATCGCCGACGCGGCCGGGGTGTCGCGCGGCGCGGTCTACGGCCATTACGACAACAAGATGGAAGTGTGCCGGGCGATGGTGGACCGCGTGTTCGAACTGGACGCGCTGCGTTTCCCGGCAGAGCAGGCGTCGGCGGGCGAAACCCTGGTGGCGGTGGGCATGTATTACCTGCGCCAGTTTCACGAGCCGGGGCCGGCGCAGCGGGTGACGGAGTTTCTGTACCACAAGTGCGAGCGCAATCAGGAAAACCGCGGCATCCTGCGCCGCCGCGAGCTGATGGACCGCGCCAGCATGCATTATGTGCGCCGCCAACTGCGGCGCGCCGTCGCCCAGGGCGAGCTGCCGCAGGACATCGAGGTGGGCATCGCCGCCGAATTCCTGGTGCGCTTGTTCGAAGGCATGTACGGGATGATGGACGGCGGCAAGGCGCCGTTCGCGGCCTGCGAGCGGATATTGCGCGCGGCCTGGCAAAGCCTGGCGACGGTGGCGGCCTGGCGGGGCGGGGCCTGAGAAGCCGTTCGATGTCTGCTGCGCGTCGGCGGGATGAATAGATAAAGGGCGTTGAAACCGGCTACGAAATGCTTACGCGCCGTATGCGCACTCCGCTCTTTCAGCGGTTTTCGCCTTGTCCCACCTTAGCTCGCGAGACCGTGAACACGTTCCGGGAGTCCGTGCGAAGTCCGTCGCGCGACGGCCTGGTCAGGGGCTGGCGGCCCAGGCGGCCGCGCCCATGGCCGCCGCGGCGGGCGGCGTCCGCAGCCGCAATTGGCGCGGACTGAGGCCGAACATTTGCCGGCACAGCCGGGTCAGCGCGCTTTGATCGGAAAAACCGCAACTGGCGGCGATGTCGGCCAGCGGCCGGCCGCTGTGCTGGATGGCGTGGCAGGCGGCCTCCATCCGGGTGCGGCGGATGAACTCGCCTACGCTGGCCTGGAACACCCGCTTCATGCGGCGGTCCATCTGGCCGATGCTGAGGCCGGACAGATCGCACAATTCCTCCAGGTGCAGGGGGCGGTCGAAATGGGTCTGGATGTGGTCGACGCAGGCGGCGAAGCGCTCGTCCAGCAGCTTCTCGCGGGTCAGTTCGGTCAGGTCTTTGGAAATGCAGACCAGTCCGATCAGGCGCCCGTCCGGGTCGTGCAGCGATTGCTTGTTGGTCAGGCACCAGCCGGGCGCGCGGTCGTGGTAGACGGTGAGGTCCAGCCGGTTGCGCACCGGCCGCCGCTCCGAGAAGACCTGCAGATCCTGGCTGCGGTAGCGGTTGGCCATGGCGTTGGGAAACAGTTCGTGCGCGGTCAACCCTTCCGCCTGCCATTTGTTGCGCAGCGCGCAACGTCCGACGCAGCCCTCGCTCAAGGCCAGGTAGCGGCTGTCCAGGTCCTTGACCGCGAACACCACGTCGGGCAACTGATCGAACAGGGCGGCCATCGCCTGCATGGCGCTCGGGTCGCTGACGATGTAGGGGCGTTGCGGCGGCATGGACATGGCGGGCGTCCTTATGACCTGTTTGCGATGTGTTGCGCTCCAAAAAGACGGCTGGCCAGCGAGGCGGGCCGGGCTATCCAATCTTCATGTCATTCATTAAACATTGTTTGAAAACAAAATGCATTAATTCAACCCATTTTGCAAGTCCGCCGCGGACGGGCCGCGGCGGGTGCGGCTTTGGGCTTAGTCGTAGCTGGCGCTGACGGTGACGTTGGCGAAGGGCTGGCGCGCCTGCAGCGTCAGGTAGTACCAGCGGCCGGCTTGCGGCGCGGCGATGGCCACGCTTTCCTCATTGCCGGCGACGGCGGACGCGTAGTCGTAATTGCCGGGCGTCGGGTAGCGGTCCAGCGCCACGTAGAGATCGACGTCGCCGCTGCCGCCGCTGGTCCACAGCTTGAGGTTGCGCGCGCCGGCCGGCAGCAGGATGGTGGCGTAGGCCGCGCCGGAAGCGGAGGCGGAGAGGCCGCCGATGGAGCAGTTCTTGCCCAGATAGCTGGGCGAGGCCTCCTTGCACGGCGGCAGGCTGGTGTCCGACGGCAGCGGCGGCTGGCCGGCGGTGGTGGCGCTTTGCGCCCAGCTGGCGAATTCCGCGTCGTAGCGGCTGCCAATCAGCTGGATCTGGCTGCGGTAGCCGGCGTAGTCGCCGCTGCGGAAGCGGGCGAGGAAGCCGTCCACATCGCCGCGGTGGCGTTCCATCATGAAGCGGGTGGCCATATAGCCCCAGCGGTAGGCGCGGGTCACGTAGTCGCTCATGTCGTAGGTGTTGCCGAAGATCTGGCTCAGCGTGTAGCCGCCGCCGCGGGCGGCGTCGATGGCCGGCTGGTTGCCGTTGCCCAGCGACAGGTACTCGGCCAGTCCCTCAATCCACCAGACCGTGGGCAGGCGGGTGCTGGCGCCGAAGTCGCCGTACATGTCGAAGCGGCCGTCCAGATAGTGGATGTATTCGTGCTCCAGGTTCCAGACTTTGAAGGTTGGGCGCAGCCAGGAGGCTTCGTGGGCGATGAAGCGCGCCTGGTTGCCGGCCGCGGCCGGGTCGCCTTCCAGATACATGCCGCCGTTGTCGGTGCTGATGCCGTAGATGACGGAGGCGTATTTGGCGTAGTTGTTGTAGTCGTCGAACACCACCACTTCCAGCGAGGTGTTGTTGTCGTTGGCCACCGGCTGTTTGCGGGTTTGCAGCATCTGATGGAAATAGGATTCCTCTTTTTGCAGCAGCGCGCAGGAAGACTGTAGCTGTTCGGCGCTCATTTCCTGGGCGCGGATGCGGATGCTGGCGCTGCAGGTGTAGCGGTTGACCAGGATGGCGTCGGCGAGCCGGGTTTCGAAGTCGCAGGTGCCGTAGTCGGCGCAGCTGGCGGCGTCGTAATACTTGACCGCTTCGGCGGTGGCCAGCCACAGCTCGTTGTCGGCGCCGGTCATGCTGCTGCCGGCCAGAATGGCCTGCGCCTGCGGCTTGATCGCCGGCTTCAGCGCCGGATATTGCATGAAGCGCAGCCCTTCGCGGGTGGCGTCGCCCAGCTGGAAGGCGCTTTCGGTGCCGAGCAGGCTGCTCTTGTTGGCCAGGGCGAAGCGGGTCAGCGCCGCGGAATAGCTGCCGTCGTTCTGCAGCAGCGGCGTGGCGTTGGCGCGGCCGTGAGCGTAGAAGAACACGGTCAGCGCGCCGGTGAAGCCCTGGCTGGCGCTGGTCTCGCGCAGGGCCTGGGCGGCGTTGGGCTGGCTGGCGCTATTGGTGTAGCGCTGCACGATGGCGCGCATGCTGGGCAAGTAGTAGGCCTCGTCCGCCATATTGGTGATCAGCTTCATCACCTCGCCGGCGGTGGTGGAGGCCTGGGCGTTGGCGGAGAACAGCGCGTTGCCGTCGGCCAGCTGCTTGATGCCGGGGCGCAGCACGGTGAGCAGATTGGGGTCCAGCGCCGGCAGGGCGCCGCCGCTGGCCAGGTAATAGCCGGCGCGCAGGTAGAGGGTGAGGTTGACCAGGGTCATCGAACCGGCGTTGTAGGCGGCGGCCTCCTGGGCGAAGCGGCCGGCGACGGCGTTGAGGTTGGCCGCGCTGTAGAGCGTGGCGGCCAGTTTGCTGTCCAGCGAGAACAGGCCGTAGGTGCAGGTGTAATCGGGCAGGGCGGCCAGGTAGTTGGCCAGCGCCGCGCCGCTGTAGCCGGCCATGGCCTTCACGTCCGGGCACTGCACGACGGCGGCGCGGCGGATCAGCTTGCTTTTGGGCTTGCCGATCACGGTACGCTCGTCCGGCAAGCGGTAGCGGGATTGAGCGTCGCTTGGCGGGCGTTCTTGCCATTGCCGCGGCGGCGGCGCTTGCTTCGGCCGGGCCTGCGCTTGGTGGGGGGCTTTTTGCAGCTTGGGCGCGGCCAGCGCCGGCTGCGCCAGCAAGGCGGCGGCGAGGCTCAGGCACAGCGCGGCGAGTGGGAGCTTGGGCATTGTTGTCTCCAGAGGTCAGGGCGAGTCCCTGATGGCGAGATCATGCCAATGGCACAGCGGGCTTTCTTGGCGCGCTTGCGCGTCCGCGCGCGCAGATTTGCCAAATCAGCGGTGGGCGCGGGCGCGTCGCGGTGGGTTTCCGCGCGTCGGCGATTGACGCGACGGTCGACTAGCTATATTATGCGCCTCTCTCTGGAGGGGTTCCCGAGCGGTCAAAGGGATCAGACTGTAAATCTGACGGCTCTGCCTTCGAAGGTTCGAATCCTTCTCCCTCCACCAGATTCAACAAAAAAGCCAGGCGATGCCTGGCTTTTTTGCGTTCTGTTTCCGTGCACGCGCTCATAGTCCGAGGTGGCGCGCGTGGAAGCGCAGCTGTTCCTCTATCAGGCTGGCGACGAAGTAATAGCTGTGGTCGTACTCGGCGTGGCGGTGCAATTCCAGCGGATAGCCGCAGTCCCGCGCCGCCGTTTCCAGCGCCTCAGGTTGCAATTGCACGTCCAGAAAGCTGTCGGCCAGGCCGATGTCCACGCGCAGCGGCAGCTGCCGCTGCGCGTGCTTGAGCAGCAGGCTGGCGTCCCAGTCCTCCCAGGCGGCGCGGTCTTCGCCCAGATAGGCGGAGAAGGCCTTTTGGCCCCAGGGCGCGTTGACCGGGTGGCAGATAGGGCTGAACGCCGACGCCGAGACATAGTCCTGCGGCCGCTTCAGCGCGCAGATCAGCGCGCCGTGGCCGCCCATGGAGTGGCCGGCCACCGCGCGCTGCGCTGTGACGGGGAAGTTGGCCTCGATCAGCGCCGGCAGTTCGCGGCTGACGTAGTCGTACATCCGGTAATGGCGGTCCCACGGCGCCTGGGTAGCGTTCAGGTAGAAGCCGGCGCCCTGGCCCAGGTCGAAAGCCTCGTCGTCGGCCGCCTCCGCGCCGCGCGGGCTGGTGTCCGGCGCGACGATGGCCAGTCCCAGCTCCGCGGCGACGCGCTGCGCGCCGGCCTTTTGCATGAAGTTCTCGTCGGTGCAGGTCAGGCCGGACAGCCAGTACAGCACCGGCACGCGCTGGTTAGCACCGGCCTGCGGCGGCAGGTAGACGGCGAAGCGCATCCGGCAGTCCAGCGTTTCCGAATCGTGCAGATACTGCCGATGCCAGCCGCCAAACGATTTGTTGGCGCTGATGTTTTCCAGGTTCACGCGCGTCTCCGGCTCAGTAATGGATCACGGAACGGATGCTCTTGCCCTCGTGCATCAGATCGAAGGCTTCGTTGACGCGCTCCAGCGGCATGGTGTGGGTGATGAAGTCGTCCAGGCGGAATTCGCCCTTCAGATAACGTTCCACATAGTCCGGCAGCTCGCTGCGGCCGCGCACGCCGCCGAAGGCGGAGCCGCGCCACACCCGGCCGGTGACCAGCTGGAACGGGCGGGTGGAGATTTCCTGCCCGGCCCCGGCCACGCCGATGATCACCGATTCGCCCCAGCCCTTGTGGCAGCATTCCAGCGCCGCGCGCATCACCTTGACGTTGCCTATGCATTCGAAGGAGAAGTCGACGCCGCCGTCGGTCATCTCCACGATCACGTCCTGGATGGGCTTGTCGAAGTCATTGGGGTTGACGCAGTCGCTGGCGCCCAGCTTCTTCGCCAGTTCGAACTTGCTCTCGTTGATGTCGATGCCGATGATGCGACCGGCGCCGGCCATGCGCGCGCCGATGATGGCGGACAGGCCGATGCCGCCCAGGCCGAAGATGGCCACGCTGTCGCCGGCCTTGACCTTGGCTGTGTTGATCACCGCGCCCATGCCGGTGGTGACGCCGCAGCCCAGCAGGCAGACTTCCTCCAGCGGCGCGGCCGGGTTGACCTTGGCCAGCGAGATTTCCGGCAACACCGTGTATTCGGCGAAGGTGGAGGTGCCCATATAGTGGTAGATGGGCTTGCCGTCCTTGGAGAAGCGGGTGCTGCCGTCCGGCATCAGGCCCTTGCCCTGGGTGGCGCGGATCTTCTGGCACAGATTGGTCTTGCCGGACAGACAGAATTTGCACTCGCGGCATTCCGGGGTGTACAGCGGGATCACGTGGTCGCCCACGGCCACGCTGCTGACGCCGGGGCCGACGGATTCGACGATGCCGCCGCCTTCATGGCCCAGGATGCAGGGGAACACGCCTTCCGGGTCTTCGCCGGACAGGGTGAAGGCGTCGGTGTGGCAAACGCCGGTGGCGACCATTTTCACCCGCACCTCGCCGGCGCGGGGCGGATGCACTTCCACTTCTTCTATGCTCAGCGGCTGGCCGGCGGCCCAGGCCACGGCGGCCTTGCACTTGATGATGTCCTGGCTCATGAGCCCTCCTAGATGTTGGATCGCCGCCAGCAGTTCGCTGCTGTCTAAAGACTGAAGGCCGGCGGTGGCAAAACTTTGATTGTATTTCTCGTGTTTGAATAGATAATCGTGGCAATTGGTAAATGATTTTTTCCGAGGTGGAATAATGCTGGGTTGGGAAGGCATTTGCGAATTCGTCAGCGTGGCGGAGCAGGGCAGTTTCACCAAGGCGGCTCAGGCGCTGGGCATTTCCGTCGCCCAGGTCAGCCGCCAGGTCACGCAGCTGGAGCAGCGTTTGGGCGCCAAATTGCTGTATCGGACTACCCGCCATCAGGCGCTGACCGAGATCGGCGCGTTGTATCTGCGCCACTGTCGGCAGTTGCTGGATTCGCTGGCGGAGGCGGAGCAGGCGATCTCGCGCCATCAGGCGCAGCCGCAGGGCAAGCTCAAGCTGACCGCGCCGCTGGCTTACGGCCAAAGCCACATCGCGCCGTTGTTGACCCGTTTTCTGCAGCGCCATCCGCAGCTGGAGGCGAGCCTGAATCTGTCCAACCAAGTGCTGGACCTGGTGCAGGACGGCTACGACCTGGCGATCCGCATCGGCCATTTGAGCGATTCCACGCTGATGGCGCGGCGGCTGGCCTCGCGCCGCCATCATGTCTGCGCGGCGCCGGCTTATCTGGAGCGGCACGGCCGGCCGCAGGAGCCGGCGGACCTGGAGCGCCACAACTGCCTGTCGCTGAGCGGCGAGCACTGGCATCTGCAGGACGGCGGCCGCAGGAGGCAGGTGAGGGTCAAGGGCAGCTTGCGCTGCAACAGCGGCCATGCGCTGGCGCACGCGGCGCGGCTGGGCCTGGGGCTGGCGCAATTGCCCGACTATTACGTCGCCGGCTTTTTGAGCAGCGGCGAGCTGGTCGAGGTGTTGGCCGATTACCGCGAGCCGGACGAGGGCATTTGGGCGCTGACGCCGCACAACCGCCAGCTGTCGCCCAAGGTCCGGCTATTGATGGACTTCCTGGCCGAATCGCTGATCGACGATCCGCTGGCCTTGCCGGAATAGGCGGCCGGCCGCTTTCGCGGTTGCCAAGCCCGGGCGCAGTGGCAATAATCGCGCATTCGATTTTCAGGCGGGAGCGTACAGATGTTGGCGATTGGCGAATGCAGGGTGGAGCGGCTGGTGGTGCACCGGGTGGGCAATGCCGCGCGCGGCGAAGGCGCGCGTCTGTCCGAGCGGGCCAGCTCCGTGGACGAGGAGGTGTCGTCGTTGTTGCTGGGCGGTTATCTGAAGAACATCGTGTCGGACAAGCGCCAGCACCAGTTCTTCCACGAGTCCGACCTGAATCTGAACGAGATCTACCACTACACCCGCCAGTTTTTCCGCGGCGAGCTGGATTTCCTGGCGGTGTCCCAGCGCATCGCCAAGCATTTGTACGCGCGTTCGCAGCACCCCAACATCAATGCCGGCGACCTGCTGGTGATTCTGTTCTCCGGCCTCAACGACGGCGACCGCGAGCTGCGCGCGCTGGGAGTGTTCAAATCCGAGATCCGCGATGATTTCCTGACCGTGGTGGAGTCCGGCGACGTGTTCGACATCAGCCACGCGTCCGGCATCAACCCGCGGCTGATCGACAAGGGCGCGCTGATTCTGGAACACGGGCCCACGGTGTACGCGGTGGACCGGCTCAGCCGCGAGGCCAAGTTCTGGCTGGACGATTTCCTGAAAGCGATGCGGGTGCCGGACAAGGCCTCCAGCAGCAAGATGATGGCCAGCGTGGTGGAGCAGCTGTCGGAGGAGATTGAAGACCCGCTGCAACAGGCGCGTTTCAAGGATGAATTCCTCAATCTGGTGAGCAGCGAGGAAGACGTGTCGGCCAGGCAGCTGGCCAGCGCCGCCGAGAAGTTCGTGCCGCGCGAGCAGGTGGACCAGGCGATGGGCTCCGCCGCCGAATCCTACGGCTTCGCGCTGGACGAGGAGGCCAAGCTGCCGGCCAAGGGCATGGCGCGGCAGCTGGAAAAAACGCTGTCCAAGTACGGCGTCGGCCACGGCATCAGCGTATTGCTGCCCACCGGCATCACCTTGAAGAACATTCAATCGCAGAACGACGGCGAAGGCGAGTTGACTCTGACGCTGCGCCTGAACAAACGCGGCTGATTGTTTGTTGATTTGAATCCCGCCGCGATCGGCGTGGATTTGTTTGCAGTGCGTCCATTTCAAACGGGCAAGGCGACAATCGCCTTGCCCGTTTTCTTTTCTGCTCGGCTTCCCTCGTTTGAGTCGGTTCCCGGCGCGCGTACGCGCGCGGGTCCGGATGCCGCGCGCGCTTGAAATCCTCGCCTATCACGCAATGACGTTGTTTTTATTTTTATCTTTTAATAATTCATTAATTTTTATATTAAAAATATTGCAAGAAATCAATATGACAATTGGCTTGATATTTAAGATAAATCCTATGTTTGATTCTATGGATTTTTTTTATTATCGCAGTTTAAAACCAAATAGAACGACGTGATCTGGTTTGATTGCACCTGATGCGGACGGCGCCGAGGAGACGCCGTGGGGCTGGGCGTGATGCGTGCAGTGGGTCGTGGCTTGAATACCGGGGCTTGCAGCGTCGTTGCGGCGGCAGGCGTCGCCAGGCAGAGCCTGCGATCTTGAATGATTCTTTAGATTCATTGACCTTGGATGCATCTAGCCGGCAATGTGCTTTCACATTGTCATTATTGAATTGGCTAAACGGGCCGGCAATTAAGCTGATCAATCGCATGCTTTTTGGGATGTTGAAAAAATGGCGGCGCGCCAGTCTGAAAGTGGTGGGCATTCGGCTGCCAATATTCCAAATGGTAGGGAATCCATGGAAGATCTTAATGTTATGGTGGTGTCCGGGCCATCACGGGACAATGAGCGTTTTCAACGCATGCTGTTTCAGGCCGGCATCCGCAATATCCGTTATTGCGGCCATATTCGCGAGGCGGAGCAGCAACTGCTGCGCGACCCGGTGGATTTGCTGGTATGCGATATCCAGATGCCGGACGGCGGCGGCGCCGAGCTGATCGCCAAGGTGCATGCCGGCGTGCGCCGCGGCGAACTGTCGGACGCGCCGATGCTGCTGTGGCACAGCGCGGCGGGCAAGTCCTTGCAGGAATCGCATGTCCGGCTGGCGCGCGAAGCCGGTTTCAACTACGTCTGGACGGCGCATCCGACCATGGACGACGGCGAGTGCGCGCAGTTTTTGCGCCAGGTGGAACTGGCGCGCGCGGCGATGGCCGAGGCCGTCCGCGTCAAGGGCGTGCCGGGGCGTCTGGGAACTCGGCCCTTCAGCGAGCAGGAGGTGATAGAGGCTCTGTGCTCCAAAGGCAATGTCACGATCGATCTGCAGCCTCAGGTGCGTTTGCGCGACGGAGCGATCACCGGCGCCGAGGCGCTGGCGCGCTGCATGCACCCGACGCGAGGCAATATCCGCCCATCGGTGTTCCTGCCGGTGGTGAGCAAGCTGGGTCTGGACCTATTGCTGTTTTTCCATGTGTTGAGCGGGGTGATCGCCACCCAGCAGGCGTTGAGCGCGCAGGGGGTGAGGCTGCCGATTTCGATCAACGCGTCCGCGGCTACCCTGTCCTCGCCGAATCTGGCGCGCGAGATCACCATGCGCTGGGACAAGACCCAGCTGGAGCGTTCGCTGCTGGTGGTTGAACTGACGGAAAACCTCGAACCGGAAATCGGCCTTGATTTGATGGTGGCGCTGAATCAGCTGCGCGCCAACGGTTTCGGCATCGCCTGCGACGACTACGGCATCGGCATCTCTTCGCTGAAGATGTTGTCCGCCATGCCTTTTTCGTCCCTGAAGCTGGATCAATTGTTCGTCGCCTCGATGCTGGAGAGCTCGCGGCATTATGAAATCGTCCGCTCTTCCATTCTGCTGGGCAGGGAATTGAAGCTGCAGGTGGTGGCCGAGGGCGTGGAGAGCGCCCGTCACATCAAGGTTTTGCGCGAGATGGGCTGCGAGATCGGCCAGGGCTTCGGCCTGTACCGTCCGATGGCGCCGTCGCGCTACATCGAATTGGTGCGCCGGACTCCGAAGGAGTGGGACCTGGCGGGTCCGGACGACTAGGCGCGGGGGCAGGGCGCGCTGGCGGGACAGGGGATGCGGCGGACATGTTCCCGCGGGGCGCGACGGCAAGCCGATTGGCCAACTTTAAATGAGAACGGCATGAGAAAAAGAATATCGCTGATGATTCTGGACGACCATGACGTGGTGAGGGTGGGGCTGGAAGCCTGCCTCAAGCGCTACCCGGAATTCGAGATCATCGGCAGCTTCGCGCACAGCACTCAGTTGCTGGGAGTGTTTCGCAAGCAGCTGCCGGATGTTCTGTTGATGGACTTTTCTCTGGGCAGCAACGAGGTGGACGGTCTGAATCTGATTCAGTCCATCAATGTGCGTTATCCGGAGTGCAAGGTTCTGGTGCTGTCGTCGGTGGATCTGGTGGGCACGATCAACCTGATGCTGCGCGCGGGCGCCAGAGGTTTTTTCAGCAAGTCGCAGCCGGTGGAGGCGCTGGCGGGCGCGATCCACTGCGTTCATGCCGGGAGGGTGTATCTGACCGTCAAGATGATGAGCGAGATGAATCTCCTGCTGTCCAGCGACATCAAGCTGGAGGAAGGGCAGAAGCTGGATCCGTACTCCCGCTTGTCGCCAAGGGAACGCGAGGTGGTGCGCTGCTGCCTGGACGGCATGAGCACCAGCCAGATCGCGGAGAAGTTCTCGCGCAGCATCAAGACGGTCAGCACCCAGAAAAAAGCGGCTTTCCAGA
Source organism: Chromobacterium sp. LK11 (assembly GCF_001043705.1). NCBI lineage: Bacteria > Pseudomonadati > Pseudomonadota > Betaproteobacteria > Neisseriales > Chromobacteriaceae > Chromobacterium > Chromobacterium sp. LK11. The sequence goes on from NZ_LDUR01000009.1 coordinate 284,059, forward strand.
AACTGGGGATCAATACGGACAGGGAACTGTTCTTGTTGAACTCGAAATTGGAGTAGCGGTGCGACTTAGATATTTGAGCTGTTGGGCCGTTCTGTGCGGCGCGCTGTCAGCGTGCGCCGATCAGAGCGGCACTATCCTGTTGAGCCGGGAGGAGGCGGAGTGGGTGCGCAGAAACCCGGTGGTGGACGTGTACGTGCTCCGCTCCAAGCTGGCGCCCAACCGCAAGAACAGCAGCGTGTACTACAAGGGCATAGAGGCGTATTTCCTGCGGCATGTCGGCGAGAAAAGCGGTTTGAGCTTCAATATCGTGCAAGTGCACTCGGCGCAGGATTTGATCGACGCCAGCCGCGACGGGCGAGCCATGATGCTGGCCAGCATCAATCAGGACGCGATCGGCGAATTGAACTTGAACAAGGACTACTACTTCACCCAGCCGTACTCCTCGCAGCCCTTGATGGCGGTCACACGCCGCAATCATCCGGTGGTGTACGACCACAATAATCTGCATGGGCAGAAGGTCGCCTTCATCTTCAACGACAACTCCCGTTCCTGGCTGCTGGACGACAATGCCAATCTGGCCCTGGTGCCGGTGGAAACGCCGACTCAGGCGCTGCTGGCGATTCGGGAGCAACGCGCGGACATCGGTCTGGTGCCGGAAAACTATGCGCGTTTCCTATTGAATTACCGCTTTCCCGAACTGACCAGCTCCGGCGCGATTCCCGGCTATTACGCGATTTACCGGATGGGGGTCAGCAAGAACCAGCCGCTGCTTTACGACATCCTGAGGCGCTGCCTGGACGATATGTCGGCCGACGACGTCGACGCCGTCCGCTCCGCCTGGGAGGAGCAGGTGGCCGCGCGGCCGTCGGTTTACAGCGTGGTCCGAAGCTATGCCGGCGAGGGCATCGTGTTGGTGCTGCTGTTCTTCGCCATGTTGCTGGCGATGCGCACCACCACCCGGCTGCTGCGCAAGGCGCGGATGGGGGAGGCGGCCAAAAGCGAGTTTCTGGCGGTGGTCAGCCATGAAATCCGCACGCCGATGAACGCCATCATCGCCGCCGGGGAGTTGTTGCAGACCATGCCCTTGGGCGAGAAGCAACGCGAGCTGGTGTTGCAATCCAATCTGGCGGCCAACAGCCTGTTGCAGCTGCTCAACAATATTCTCAACGCCTCGCGGCTGGACGCCGGCCAGGAGGGCCTGGAACCGTCCTTCGTCAATGTCGGCGCCATCCTGGAGGGGCTGGTCAAGTTGTACGCGCTGGCGGCCAAGATGAAAGGGCTGGAGCTGCGTTATGTCTGCGAGCTGCCGGAGCGCGAACTCCGGCTGGACCCTTCGCATCTGCAACGGGTGCTGCACAACCTGATTTCCAATGCGATCAAGTTCACCGACAAGGGCACGGTCACGCTGCAGGCGAAGCTGCGCAGCGGCAAGGCGGGGAGCACGCGCGGCGTTTTGCTGTGCCAGGTGATCGATACCGGCATCGGGGTGCCGCTGGCCGCGCAGAAAACCATTTTCGACGCCTTCGTGCAAGCGGACGCGGTCGCCATCCGCAAGTCCGGCGGCTCCGGCCTGGGGCTGGCCATTTGCAAGCGGCTGGTGGGCTTGATGAAGGGGCGCATCTCGCTGGACAGCGACGGCGTGTCCGGCTCCACCTTCACCATCAGGCTGCCGGTGCTGCTGGGGCGGGCGCTGGAGTGGGAAGCGGAGGAGGAAGCGTTCGATCCGCCGCAGGCGGTGGGACAGGGACAGCTGGTGCTGGTGGTGGAGGACCATCCCGCCAATCAGCTGATGATTTGCGAGCAGCTGCGCCAATTGGGCTGCCGCGCGACGGTGGCCAGCACCGGCATGAGCAGCCTGTCCATTTTGAAGGAGAATCCGGAGATCCGCTTGATCCTGATGGACTGCAGCCTGCCGGACGTCAGCGGCTACGAGGTGGCGTGGCGAATCCGCGCGCGCGAGCGAGAGGAGGGCGGCGCCTTGGTGCCCATTGTGGCGATTTCCGCCGCCAATGACGATCTGCACCGGGAAAAATGCATGAACAGCGGCATGAACGGCGTGCTGGTCAAGCCTTTGCGGCTCAGGGACCTGCAGCAGATGCTGTTCATGTGGCTGCCGGAAACGCTGCCCGTCTCCGAGTCCGCCGAACCGTCGCCGCAGGCCGACGGGCTATGGGCGATGTTCATCGAGCATAACGAGCGCGATTACCGCCAGGCGGTGCAGGCGATCCAGCAGACCCATTGGTCCACGGCCAGCCAGCATCTGCACCGGATCTACGGCGCGGCCTTGACCATGGAACAAGGCGAGCTGGCGGAGCTGGCGCGCGAGCTGGAGGGGATGTTGTTGCGGGGCGAAGCGGCGGGCTTGAGCGAGAGTATGGACGCGCTGCGCGCGACGCTGGACCGGTTGGCCGGCCAGACGTCGCCGGCGGAGGAGTGAGGCGGGTCGGCGGCTGGGAGCCCGCGCGCGCCGTTTGTTTGAACGGGGCGCGAGCAGGCTATCAGGCTTGCAGCGCCAGCGTGCCGCTGCGGCCGGGGATTTCTCCCATCACCACGCGGCCGGCGGGCAGCGCGGCCGCGTCCAGGCTGCTGAACAGCTCGATGCAGCTGCACAGCTGGTAACCCTGGGCTTGCCAGCCCACCAGCAGGTGTTCGAAGGTATAGCCCAGGCGCAGGCCTTCCAGCTCGGCGTGCAGCGTGTACACATGGCCGGTGGCCGGCGCTTCTTCGGTCAGCGCCAGGATATGGTGATGGACGTTGTCGGCGGTGAGGCCGTCCAGACCGATCAACTCGTCCAGCGTCGGCAGCGTGGTGGGCAGTTGCGGCACGCCCAGCGGCTGGCCGGCGGCGTCCACCGGCTGGAAGGGGTGGCTGCCGCGGCCGTCGGACGCGTAAAGCATGCCCAGTTCGCGCTCATAGGCCAGCGCCGCGTCGTTGATCTGCCAGCCGGCCGCGCCGTGGGTGCGCGCCGGCTCGCCGAAGATCTGTTCGAAGCGCTCGGCCGCCTTGCACATTTCCGCGCGGGTCCAGGCGGCGTCCTTGCCGGCGACGTAGTCCTGCCACTTGATGTGGTCCCAGGTGTGGATGCCGACTTCGAAACCCTGCGCGCGCACTTCGCGCATCAGTTCCGCTTCGCGCTTGCCGATGTCCGGGCCGGGCAGCACGGTGCCGTACAACAGGGTGCGGATGCCGTAGTGTTCGACCACCGAGGTGCGCGACACCTTGGACAGGAAGCCGGGACGGAACACCCGCTTGATCGCGCGGCCGGTATGGTCCGGCCCCAGGCTGAACAGGAAGGTGGCCTTGGCGTGATGCTGTTGCAGCATGTGCATCAGCCGCGGCACGCCGTCGCGGGTGCCGCGCCAGGTGTCGACGTCGATTTTAAGGGCGAGTTTTCTCATGGGGGATCTCTGAAACCGGCGCCGGGCTTTCTATCTCGCCTGGCGCCGGGAGCCGCTTACTCGGACAGGTCGCGGCTGGCGGCCACTTGGTCGCGGTAATAGTCGTAAATGCCGCGCAGCGCGTCGGCCATGGTCACGCTCGGCTTCCAGTCCAGGTCCGCCATGGTGTTGGCGATCTTGGGCACGCGGTTCTGCACGTCCTGATAACCCTTGCCGTAGTAAGCGCCGGACGTGGTTTCCTCGATCTTCACCTTGTCGGCGTTGAGCTGGTATTCCGGGTAGACGCGGGCCAGGTCCAGCATCATCGCGGACAGCTCGCGGATGGAGTAGTTGTTGGTTGGGTTGCCGATGTTGTAGATCTGGCCGGAAGCCTTGCCGTCCTGGTTCTCGATGATCTTCATCAGCGCGCTGATGCCGTCGTCCACATAGGTGAAGGCGCGTTTCTGATGGCCGCCGTCCACCAGCTTGATGGTCTCGCCGCGCACGATGTGGCCCAGGAACTGGGTGATCACGCGGCTGGAGCCTTCCTTGGGCGTGTTGATGTTGTCCAGGCCGCCGCCGATCCAGTTGAACGGGCGGAACAGGGTGTAGTTCAGGCCTTCCTGCATGCCGTAGGCGTGGATCACGCGGTCCATCAGCTGCTTGGAGCAGGAATAGATCCAGCGCGGCTTGTTGATCGGGCCGCAGATCAGCTCGGAATTCTCCGGGTCGAACTCTTCGTCGTGGCACATGCCGTAGACTTCCGAGGTGGACGGGAACACCAGGTGTTTCTTGTACTGCACGCACTGGCGGACGATGGGCAGGTTGGCCTCGAAGTCCAGTTCGAACACGCGCAGCGGATTGTTCACATAGGTGGACGGGGTGGCGATGGCCACCAGCGGCAGCACCACGTCGCACTTCTTCACGTGATACTCGATCCATTCCTTGTTGATGGTGATGTCGCCTTCGAAGAAGTGGAAGCGCGGATGGTCTTTCCACTCGGCCACGCGGTCATCGTGCATGTCCATGCCGTAGATGTGCCAGTCGGTGGTTTCGATGATGCGTTTGGTCAGGTGGTGGCCGATGAAGCCGTTGACGCCGAGGATCAGTACTTTTTTCATTGAGATTTCCTTCGTCGCTCCCACAGAGGGGGCTGTGATTTGCATGTGTATTCCGTGAGTCCGTCGCTTCAAGCCAGCGTCAGCGTCGTTGTCGGCGCCAGTGCCGCGCCGTCCAGCGTGGCGGACAGAACCTTCAGGCGGCCGCCGTCCACGGCGTCCAGCCACAGCGCGCCGTTTTCTGAGTGTAGCCGGGCCGCTTGCAATTGCAGGCCGTGAGCGCCGGCGCGCAGCGTTTTCCAGATCACCAGCCGGCCGCTTTCGGTGTCGGCGAAGGCGCCCGGGAAGGGGTGGGTCAGCGCGCGCACGAAGTTGTGCAGCGCGTCGGCGCCGGCCTGCGGGTCGATGCGGCCGTCTTCCGGCTTGCGGCCGCCGAAGTAGCCGCCCTGGCTCAAGTCCTGCTGGCGGAATTCGGCCTTGTCGGCCAGTAGCGCCGGCAGGCTGCGGGCCAGCACCATTTCCGCGGCCACTGTGACCTTGGCGAACACTTCGTCGGCGTTGTCGTCCGGCAGGATGGGCACCGCCATCTGGTCGACGACGGGGCCGTTGTCCGGCTTGACGTTCATCACGTGCAGGGTGGCGCCGGTTTCGGTTTCGCCGTGGATGATGGCCCAGTTGATCGGCACCCGGCCGCGGTATTTGGGCAGCAGCGAGCCGTGCATATTGAAGGCGCCGCGCGCCGCGCACTCCAGCAGCGGGGCTTTCAGCATGTGGCGGTAATAGAAGGAGAACAGGAAGTCCGGCCGCGCCGCTTGCACCTGGGCCAGCACTTCCGGCGTGTTCGGCTCGTCCGGGGTGATCACCGGGATGCCGTAGTCGCGGGCGACTTGCTCCACGCTGGCGAACCAGATGTTCTCCTTGGGGTTGTCGCGGTGGGTGACCACCAGCGCTACCTCCACGCCGCCGCCGATCAGCGCCTTCAGGCAGCGCACGCCGACATTGTGATACGCGAAGACCACGGCTTTCATGGCTTGTCCTTTTGCTCCAGCACCGCGCCGATCACATAGCGCGGCCGGTCCCGCACTTCCTGGTAGATGCGGCCTATGTATTCGCCGAGCAGGCCGATGCCGAACAGCGCGATGCCGATCAGCAGGAAGGCGATGGCGAACAGGGTGAACAGTCCGCCCACTTCCGGACCGACGATGAGGCGGCGCAGCACCAGGTAGACCACCAGCACGCCGGAGCCGGCGGAAACCAGCATGCCCAGCAGCGAGAACAGCTGCAGCGGCACGATGGAGAAGCCGGTCATCAGATCGAAGTTCAGCCGGATCAGGCTGTACAGCGAATACTTGGATTCGCCGGCGAAGCGCTCTTCATGGCCGACGGTGACCTCGGTCGGGTTCTGCGCGAACTGGTAGGCCAGCGCCGGAATGAAGGTGTGCAGCTCGTTGCACTGGTTGATGGTGTCGATGATGCGGCGGCTGTAGGCGCGCATCATGCAGCCCTGGTCGGTCATCTTGATGCGGGTCAGCTTTTCGCGCAGGCGGTTCATCGCGCGGCTGGCCAGGTGACGCCACAGGCTGTCGTTGCGCTGGCGGCGGATGGAGCCGACGTAGTCGTGGCCCTTGTCCATTTCCGCCAACAGCAGCTTGATGTCCTCCGGCGGGTTCTGCAGGTCGGCGTCCAGCGTCACCACGCGCTCGCCGCGGCTGTATTCGAAGCCGGCCAGGATGGCGCGGTGCTGGCCGAAGTTGCCGTTGAACAGCACCACCCGGGTCACGTCCGGACGCAGGTCGAACTGCGCGGCGAGCATGGCCGGGCTTCTGTCGCGGCTGCCGTCGTTGACGAAGACGATTTCATAACGCACGCCCAGCGCGTCCAGCGCCGGGTAGAGGCGGTCGAACAGCGCCGGCAGCACGTCCTGCTCGTTGTACACGGGGATGACTACGGAAAGATCGATTACGCTTTTCATGATGTTTTATACGCTCAGCACGGGCTTCAGCACGCCGCTCACGGCGGCGCACACGCGCTCCACGTCCGCGTCGGCCATGGCCGGGAACAGTGGCAGGGTGACGGTGCGGCGGCCGATGTCTTCCGCCACCGGGAAATCGCCCGGCTGGAAGCCCATCTCGCGGAACAGGGTGAACAAATGCATGGCGGGGTAATGCACGCCCACGCCTATGCCCAAGTCTTTCATGCGGGCGATGAACTCGCCGCGGTCCATGCTCATCCGATCCAGCGGCAGCAGCGGCTGGAACATATGCCAATTGCTCTGGGCCATGTCTTCCAGCGGCAGCTCGCAGGCCAGCTCGCGGTCGAAATGGCGGAAATACAGCGCGGCCAGTTCGCGGCGGCGGGCGTTGAAGCCCTCCAGTCGCGGCAGCTGGCCCAGGCCGATGGCGGCGGCGATGTCGGTCATATTGGCTTTGCCGCCCAGCACGTCCACGTCCATGCCGCCGTCGGCGTGTCGGGTCACGCCCTGCAGCCGCAGTTTCTCGAACAGGCGCGCCTCGTCCTCGTCGTTCAGCACCAGGCAGCCGCCTTCGCCGCTGGTCATGTTCTTGTTGGCGTGGAAGCTGAACGAGACCAGGTCGCCGAAGCTGCCGATGCGGCGGCCGCGCCAATTGGCGCCCATGGACTGGGCGGCGTCCTCGATCACGCGCAGCCGATGGCGCTTGGCGATGTCGTACAGGCGATCGCGGTCCACCGGCAGGCCGGCCAGGTCCACCGGAATGATGGCGCGGGTGCGCGGCGTGATCGCCCGCTCCGCCAGGTCCAGGTCGATGTTGCGACTGGCGCGGTCGGCGTCGACGAACACCGGCTTGGCGCCCACTTTCAGAATCACGTTGGCGGTGGCCACCCAGCTCAGCGGGCAGGTGATCACCTCGTCGCCGGGGCCTACGCCGGCCAGCTGCAAGGCCATTTCCAGCGCGGCGGTGGCGGAGGCCACCACCCGCACCGGACGGCCGCCGACATGGGCGGACAGCTCGGCTTCCAGTTGCCGGGATTTGGGTCCGGTGGTGATCCAGCCGGAGCGCAGCACCTCGCCGACGGCGGCGATGGTGGCTTCGTCGATGTCCGGGCGGGTGAAGGGCAGGAAATCCATGAGAGCCTTTCTGACGTTAGCTGCGGGCGACCAGCACCACGCCGATGATGATGACGCCGATGCCGATCAGCTTCTGCGCGCTCAGCGCTTCGCCGAACAGCCAGTAGGCCAGCAGCGCGTTGACCACGTAGCCGATGGACAGCATAGGGTAGGCGATGCTGACTTCCACCCGCGACAGCGCCATGATCCACGCCACTAAGCTGACCGCGTAGCAGGACAGGCCGCCGACGATGGGCAGATTGGTGGCCAGCGACCAGCCTATCGGCAGCACGTTGGAGGCGGAAAAGTCAAAGTGGCCGATCTGGCGCACGCCGGCTTTCAAGCATAGCTGGGCGGCGGCGTTGAGCAGCACGCCGAGCAGAATCAGGCCGAATTCGATCAACTTCATAGTAGACGGGGTCCAAAGGTTGGCGGTTTCACGGCTTGGCCACCACCAGGCGGCGCGGATCTTGGTAGACCTCCCGCATCGGCAGGCCCTGGGCCAGCAGTTCCTGATAGGTGGCGGGATCGGTCATCGCCAGCGCGCGCGGGGCGGCGTTCCAGGCGGCGACGAACTGTTCCAACCGCGGCATCCAGCGTTGCGGCTCCTGGCCCTCGCCGAATTCAAACTCGTCGACGAACTGCACCAGGGTGACCGGGCGGCCCAGATAGAAGGGGAAAGTCTGATCGTAATAACGGACCGAGAACACCGGGGTGTCGGCGCTCAGATAAGGCTGGATCTGGCGCACGATCTCCTTGCTGCCCTTCAGCCGGCCGTAGCTGTCGTGGCCGGCTGCGGCGACGCTGACGGCGAGCAGGCTGCCAAAGGCCAGCCAGCACAGCGCGGCCAGTTTGCGCTCGCGGCCCAGCAAGCGCCAGGCGACGGCGGCGCAAACCAGGAACAGCAGCGCGGCGGCGGCGACGAAATGGGCGAAGCCGTGCAGCGCGTCGAGCGGGATGTCTTCGGACGCGAAGCGGTCGACGAAGGGATAGAGGGCCAGAGCGGCCAGCCACAGCAGCAGCGCCGGCAGCAAATGCTTCTTCAGCGCGGCGGCCGGCATCCGCTGCAGCGTAGGCGCCAACAGCAGCGCCAGCGCCGGGAACAGCGGCAGGATGTAGGACGGCAGCTTGGAGCTGGACTTGCTGAAAAAGGCGAAGATGAAGACCGACCAGATCAGCAGCAGGCGGCCGGCGCGCAGCCGCGCGCCCGGTTCGCGCCAGCCGTCGCGGCACAGCGCCGGCAACAGGCTGGTCCAGGGCAGCAGGCCCAGCAGCAGATAGGGCACGAAATACCACGGCGCGCCGGTGCGCTTGTGCTCGGTGGTGAGGAAGCGCTCCAGATGCTCGCGGATGAAGAAGAAATGGGCGAAGTCGGGGTTGCGCTGCGACACCAGGATGAACCAGGGCGCGGTCAGCAGCAGGAACAGGGCCAGGCCGCTCAGCCAGTGCATGCGCTTCCAGAAGCCCCATTGCCAGTTGAGCAGGCTGTACAGCACCAGAGTGGCGCCGGGAATCAGCAGGCCGATCAGGCCCTTGCTTAGCGTGGCGGCGGCCATCGCCGCCCAGGTCAGCCACATCCAGTTGCGCGTTTCGCGCGGGCCGGCGTCGTCGCGCTGGGCCAGCAGGAAGCCGCACAGCGCCATGGTCAGGAAGAAGCTGACCCCCATGTCCAGCGACAGGAAATGGCTGTTGGCGACGATCCAGGCGCAGCTGCCCGCGGCCAGCGCCGCGTAGCGGCCGGCGTCCACGCCCCACAGCCGGCGCGCGGTGAAGCCGCACATCGCCACGCTCAGGAAGCCGGTCAGGCCCGGCCAAAAGCGGGCGGCGAATTCGTTGACGCCGAAGGCGGCGAAGCTCAGCGCGCCCATCCAGTATTGCAGCGCCGGTTTTTCGAAATACAGCAGGCCGTTGAGCCGCGGCGTGATCCAGTCGCCGCTGTGCAGCATGAACAGCGACAGCGTCGCGTAGCGGCCTTCATCGGCGTGAATCAGCCCGCGGTAGCCGAGGGAGCCGAACCAGACGACGGCGAATAGCAGCCACAGCGCCGGCTCCAGCCAGGGACGGGCGGCGCGGCCGGAAAACCCGGCCGAGAAATGGGGTTGATTCATGCGGAACGGATAGTCGTTGGATTATTATGGACAGCTGCGCAAGGATACCCGATTTCGCCGTCCTTGTGATTGGCTAAACTCATGCGCGGGCTGGAAAAAACGGCTCAGGCCAGCCAGTCGCGCGGGGCCAGGAAGCGCTCGGTCAGCGCCGCTTCGGGGCTGCCCGGCTCAGGCTGGTAATCGTATTCCCAGCGCGCCAGCGGCGGCATCGACATCAGGATGGATTCGGTGCGTCCTCCGGACTGCAGGCCGAACAGGGTGCCGCGGTCCCAGACCAGATTGAATTCGACGTAGCGGCCGCGGCGGTAAAGCTGGAACTGCCGCTCGCGCTGGCCCCAGCTGTCGCCCTTGCGGCGCTGGACGATGGGCAGGTAGGCGTCGGTGAAGCCATCGCCCACCGCCTGCATGAAGCGGAAACAGGAGTCGAAGCCCCAGGCGTTCAGATCGTCGAAGAACAGGCCGCCGACGCCGCGCGCCTCCTGGCGATGCTTCAGGAAGAAATACTCGTCGCACCAGCGCTTGTAGTCCGGGTACACCTGTTCGCCGAACGGCCGGCACAAGTCGCGGGCCACGCTGTGCCAGTGCACCACGTCGGCCTCCACCGGGTAGAACGGAGTCAGGTCGAAGCCGCCGCCGAACCACCATACCGGCGCCTCGCCGTCCTTCTCCGCGATGAAGAAGCGGACATTGGCGTGGCTGGTGGGGATGTGCGGGTTTTCCGGGTGGATCACCAGAGACACGCCCATGGCCTGGAAACCGCGGCCGGCCAGCTCCGGCCGGTGGGCGGTGGCGGAGGCGGGCAGCGCGTCGCCGTAGACGTGGGAGAAGTTGACCCCGGCCTGCTCGAACAGAGCGCCCTTGGCCAGAACCCGGCTGCGCCCGCCGCCGCCGCCCGGCCGCTGCCAGGCGTCCTCGACGAATTGAGCGCCGCCGTCGGCCTGCTCCAGCGCCGCGCAGATGCGGTCTTGCAGGTCCAAGAGGAAGGCTTTGACATCATTGACGCGCGGCTGGCTCATCGCAGTATCCTGAAGGCTTGAAATGGGCTGCATTGTAGCAGACGGGGCGGCGCGCGAAGACGCGCGCGGCCCGAGCCTTGAACAGGGGAGACTCGCATCGTGATTGATCTGTATACCTGGGGCACGCCCAATGGGCGCAAGATTTCCATCATGTTGGAAGAACTGGAGCTGCCTTACGCTGTGCACGCGGTGGATATCGGCAAGGGCGAGCAGTTCGCCGAATCCTTCTTGGCCATCAGCCCCAACAACAAGATTCCGGCCATCGTCGACAGCGACGGGCCGGAGGGTCGGCCGCTGGCGATGTTCGAGTCCGGCGCCATTCTGCAATACCTGGCGGAAAAGCACGGCCGCCTGCTGCCGGCGGCGGGCGCGGCGCGTTACGAGGCGTTGCAATGGCTGATGTTCCAGATGGGCGGTTTCGGGCCGATGCTGGGGCAGGCCCACCATTTCCTGCGCTACGCGCCGGAAGCGCTGCCTTACGCGCAAAAGCGCTACCACGACGAAGCCTTGAGGCTGTACGGCGTGTTGGATCGGCAACTGGAGGGCAGGGATTACGTTGCCGGCGAGTACGGCGTCGCCGACATCGCGCTGTATCCGTGGGCGGCGCGACATGATTGGCATCAGGTGGATCTGGCGGCGTTTCCGCGGGTGAGCGGCTGGTTCCAACGCGTCGGCGAGCGGCCGGCGGTGCGGCGCGGCATGGCGGTGCCGGCGGCTTGAAACGCAAAACCAGCCGCGGGCGCAGGGGCCGCGGCTGGCGATGGGAGCGAAATCAAAACATAGAGTCGAATGTATTTGCCACTAGCAAACCGGCATCCTCAGCTGTGCGTGTTTAATTTCGTTCTGCTTTGGAGTTGGGCCGTTTTAGAAACTGAAGCTGACGCCTGCTTTGAGTACATTGGAGCCAGTGTTCTTGGCCACGGTGTAACCGTCTTTTTTGAGGTCCTTGCCTGTGATGTATTCATACTCACCGCGCAAAGCCAGGTTTTTGCTTAAGTGGTACTGGGCGCCGAGGCCGACACCCGCACGGGTTTCATTGCGTTTTTCCGTTTGGTTGAGTCCCTTCCAGGTGCTTTGAACCCGGTTGAGACTGACTTTGCCATAGACCTCAAAACTTTCCGTAACCGGAAGGATGCCCAAAACGGCGATGCGAGCGGCTTCGGAGCGCAGCGAACTGTCGGATGATTGGCTGTTGGCGCTAAGCATTGCCTTGGATTTTCCGAAGTTGGCATAGGACAATTCAGTGGCCAGGTATTGGTTGAAGCGGTAGCCGGCGCCCAGTTCCCAGATGGCGCCAGCGGCTTTGGCGTCCTTAATGACAGCGGCTCTGGTGTCGGAGTTAAATTTGGAAAAATTGTAGCCGGTGTTGCCGAAGACATAGAGGCCCGGATCGGCGGCGTGGGCGGACAGAGCTGCCAGGCTCAACACGGAAGCGGTAATCAGTTTTTTCATTTTTTGTGACGATTTGCTTTGTTGGTAACGAGTTCATTGTGCGATCGCTACGAAAATCAATCTGTTTAGGTTGTAATCGCTCTCTGTGTGATAGGTGAGTGGTTTTTGTAACGGACTGTAACAAATAGGGCGGTGATTGGAAGAAAAGATGCCCGCCGAAGCCGGCGGGCACGCAAAGTCACACAAAGGGAAAAGAGAACGGAACCGTTGCAAGACCGGCGGGGGCGCCGATCCGGCTCGTGCAAACAGTTTGCTTCAGCCAGACCTTGTCTTCCATTGTCGCTGTGTTCTGGCTTGGTGACGGTTGGTGACGGGGCGGCGCGGAAGTTTGCGCAGCTGTTAAATTCAATGTTCAGTTGTGATTGCTTGCAACTTTAATTGGAGGGGCGTGGAGCAGGCGCCTTGGGCGCAGGCAAGAAAAAAGGCAAGCGGGAAGCTTGCCTTGATTGCAGCGGCGCGGCGTTCAGGCGGCGGCGAACAGGGCCCAGCCGTTTTGTTCGGCGGCGGCCGCCGACGCTTGGGCGCGGTGGTTGAAAAACTTCAGGCTGCGCTTGAGCACTTCGCCGCGTTCATTGTCCACCATCACCATGTGGTAGCTGTTGGACAGCGGCATGAAGTCTACGCTGCCGCCCAGATAGCGCTGCAAGTAGCGGGCCGAGCGCGGGCTGGTGATGTCGTCCTCGTCGGCGTGGACGATCAGCGTCGGACACGTGATCTGTTCCAGCCGCGGCATCAGCTGGCGACGCAGCCCGTCCACCTGGCGGATGCAGGCCAGCGGGATGTAGGCGTAGTGGAAGCGCTCGCCGCGCTCGAAGCGTTGCTGGATCGCCTTGCGGATGCGGGCGTTCTTGATGCCGAAGGGTTCGACCTCCGGCACGCGCATTTTCTTGGCCAGCCCGGGAATGCGGTAGACGATGTGGCGCGCCCAGGTCAGTTTGGGCAGGCTCCAGCCGTCCAGGAACAGCGGCGGCGCGTACAGCGCGAGGCCGTCCTTGTGGTTTTCCAGTCGCGCCACTTCCAGCGCCACCAGGCCGCCCAGGCAGACGCCGGCCAGGTGCACCACCTTGTGGCGCGTCTTCAGTTCCAGGTATTCCTTGCGTATGGTTTCCACCCAGTCCTGCCAGCGAACGGACAGCAGATCTTCCGGCTCGCCGCCATGTCCCGGCAGCAAGGGGGTGTGCGTGACGATGTCCGCCTCCTCCAGCGTGCGTCCGAGAGCGCCAAGATCATATGCGCTGCCGCCGAGACCGTGAACCAGCAGGGCGGCCGGTCGTGAAGAAACCATGGGAAATACCCGATCCAAGTTGAGATGCTGGCATTATCCCGCCGGCCCGGATCAGGGTCTGTTGGCTTCCTGTCCCCGCTTTGTGACGGCGCGTGACCCCATTCAGATTGCTTAACACACTGCGGCTTTACTTTTCTCCGCGTTTCATTGCTGAGGCTGCATGATGCGCAGGGTGAAGCGCGCGCCGCCCAGCTCGCTGGCGCCGACGCTGGCCTGGCCGCCGTGGTGCTCGGTGATCAGCTTGACGAAGGACAGCCCCAGGCCGTAGCCGCCGGTGGCGCGGTCGCGGCTGCGGTCCAAGCGCAGGAAGGGTTCGAACACCTTGTCGCGCTCGGCCTCGGGGATGCCGCAGCCGTCGTCGTCGACATGGATCAGCAACTGGCCGGCGGCGTTGTGGCGCACCGTCAGCCGAACTTGGGCGTTGGCGTATTTGAAGGCGTTGAGCAAGAGGTTGCGGCTGGCCACGTACATCAGTTTGCGGTCGAAAGCGCCGTTGCCCAGCGCGCAGTCCAGCTCCAGCGCGACGCCGGACGGCTTCAGCGGCGTGACCAGATCGATCAGATCGTCGAACCAGTCGTACAGGTCCACGGTTTCCCAGTGCAGCGGCACCTCGTTGCGGTTGAGCTTGGCGAACTCCATGCTGGTGTTGAACAGCTCTTCCAGTTCCTGCATATCGCGCTCCATGCCTTCGCGGTAACGCCGCCATTCCTGCTCGTCCTCTTCTTCCTCCAGCATGGTCAGGCCGAAGCGCAGCCGCGCGATCGGGGTGCGTATCTCGTGGGCGATGGCGTGCGACAAGGCCTGGCGGGTCTCCATCTGCCGCTCCAGCCGCGCGGCCATGCTGTTGAAGGCCAGGGACAGGGGAGCCAGCAGCCGGCTCTTCGAGGGCTGGGCGCGGGCGCTGAAGTCGCCATCGGCGAACACCTCCGCCTTGCGACGCACTTCCAGCAAGTCCTTCCACAGCGGGCGCAGGCTGAAATAGATCAGGGTGCCCAGCGTGGAGCCGGTCAGCAGAATCCACAGCAGCAGGATTTCCATGTCCTCGCTGATCCAGCTGCTGTTGCTGGCCGGCGCCTCCAGGGGACCCAGCAGCAGCAGGCGCGGATCATGGGGCAGCGGCACGTAAAGCAGCTGGCTGTCGAAGTCCAGATAGGGGCGGCCGCCCAGCAGCGCGGCGTGGCCCTCCGGCTCGAAATCGTCGGGGGGGTGGGCGATCAGTCTGACCGGGTAACTGAAGGCGCGAGCGATCTCGGCCAGCTTGCCGTCCCAGTCCTTGTGCGGGGCTTGGGCCAACTGCTGGCGGATCAGCGTCACGGTGCCGTTCATGAACTGCAGCTTGCCGTCGCGGTCGCTGTTTTCGTACAGCTTGGTGACCAAGAAGCCGAAGCCGATGATGATGATCAGTTCCACCAGCATGGTGGCGAAGAAGTAGCGGGCAAACAGAGTGCCCAGCGACGGCTTGAGCCAGCCGCGCAGACGACGGGTGCTCATTGCTTATTCCCAGTCGCTGCGCGAGAACAGATAGCCTTTGCCGCGCACGGTCTTGATCCGGGCCGGCGCGTCGGGATTGTCGCCCAGTTTGCGGCGCAGCCGCGAAATGCGCGCGTCGATGGAGCGGTCCAGCCCGTCGAAGCCGATGCCGCGCAACTCGCTCATGATGTCGTCGCGCGACAGCACCTGGCCGGCGTGGGAGGACAGCAGCCACAGCAGGTCGAATTCGGCGGTGGTCAGATCGATCAGCTCCCCGTTCAGCGTGGCTTCGCGCGTGGCCTGGCTGATGCAGAACTGGCCGAAAGTGAAGCTGTCTTCGTCGGCGGCCTCGCCGTCGGCCTGCGCGCCGGGTCCGCCGCGGCGCAGCAGCGCGCGCACCCGCGCCAGCAGGCGGCGCGGCTCCACCGGCTTGGCGAGGTAGTCGTCGGCGCCCAGTTCCAGGCCCAGGATTTCGTCCACGTCCTCGTCGCGCGCGGTCATGATCAGCACCCGGCCGTTATAACGCGGGCGGATTTCGCGGCAGACGTCGAAGCCTTCCTTGCCCGGCAGCATGATGTCCAGGATCACCAGGTCCGGCTTTTCTTCCAGGATGATGGCCGGCGCGGTGTCGCCGCGGCCGTGCTGGGAGATGCGATAGCCGTGCTTGCTCAGATAAGCGCCTATCAATTCGGCTAGTCTCACGTCATCTTCGACGATGAGAATATGGGGGGTATCGCTTGGCATGTGTTCGAGAGGATTTGTTGCCTTGAATTTTAAAATACTAGCACGCAGCCATCCGAAGCGACTTTAGCATTATCGTGACTGCTATTCGTCATAAACCATTGATAGCTTTTGCAAATGAACAAGCTTGCTTGATTTTCCAGCGCTATCAATCCAGAATCGGTCAGGCAAAAAAAGCCGGCCGTGGCCGCTGTCGTCGCCAGGGACCGGGGAATTAAAACGGGATAAAGAGAATAGGAACTTGCCATATGCAACAGATAAGAGAATGGGCCGTGTGGCTGGCCGTCGCCCTGGCCGGCGCGGCGGCCTTCGCCGTCGTGGCCCTCAATCGCGGCGAACCGGTCAACGCGGTCTGGCTGATCGTGGCGGCGGTGTCGGTCTACTCCATCGCCTATCGTTTTTACGGCCGCTTCATCGCTCACAAAGTGCTGGAGCTGGACGCCCGCCGACTGACCCCGGCGGAAAAATACAATGACGGCCTGGACTACGTGCCCACCAATAAATGGGTGCTGTTCGGCCACCACTTCGCCGCCATCGCCGGCGCCGGGCCGCTGGTGGGACCGGTGCTGGCCGCACAGATGGGCTATCTGCCGGGCACGCTGTGGATTCTGGTCGGCGTGATGCTGGCCGGCGCGGTGCAGGACTTCCTGATTCTGTTCCTGTCGGTGCGCCGCGACGGCAAATCGCTGGGCGAGATCATCCGCACCGAACTGGGCGCCATCCCCGGCGTCATCGCCTCCATCGGCATCCTGATGATCATGGTCATCCTGCTGGCCGTGCTGGCCCTGGTGGTGGTCAAGGCGCTGACCGGCAGCCCGTGGGGCACCTTCACCATCGCCGCGACGATACCGATCGCGCTGTTCATGGGCGTTTACACCCGCTACATCCGTCCGGGCAAGATCGGCGAGATTTCGGTCATCGGCTTCATCCTGCTGATGCTGGCCATCGTTTACGGCGGCGACATCGCCAAGAACGAAACCCTGGCGCCGCTGTTCACCCTGAGCGGCACTACGCTGGCCTGGACCCTGATCGGCTACGGTTTCGTCGCCTCGGTGCTGCCGGTATGGCTGTTGCTGGCGCCGCGCGACTATCTGTCCACCTTCCTGAAAATAGGCACCATCGTCGGCCTGGCCATCGGCATCATGATCGTGGCGCCCAATATGCACATGCCGGCGGTGACCAAGTTCATCGACGGCAGCGGCCCGGTGTTCGCCGGCAACCTGTTCCCCTTCCTGTTCATCACCATCGCCTGCGGCGCGGTGTCCGGTTTCCACGCCTTGGTAGCTTCCGGCACCACGCCCAAGATGCTGGAGAACGAAACCCACGCGCGGATGATAGGCTACGGCTCCATGTTGATGGAAAGCTTCGTCGCCATCATGGCGCTGATCGCCGCCTGCGTGCTGGACCCGGGCATCTACTTCGCGATGAACAGCCCGGCGGCGGTGATAGGCAAGACCGCGGAGGAGGCCGCCCAGGTGATTTCCAGCTGGGGCTTCGTCATCACGCCGGACATGCTGACCCAGATGGCCAAGGACGTGGGCGAGAGCACCATCCTGTCGCGCGCCGGCGGCGCGCCGACGTTGGCGGTGGGCATGGCGCACATTCTGTCCAATGTGATCGGCGGGCCGGCGATGATGGCCTTCTGGTATCACTTCGCCATTCTGTTCGAAGCCCTGTTCATCCTGACCACCATAGACGCCGGCACCCGCGTGCTGCGCTTCATGATCCAGGACCTGCTGGGTCTGGTGGTCAAGCCTATGGCCAACACCGAGTCCTGGGCCGCCAACCTGATCGCCACCGGTCTCGCGGTGACCGGCTGGGGCTACTTCCTGTACCAGGGCGTGGTGGATCCGCTGGGCGGCATCAACACCTTGTGGCCGCTGTTCGGCATCGCCAACCAGATGCTGGCCGGCATCGCGCTGATCCTGGCCACCGCGGTGCTGATCAAGATGCAGAAAACCCGCTACATCTGGGTCACCGCCGTGCCCACGCTGTGGCTGCTGGTGGTGACGCTGACCGCCGGCTGGCAGAAGCTGTTCCACGCCAGCCCCAAGATCAGCTTCCTGGCCCACGCTGACAAGTTCTCCGCCGCCGCCGCCAAGGGCGAGGTGCTGGCGCCGGCCAAGAATATGGCGCAAATGCAGCAGATCATCTTCAATGACTATGTGGACGCCACCTTGACGGCGTTGTTCATGGCGGTGGTGATCGCCATGCTGGTGTTTGCGTTGAACGTGATGCGCAAGTCGCTGGCAGTGAGGTGGTCCACCGCCAAAGAAGTGCCGGCGGTGTTCCGGGAGGAGGGCGCGTGATGAGCAAGCTATGGCAGCAATGGGCGAAGACCGCCCGGCTGATGGTGGGGGTCAAGGATTACGACGCCTACGTCGCCAGCCGCCGCCGTTTCGATCCCAAGGCGGAGGTGATGAGCCGGGAGGCTTTTTTCCGCCGCTGTCAGGACGAACGCTATGGCGGCAAGAGCATGAAGAAGTGTCCGTGCTGATTCCTGACGGCTGGTCATAGTCAGACGCCCGGCTTGGCCGGGCGTTTTTCATTGCATGCGTGGGTTCGTTCCGTGGGAATTGCGGTTTTAATGTTTTGGCATTTTTTTGCGGATTTTAAATCCAAATTGGCTTGAGTTTTAGGCGTGGGTTATGCTGAACGCCCTTTCCACTAGCCCGGCTGCGTATGCGAAATGCGCGCCGTTGATGGACGATATGAGCGATTCCACGTTTGCAAGCCCGATTCTTGACCGCCTGCTGGAGGGCGGAGTGATTGACAAGGCGATTTACGAGGCTGCGCGCGACAAACTGCGCGAGCAGGGCGCGGAGCCCTTCTCCACCTTGGGGGGAGGCCTGGACTGGTTGGAAGAGGAGGAAGTGCTGAGCTTTGAGCAGATGGTTGAGATCGAAGCCAAGGCGGATGCGGATGAAGGCTTTGCTTCCAATGCGGTGCGCAGGCAGGCGCTGGACGAGTACAGCCAGGATCTGGAACTGGAATTGGCCCTGCTCCAGCGGCAAAAGGCGACTCCATGGCGCGAAAAATTGGCTTGGGGGCTGGGCGGCGCAGCGCTGCTCGGGGCGGCCGGCTGGTATTTCCTGACTCCGCCGCTGGTGCCCCGATGTGAAGCCTCAGTAGTGAAGAAAAGCATACGGGCCTCTTTGATGTCCGAGAAGCTGCACCAGATATCGTCCAAACTCAGTGCGAGTGCGCCGGAGACCTTCAACCTACGAAACCTCAAGTTGGAGCAAGTCAAGGAGCTGGGTTACATCAAGGCAGAACGGGCCCGTGGCTGCGTGGCGGTACTGGTGGCCGATGAGCAGCAGCGCGCGCCCATCGCCTACGAGATACGGGGAAAAGGCGACGCTATCCATGTAAGGGGAAGCGATGAGCGTGTGCTGCGCATACGTTATGCTCAGTTGGACGCGGATGGTACGTTGCCGGAGTTGGGCAAGCCTTTGGGCCGGCAGGGCGTGAGGCAGGCGCTGCAACAAGGCGTGCTCGACTTTCGCAAGCTGGGTGGGCCGGGTGCCGAGACTTTGACCCGTGCTTTGGGGGCGTTGGGGAAGCCGGAGTTTGCGCTCGGTGAAGTACTGCCCTTGAATGACTGCGTGCAAGGCGCAGGGGGTGTCTGGAATTGTAAGTTGATGGTCCAGTATCGCGACCCGTTTATGACAATGATTGGCAAGAAGGGCCGTTTGTTGCTGGAAGGCGAGTTCAGCTTTGTCCGGGATAGCAAGGGCTGGCGCCCGGCGGACAACTTCAAGAGGCAGTTCGCCACGGCCTTGGTGGAAAGCCAGCAGATGGTTATGAAGGGGTTGTCACGCGAGCAGGCGTGGGAGTGATAGGGAGTGTGTCAGAAGGAGGCTGAACAGGAGCGAAGCCGAAGCATGTCCGTAATGTAAAACCACTATCACGCGCTTGCGCGTAAGCTGGGCGGTTTTGTTTTGGCTAGGGGCAGGCTCTGACCTCGATTTCATTGTCCTATCCTGTGGCATATTGCAAAATAATGTCATTATTGACCATATGTGGAAAAGCCATGTCAGAACCTTCCGCTCACGCTGCCTACAGCGATAAATGGCAGAGGCGATTCGCCTTCTTCGATCAGCACGGCGCGCCGAACAGCGCCAGTTACAAGGAAGCCTTCAAGGCTTTGTCGTTTGGCGACCGCCTTAAGGTGCAGATGAATTTCATCGCCTTTTTCTTCTGGCCAATCTATTACCTGGTGCTTGGCTTGTGGAAAAACATGTTGTCCTTATTGGGCGTGGCGCTGCTGATCAACTTGGTCCTGGTCTTGCTGGAGGTGCCGGAATCGATCACCCGGGGACTTGGCTTTGGTTTTAGCGCCTTGGCCGGCATGTCGGTGAACTATCTGTATTACCAAAAGAAGGTCAAAGGCTATAAGGGCTGGAATCCCTTCCGCGGGCTGTTCTAAGCCATGACGGCAATTCAGTGAAAAACCGCCTGGGCGCAAACCAGGCGGTTTTGTTTTGGGCTAAGCGGCGTTTAATGCAGCAAATGACTGACGCCGAAGTTGATCAGGCCGCCGCCGACGATCAGCCAGCCAAACAGGATGGAGGCCAGCAACATCGGTTTGGCGCCGGCCTGGCGAATGGCGGAGAAGTGGGTGGTGATGCCCAGCGCGCCCATCGCGGCGGCCAGCAGCAGGTTGTCCAGCGAGACGATGGCGCTGACCCAAGCGGCCGGCAGCAGGTTGAAGGAGTTGAAGGCGGCCACGGCCAGGAAGGCGACGGCGAACCAGGGGATGGCGATGCGGCCCTTCTCTTGACGGCTGCCGTGCGGCTTGGCGGCCAGCCAGCTGGACAGCGCGATCAGGAACGGCGCCAGCATCATCACCCGTATCATCTTGGTGATCACCGCGGTGGTCATCGCCGCTTCGCTGACCGATTTGCCAGCGGCAACCGCTTGCGCCACTTCATGGATGGTGGAGCCGGCGAACACGCCGTAGCTGAACTCGGAAATGCCCAGATGGCTGGTCCATTGATACAGCATCGGCCACAGAAACATGGCCACGGTGCCGAACACCACCACGGTGGCGACGGCTACCGCCACTTTCTCCGCATGCGCTTTGAGCACCGGCTCGGTGGCCAGAATCGCGGCCGCGCCGCAGATGGAGCTGCCGGCGCCGATCAGGATCACGCTTTGTTCGTCCATGCCCAAGTATTTGCGGCCGATGCGGAAGGCCAGCAGAAAGGTGGTGCACAGCACCAGGGTATCGATCAGCACCCCGGCGAAGCCGACGGCGGCGATGTCCTGAAAGGTGAGTTTGAAGCCGAACAAGATAATGCCCAGGCGCAGCAGCTTCTGTTTGGAGAACTGGATGCCGTGGTGGCTGGCGACGGCGAAGTAGCGGTAAACGGTGTTGCCTATCAGCATGCCGCCCAGGATGGCGATGGTGAGCGCGGAGAAGCCCAGATGCTTCATCGCCGGCAAGTCCGCTGCGTACAGCGAAGCGACGGCGAGGGCGATGGCCAACGCCAGGCCCGGCATGATTTGGCGAAGGTTTGTCATAAGTAAATGCCTGTTTGGTCTATGGCGAATGGTGCTAACGATACGCCCCTCGTTTTCAGTAGAGAAACGGATAAAATGGATATATGTCAGTAGCAAAATCAATATAAGGAACAGACATGGCCTTGAAGCTGACCCTGCGCGAGCTGGAAGTGTTCGTCGCGGTGGCCGAATACGGCACCGTCACCCAGGCGGCCCAACAGGTGGCGTTGACCCAGTCCGCGGCCAGCCAGGCGCTGGACAAGCTGGAAACCGGGCTCGACGTGCGCCTGTTCGACCGCATCGGCAAACGGCTAAGCCTGAACGAGCACGGCCGCCTGCTGTGGCCCAAGGCGCGGGCGATGCTGGACGCGGCCCAGGACATGCAGAGCCTGTTCAACGCCGGGGCGATGTCCTTGAAGATTGGCGCCAGCAGCACGGTGGCCAACTATCTGTTGCCGCAGCAGCTGGCGGCTTTCCGCGCCGCCTGGCCGCTGGCGCGGCTGGAACTGGACGTGGCCAATACCCGCGACATCGTCGACGCGGTGGCGGCGCTGCGGGTGGACTTCGGCTTCATCGAAGGGCCTTGCCACCATCCTGACTTGGTTGCCCAGCCCTGGCGGCAGGACGAGCTGGTGGTGTTCGCCGCCGCCGATCACCCTTTGGCGCGAGGCGAGGCGGCGCGCCAGGACCTGGCGCAGGCGGAATGGATTCTGCGCGAAGCCGGCTCCGGCACGCGCGAGGAGGTGGACCGCCTGCTCCTGCCTCACCTGGCCATGCTCAACGTCAGCATGGAACTGGGCCATTCCGAGGCGATCAAGCACGCGGTGGCGGCCGGTCTGGGCGTCAGCTGCCTGTCGCGGCGGGTGGTGGCCGATCTGTTGCAGACCGGCGCGGTGGTGGAAGTGAGCGCCGGCTTGCCGGCGCTGACGCGCACGCTGTATCAAGTGCAGCACCGCGACAAGACGCTGACCCGCGGCATGGCCGCGTTCCAGAACATGACGATGGCGGCGCTGCTGGCCTGAAAACGGGCTAGTGTCTGCCGGCGCCGGCCCCCAGCCCGGTCAGCGCGCGGATGTACTGCGCCGGGAAACGGCTGCGCTCCAATTGTCCCTGGGACGAGCGGTCGCAGACCGACAACAGCCAGGCGCAAGCGAAGGCCGCGCTCATGGAAAACAGCGCCGGGTTGGCGTAGGGGAAGATCGGCCGCGGATTGCCGAGGATATCCACCCACACCATGGGGCCCAGCATTAAGAGCGCGATGGCGGACGCCAGGCCGGCCACGCTGCCGGCCACAGCGCCGCGGGTGGTGAGCCGGGACCAGAACATCGCTAGGAACAGCACCGGGAAATTCACCGAGGCGGCAATCGCCAGCACCAGGCCGGACAGGAAGGCGATGTTCTGCTTTTCGAACAACAGCCCCAGCAGGATGGCCAGCAGGCCTATCACCAGCGTCGCCAGCCGCGACACCCGCATTTCCTCGGCGCTGCTCACCTTGCCTTTGCGCAGCGCCACCGCGTACAGGTCGTGGGACACCGCCGACGCGGCCGACAGGGCCAGGCCGGCCACCACGGCGAGAATGGTGGCGAAAGCCACCGCCGACACCAGGCCGAGGAACAGGTTGCCGCCCACTGCCTGGGCCAGGTGCACCGCCACCATATTGGCGCCGCCGACAATGCCGCCGCCTCCGTCGCGAAAGCCGGCGTCGCCGCCGACGATGAGGATGGCGCCAAAGCCCACCAGGATCAGCAGCAGGTAGAAATAGCCGATGAAACCGGTGGCGTAGAACACCGACTGGCGCGCGGCGCGGGCGTCGGCCACGGTGAAGAAGCGCATCAGCACGTGGGGCAGGCCGGCGGTGCCGAACATCATGCCCAAGCCCAGGGAGACGGCGTCCACCGGATTGGACACCAGGCCGCCCGGCGCCAGGATGGCCTGGCCGCGAAGATCGGCGGCGGCGGCGAACATCGCCTCGCTGCTGTAGCCAAAGCGCCGCCAGACCATGAAGGCCATGAAGCTGGTGGCCGACAGCAGCAGCACCGCCTTGACGATCTGCACCCAGGTGGTGGCCAGCATGCCGCCGAACATCACGTACAACACCATCAGCACGCCGACGATGACGACGGCGCTCAGATAGCTGGCGCCGAACAGCAGCTCGATCAGCTTGCCTGCGCCCACCATCTGCGCCACCAGATAGAGCAGCGCCACCGTCAGCGTGCCGCAGGCGGCGGTGATGCGCACCGGAGTCTGGCTCAGCCGGTAGGACACCACGTCGGCGAAGGTGAAGCGGCCGAGGTTGCGCAGCCGTTCGGCGATCAGGAACATGATGATGGGCCAGCCGGCCAACACCCCCAGCGCATAGATCAGGCCGTCGTAGCCTTTGCTGAACATCATCGCGGAGATGCCGAGAAAGGACGCGGCGGAGATCATGTCGCCGGCGATGGCCAGGCCGTTCTGCAGCGGGCTGACGCCGCCGCCGGCGGTATAGAAATCGGAGGCGGAACGGGTGCGGCGCGCGGCCCAGCCGGTGATGAACAGGGTCAGCGTGACGAACAGTAGGAACATCAGGATGGCGTTCCAGTTCAGGGGGCGCGGCGCGCCGGCCTGCGCCCAGGCGGGGGCGGCCAGCGTCAGCGTCGACATGGCGAGGCGGGATCTCATGGCTGGCACTCCCGCAGGACTTCGTCGTTCAGCGGGTCCAGCCGCTTGTTGGCCTGGCGCACGTAGATTCCGGTCAGCGCGAACGCGGCCAGGATGATGGCGACGCCCACCGGCATGCCCAAGGTGGTGACGCCGGCGCCTACGGGCTGGGCCAGCCAGTGCGGCGCGAAGGCCAGCACCAGGATGAAGCCGTAATAGAGCAGCAGCATGACGGCGGTCAGGCTCCAGCCCAATCGCGCTTTGCGGCTGGCCAGTTGTTGAAAGGCGGGATGGTTCAGAATCGCTTGCTGTTGTTGTGGCGTCATGACGCGGCTCCGTGCGTAAGTCTGGCGGGCGACGCCCCGGCCATGGCCGGGGCCATGGGTCAGCCGAAGCTGCGGGTTTGCGCCACGCGGAAGCGATTGGCGACGAAGGCGCTGTCGGACAGGCTGGCGTTGGCCGCCGGGTTGCCGCCGCTGCCGTGGAAGTCGCTGAAGGCGGCGGATTGGTTGACCATCACCGCGCCGGTGAAGTTGAGCGCCAGCGACACGCAGGCGTTCTCCGCCGCCTGCCGGGCTTGCTCCTGCACTCGCTGGTCCGTGCTGTACACCGAGAAGCTCAGCGCGCCGTGGCGGCGCATGCCGTCTTCCGCCCGGCGCAGCGCGGCGGCGCTGTCCGGCGCCTGGATCAGGAAGCCGATCGGCCCGAAGTGTTCCTGCTCGTAAATGGCGCGGTCTTCCAGCGTCAGCTGGCGCAGCAGCGGGGTGTGCACCTCGGCTTCCGGATAGTGCGGATGGCTCAGCCTCCGGCTGTCCAGCGCCGGCCGGCCCAGCGCGCGCGCCGCTTCCAGCCTTTGCAGCACGCCGGGGTTCTGGATCGCGCCCAGCAGCTCCACCGCCTTGGCCGGTTCGGCGCACAAGGCCTCCAGCGCCGCGCACAGGCCGGCCACCGTCTGCTGGTAAGACAACTGGCCTTCCGGAGTGTGGATGCCGTCGGCCGGGATGAAGATGTTCTGCGGCGCGGTGCACATCTGGCCGCTGTACAGCGCCAGCGACAGCGCGAGATTGCGGCACAGGCCGGGGAAGTCGGCGGTGGAGTCCAGCACCACGCAGTTGACGCCGGCTTTCTCGGTGTAGACCTGGGCGTGGCGGCACTGGCTTTCCAGCCATTCGCCGTGCGCGCTGCTGCCGGTGAAGTCGATTAGCTTCACCTCCGGTCGCTGCGCCAGCAGGCTGGCCAGCGGCTCGCCGTGCTGATTCGCCGCCAGCAGCACGGTATTGGGGTCGAAGCCGGCCTCGGCCAGCACCTCGCGGGCGATGCGCACCGTCAGGGCCAGCGGCAGCACCGCGCCGGGGTGGGGCTTGACGATCACGCTGTTGCCGGTGGCCAGGCTGGCGAACAGTCCCGGATAACCGTTCCAGGTGGGAAAGGTGCTGCAGCCTATCAGCAGGCCGACGCCGCGCGGGACCACCTTCCAGCTTTTCTCCAGCACCAGCGGCTCATGCTTGCCCTGCGGCTTGCTCCAGCGGCAATGCTCGGGAATGGCCGACATCTCGCGCCAGGCGTAGGCCACCGCTTCCAGCGCGCGGTCCTGCGCATGCGGGCCGCCGGCCTGGAACGCCATCATGAAAGCCTGGCCGGTGGTGTGCATCACCGCGTGGGCGATCTCGAAACTGCGGCGGTTCAGCCGCTGGATGATTTCCAGGCAAACGCCCACCCAGGCTTGCGGGCCGGCTTGCCGCCACGATTGCAGCGCCGTGGCGGAGGCTTGCAGCAAGGCGTCGGCGTCGTGGCGCGGATAGCGGATGCGCAAGGCGCCGCGATAGGGGGAGCGCTCGCTGCCCACCCAGCCCTGCGTGGCCGGCAGACCGTCCAGCTGGAAGTCTTGTTGCAATAAAGCCTCAAACGCCGCCTGGCCGTCGGCGGCGGCGGTTTCGCCGTAGCTCTTGGGGCTGGGCATTTCCGGGTGCGGCGACCAGTACTGGCGCTCGCTCAAGGCCTGCAGGGCCTGGTCCAAGGTGGCTTGATGTTGCTGGAACAAAGGGTGAGACATGGACGTTCTCCTCGGGCGGAGGGATGGGAGACCGGCCTGCGCGATGCCAGCGACAGGACCGGGTGCGGCAACAACAGTTTCAGCGCGCTGTCATTGATGTGGGTCAGCTTATAATTGATTTTCCGGTCGGTCAATGATAGCGTTTGCCACAGTAGCGGTTTTGCCGGCATCGCCATGGCCGCATCCAGAAAGGGAGCAAGCATGCAGACTTCGGAAACGAGTGTTGAATTGAAGCTGGAAGCCGGCGTGGCGACCTTGACGCTGAACCGGCCGCAGCGGCTGAACAGCTTCAACCCCGCCATGCATCAGGCTTTGGCGGCGATGCTGGACCGTCTGCGCGACGACGCCGAGGTCAGGGCGCTGGTGTTGACCGGCGCCGGCCGCGCCTTCTGCGCCGGCCAGGATTTGAGCGATAGGGCGCCGGAACCGGGGCAGCCGCCGGCGGATCTGGGCCTGTCCATCGAGGCCTATTACGCGCCGCTGGTGCGGCGGCTGCGCGACATGCCCAAGCCGGTGATCGCCGCGGTCAACGGCGTGGCGGCCGGTGCCGGCGCGAACCTCGCCCTGGCCTGCGATCTGGTGATCGCCGCGCGCTCGGCGCGCTTCATCCAGGCTTTCAGCAAGATAGGCCTGATGCCGGACGCCGGCGGCAGCTACTGGCTGCCGCGCCTGCTGGGTCAGGCGCGGGCGATGGGGCTGGCGCTGCTGGCCGAGCCCCTGTCTGCCGAGCAGGCCGAGCAATGGGGCTTGATCTGGCGCTGCGTCGACGACGAGGATTTTCCCGCCGCGGTGGGGCAGCTTGCCGAGCAGTTGGCCAGCGGGCCGACGCTGGCCTACGCGCGGATCAAGCGGGCGCTGCAAGCATCCGAGGGCAACAGTCTGGAACAGCAGCTGCAACTGGAGCGCGATACGCAGCGGGAGCTGGGCTTCAGCGCCGATTACCGCGAAGGCGTGGCGGCTTTCCTGGCCAAGCGTCCGCCGCGCTTTGGAGGGCAGTGAGCATGCAATTGGGCAGCGAACAGCGAGTGGCGGTGATAGGCGCCGGCGCGATGGGGCGCGGCATCGCCGCAGTGGCCGCCGCCGCCGGGCATGAAGTGTATTTATACGATCAGGACGCCGGCGCGGCAGCGGCGGCGCCGGATGCGATCGCCGCCGACTGGGCCGGCCTGGTCCAGCGCGGCAAATGGAGTCAGCCGCAGCTGGACGCCGCGCGCCGCCGGCTGCGGCCGGTAAGCAGCTTGGAGGAGCTGGCCGACGCGAGCTTGGCGATCGAGGCCATCGTCGAGCGGCTGGACGCCAAGCAGGCGCTATTGCGACAGTTGGACGCGCTGTTGCCGGCCGCCACCGTCCTGGCCAGCAACACTTCTTCCCTGTCCATCACCGCGCTGGCGGCGGGCTTGCGTCATCCGGAGCGGGTGATAGGCCTGCATTTCTTCAACCCGGCCACGCGGATGAAGCTGGTGGAAGTGGTGAGCGGCTTGGCGACCGCTCCGGCGTTGGCGGACCGTTTGTGCGCGTTGATGCGGTCCTGGGGCAAGACGCCGGCGTCGGCCGCGTCCACGCCCGGCTTCATCGTCAACCGGGTGGCGCGTCCGTTCTACGCCGAGGCCTTGCGGCTGCTGCAAGAAGGCGTCTGCGCGCCGGCCACGCTGGACGCCTTGCTGCGCGAGGCCGGCGGCTTCGCGATGGGGCCGTTGGAACTGATGGATCTGATCGGTCACGACGTGAATTTCGCGGTGACGCAATCGGTGTACCAGGCGATGCAGCAGGATCCGCGTTTCCGGCCGTCGCCGCTGCAGCAGGAGCTGGTGGCGGCAGGCCGCTTGGGCCGCAAGAGCGGCCGCGGTTTTTACGATTACGACCAGACTTTGCCGGAAGCGGAGGCGACGCCGCCGCGGCCCGCTCCCGCCATGCTGCGGGTGCACGGCGGCCTGGGCGTGGCCGAACCGCTGCTGGCGCGCTTGCAGGCGGGCGGCGTGCGGCTGGAGCGCGAGTCGGGGCCGGCTCAAGGCTGGCTAGGCTGGGACGGTTTGCGGCTGGCCCTGTCCGATGGCCGCAGCGCCACCCGCCGCGCCGCCGACAGCGGTCACGCCGGCTGGGCGGTGTTCGATCTGGCGCTGGATTACGCCAGCGCGCCGAGGCTGGCGCTGGCGCTGGCGGACCAGGCCGCGCCGGAGCTGGCGGCGCAGGCGGAGGGCGTGCTGCAGGCGGCCGGCCTGCAGGTGTCGCGGCTGGACGACGCCGCCGGCATGGCGGTGTTGCGCACCGTGGCGATGCTGGCCAACGAGGCGGCCGACGCGGTGGGGCAGGGGGTGGCGGCGGCGGACAGCGTGGACCAGGCCATGTGCCTGGGCGCCGGCTATCCCCGCGGTCCGCTGACCTGGGCCGATCGCCTCGGCAACGACTACGTGGCGGGGGCGCTGGACGCGCTGCACGCGCATTACGGCGACGGCCGTTATCGGGTTTCGCCGTTGCTGCGGCGTCTGGCCCTGTCCGGAGGACGCTTCCATGACTGAGACCGAATCCGCTTTGCAATTGGCCGAGCACAGCGCGCTGGCGATGCTGAGCCAGGACCGGGCGTCTGCCAGCCTGGGCATGGAGCTGCTGGAGGTGGCGCCGGGCCGCGCCCGGCTGCGCATGCGGGTGCGCGACGATATGCTCAACGGCTTTCAGCTGTGCCACGGCGGTCTGCTGTGCGCACTGGCGGACACCGCCTTCGCCGTCGCCTGCAATAGTTGGGGGCCGCGCGCGCTGGGCGCGGCCATCAGCATGGAATATCTGCTGCCGGCCCGCAGCGGGGATTGTCTGCTGGCGGAGGCCGAGTGCCTGCACCAGGGCGGCCAGCAAGGACTTTACGATGTGAGGGTGAGCAATCAGCGCGGCGAAGTCCTGGCGCTGCTGCGCGGCCGCTCTCATCGCCCCGCTTCCTAAGCACCCGCCAAGGAGAACACGCCGTCCGCTCTTTTCAGCCCGCAGCCAATGGCCGCAGAGCCAAGCCCCAACCTACACAGGAGAAGCATCATGCCCACCACCCGCCCTTCGCCCAGCGAACTGGACGCTATGGAAACCGCCAGCCGCGACGAGTTGTCCGCCCTGCAACTGCAGCGTCTGCAATGGTCGCTGCAACATGCTTACGACAACGTCGCTCCCTTCCGTGCCAAGTGCGCGCAAGCTGATGTTCACCCTTCTGAGCTGCGACGCCTGGAGGACCTCAGCCGCTTTCCGTTCACCAGCAAGGCGGATCTGCGCGACAACTATCCGTTCGGCCTGTTCGCGGTGCCGCGGGATCAGGTATCGCGCATTCACGCCAGCAGCGGCACCACCGGCCAGCCGACGGTGGTGGGCTATACCCGCAAGGACATCGACAGTTGGGCCACGGTGGTGGCGCGGTCCATCCGCGCCGCCGGCGGCCGGCGCGGCAGCATGGTACACATCGCTTACGGCTACGGCCTGTTCACCGGCGGCCTGGGCGCGCACTACGGCGCCGAGCGCCTGGGCTGCACCGTGGTGCCGATGTCCGGCGGTCAGACCGAGCGCCAGGTGCAACTGATCCAGGACTTCCGCCCGGACATCATCATGGTCACGCCGTCCTATATGTTGAACATCCTTGATGAAATGGAGCGCCGGGGCATGGAGTCCGCCGCCTGCTCGCTGCGGGTCGGCATCTTCGGCGCCGAGCCGTGGACCGGGCTGATGCGGCAGGAGATCGAACGCCGCGCCGGCATCGACGCGGTGGATATTTACGGCCTGTCCGAGGTGATGGGGCCGGGCGTGGCCAGCGAATGCGTGGAAAGCAAGGACGGCCCGGTGATCTGGGAAGATTTCTTCTACCCGGAAATCATCGATCCGTTCAGCGGCGAGGTGCTGCCGGATGGCGAGGAAGGCGAGCTGGTGCTGACCTCGCTGACCAAGGAAGCGATGCCGGTGATCCGCTACCGCACCCGCGACCTGACCCGGCTGCTGCCGCCCAGCAGCCGCTCGATGCGGCGCATCGGCAAGATCGTCGGCCGCTCCGACGATATGCTGATCATCCGCGGCGTCAATGTGTTCCCCACCCAGATCGAGGAAGTGATTCTGCGGCAGCCGGGGTTGGCGCCGCATTTCTACCTGGAAGTCGACAAGGACGGCCACCTGGACTGCCTGTCGGTCTTCGTCGAACGCGAGCTCAGCGGGCCGGCGCGCGACGACGCCAGGCAACTGGCGGAGCGGCAGCTGCAGCACAGCATCAAGAGCCATGTCGGCGTGACCACCACGGTGCGGGTGGTGGAGCCGATGACGATAGAACGTTCGGTGGGCAAGGCGCGGCGAGTGGTGGACAAGCGGCCGCGCGGCTAGGCGGCGGCTGGTGGGAATTACTAACGCTTGTATTTTAATTGAACGAACGGTAAATTAATTAATAAACCGTTTCCGCGCCCCAGACGCCGGGTCCGGCGGCGCTCACCAAGGAGGATACGCGATGTACACCCAAGCCCTGGATCAGCCGGACATCGCCGCGGCGGCGACCGAACCGTCGCAGCGCCTGCAGGCTTTCGACGCCAAGCTGCAGGCGGACGACAAGATAGAAGCGCGCGACTGGATGCCGGACGCCTACCGCAAGACCTTGCTGCGGCAGATCTCCCAGCATGCGCATTCCGAAGTGGTGGGCATGTTGCCGGAAGGCAACTGGATCGGCCGCGCGCCCACGCTCAAGCGCAAGGCCATCCTGCTGGCCAAGGTGCAGGACGAGGGCGGGCACGGCCTGTATCTGTACGCGGCGGCGGAAACCCTGGGCCGCCCGCGCGACGAGATGGTGACGGCCCTGCTGTCCGGCCGCGCCAAGTACTCCAGCATCTTCAACTACCCAACCTTGTCCTGGGCCGACATCGGCACCATAGGCTGGCTGGTGGACGGCGCGGCGATCATGAACCAGATCCCGCTGTGCCGCTGCTCCTACGGCCCGTACGCCCGCGCCATGGTGCGCATCTGCAAGGAGGAGAGCTTCCACCAGCGTCAGGGCTACGACCTGCTGCTGACGATGATGGGCGGCAGCGCGGCGCAGCGGGCCATGGCGCAGGAGTCGGTGAACCGCTGGTGGTGGCCGGTGCTGATGATGTTCGGCCCACCGGATCGGGACTCGGTGCACAGCGCCAGCAGCATGCAATGGGGCATCAAGCGCATCTCCAACGACGATCTGCGGCAGAAATTCGTCGACGCCATTGTGCCGCAGGCCGAGGTGCTGGGCATCGCGCTGCCGGACCCGGAACTGGCCTGGAACGCGGAACGCGGGCATTACGACTTCGGCGAGCCGGACTGGGAGGAGTTCAAGCGAGTGTTGGCCGGCGACGGCCCCTGCAACCGCGAACGCATGGCCGCGCGCGTCCGCGCGCATGAAGAGGGGGCCTGGGTGCGCGCCGCCGCCCGCGCCCACGCCGACAAACAGATGGCGCGCGCCGCCGCCTGATCAGGAGCCACCATGCCCGAGTCCCCCAACGCCTGGCCGCGTTTCGAGGTCTTCGTCCTCGGCCGCAACGCCTTGCAATACAAGCATTCCAGCAGCCTGCACGCCGCCGATGCGCGCCATGCGCTGCTGCTGGCCAGAGACATCTATTTTCGCCGTCAGGAAGGCGTCAGCCTGTGGGTGGCGCCCAGCGCCAGCCTAGAGGAAAACGGCGAGCCGCCGTCCTCGGCGCAGGCTGCGGAAGCGCAACAGTACGAAGTGTTCCTGCAGCTCAAGCCGGGCCTAGACCATTTGCACGTCGCCAGCCTGCTGGCCGCGTCGGCGCGCCAGGTTCTGGAACAGGCGGAGCGGGCCTTCGGCGCGTTTCCGCCCGGCGCGGTGTGGGCGCTGCCCAGCGCGGCGTTGAGCTGCAGCGCGCCGGATGAACGGGAAATGCTGTTCGAGCCGATGGCCGGCAAGACTTATCGCTTGCCCACCTTCTTCCAGTTGCCGGAAGCCGTGAACCATATGTGAGGAGTGTGCGATGTCTGTGCTTGTGCAAATGCAGCCGCCGGCAACGGCGGACCTGATCGAATACGCGCTGCGGCTGGGCGACAACACCTTGTTGCTGGGCCAGCGCCTGGGCGAATGCTGCGGCCACGCGCCGGAGCTGGAGGACGATATCGCGTTGAGCAATATCGCGCTGGATCTGATAGGCCAGACGCGGCTGCTGCTGAGCCTGGCCGGCGAATGGGAAGGACGGGGCCGGGACGAGGACGCGCTGGCCTATCTGCGCGACGCGCCGGAGTTCCGCAATCTGACCTTGCTGGAGTTGCCCAACGGCGACTTCGGCCAGACCGTGCTGCGCATCGCCCTGTTCAGCGCCTACCAGGTGGCCTTGTGGCGGGCGCTGCGCGACGGCGCCGAGCCGCGCCTGGCGGCGATCGCCGGCAAGGCGCTGGCGGAAAGCCGCTACCACCTGCGCTACGCGGCGGAATGGGTGGTGCGGCTGGGCGACGGCACCGACGAATCGCGGCGGCGCATGCAGCAGGCGCTGGTTCATTGGTGGCCGTATCTGGCCGAGATGTTCGACGACGACGCGCTGGAGCGGCGTCTGGACGGCGTCGCGCCGCAGGCTGCTGCTCTACGGACGGAGTGGGAAGCGCTGATGCTGCCGGTGCTGGCGGAAGCCACGCTGCGGCCGCCGGCGGCCACGGCGTACCGGTCCGGCGGCAAGCGCGGCGAGCACAGCGAAGCCTTGGGCCATGTGTTGGCGGAGATGCAGTTCCTGCAGCGCGCCTACCCCGGGGGACGCTGGTGATGGGCGCCGCGGGTCTGAGCGTGGCGCAAGCCTGGCGGGTGCTGGCCGAGGTGCCGGACCCCGAGGTGCCGGCGGTGTCGCTGTGCGATCTGGGCATTGTGCGCAAGGTGGCGCGGGTGGGGGAGGACCTAGAGATCACGCTGACCCCGACCTATTCCGGCTGTCCGGCCACCGAGGCCATCGCCGCCTCGGTGCGGCAGGCGCTGGGCCGGGCCGGCGAAGCGCGGGTGGTGTTGCGCACCCAGCTGAGCCCGGCCTGGAGCAGCGACTGGATCAGCGCCGACGGCCGCGACAAGCTGCGCCGCTACGGCATCGCGCCGCCGGCGTGCGCGAGCGCGGCCGAGGACGGCTGGCAGCCCTTGCGTTTCCAATCGACGGCTCCAGCCTGCCCGCAATGCGGCTCCGGCCGCAGCCGGCGGCTGAGCCAGTTCGGCTCCACCGCCTGCAAGGCGCTCTACCGCTGCGAGGCGTGCCTGGAGCCATTCGAGTATTTCAAGCCGATCTGAGTCCATAGAGAGGACCGGATAAGGAGACCGGAATGAGACTAGCTTTCCATCGCCTGCGCGTCGTCGAACGCCGCCAGGAAACCGACGACGCCATTTCGCTGACGCTGGAGCCGCCGGCGGAGTTCAAGGATAACTTCCGCTTCACCCAGGGCCAGCATCTGGTGTTCCGCGAGCATATCGACGGCGTGGAGCAGCGGCGCACTTATTCGCTGTGCTGCGGCGCGGACGAGGATATTTTGCGGGTGGCAGTGAAGCGGGTGGACGGCGGCGTGTTCTCCAGCCATGTCCACCAGCATTGGCAGCTTGGGCACGAGGTGGAGGCGATGCCGCCGGAGGGGCGTTTCTTCACGCCGCTGGCGGCGGAGCAGCGCAAGCATTATCTGGGCATCGCCTCCGGCAGCGGCATCACCCCGCTGCTGTCCATGCTGAAGACCACCTTGCGGCGCGAACCGCACAGCCGTTTCACCCTGTTGTACGGCAACCGGCGGCGCGGCGGCATTCTGTTCGCCGACGAGCTGGCGGCGCTGAAGTCGCGCTATCCGGCGCGGCTGGCGGTGTATCACTTCCTTAGCCGCGAAGCGCAGCAGCCGGAGTTGTTTCACGGTCGTCTCGACGGCGAGCGGCTGCAACGGGCCTTGACCGCGCTGCTGCCGGACGGCGCGGTGGACGAAGCCTTCGTCTGCGGACCCAACGACATGATAGACCAGGCCTGCGCCTGTCTGGAGCAGACCGGCCTGGCGGCCGGGCACATCCATTACGAACGTTTCGGCGTGCCGCGGCGCGGCGAAGCCAAGCCGGCGGCGGTCGAGGACAGCCCGGCGGCCAGCGTCACCGTCATCATCGACGGCCAGCAGCGGCAGCTGGAACTGGGCGTCGGCGAGCGCATCCTGGAAGCGGCCACCGCGGCCGGGGTCGACCTACCTTACTCTTGCCAAGGTGGGGTATGCTGCACCTGCCGGGCCAAAGTGCTGTCCGGCCGGGTTTCCATGGACAAGAACTTCGCCCTGGAGCCGGCCGAGGTGGAACAAGGCTTCGTGCTCGCCTGTCAGGCGCGTCCACGGACCCAGCAAGTGGTGCTCAGTTTTGATGAGCGTTGACGGTTGCTTGTCTAGAACCGCTGGCCAAACCCGGTTTGACCGGGTTTTGCCTGGCGGCTCGTAGTCATCGGGGAGGTTCGCTGGTACCGCGTCTGGTCTTTTCATTCAACCGATATGCGGATATGGCCAGAACTAAATCTCCCAATTACGAGGCGCAGCAACAAAACATACTGGAGAACGCTGCCCGCCTGTTTGCCGAGCAGAGTTTTCCCAGTGCTTCGATAGCCCAACTGGCTGAGTTGTGCGGCATGTCCAAGCCGCTGCTGTACCACTACTATCGCGACAAATCGCACCTGCTGTTCGACATCGCCGACACCTATGTGGACCGCCTGGTCGGCATCGTCGACGAGGCGGCGCGGCAAGGCCTGCCGGCGGACGCGCATCTGCGGCTGCTGATCGAGCGCTTCATGGAGGAGTACGCGTCCTCGCGCCATTACCACATGGTGTTGGTGCAGGACGTCAAATTCCTGGGCGAGGCGGACCGGCTGAAGGTGAAGGCCAAGCAGGCCGGCGTGGTGGCGGCCTTCGCCGAACTGATCGCCCGCTTGCGGCCGGAGTTGCCGGCGACGGAGGTCAAACCGGTGACGATGACCTTGTTCGGCATGATGAACTGGACCTTCACCTGGTTCCGCGCGGACGGCGCGGTGGACCGGCAGGGCATGGCGCGGATAGTCAGCCAGTTGTTTCTTCACGGCGTGTACGGGTGTGGAGAGGGAACTGACCATGAGCGAGCATCTGAGGGAGGGCCGCGCTGAGCGGGTCTGCCACCTGGAAATTCACCGGCCGGCGCAACACAATGCGCTGAGCCCCGAGTTGATGCGGGAGCTGGAGTCCGCGCTGGACGCGGCGGACAGCGATCCCGACATCAGCGTCATTTTGCTGTCCGGCACCGAGCAGGCCTTCGCCGCCGGCGCCGACATCGGCCGCATGGCCGAATGGGATTATCAGCAAGTCTTCCTCGACGACTACGTGAGCCGGCACTGGGAGCGCGCGCGCAGCGTGCGCAAGCCGCTGATCGCCGCGGTGCGCGGCCTGGCGATAGGCGGCGGCTGCGAGCTGGCGATGATGTGCGACGTGATCATCGCCGGCGAGTCCGCCCGCTTCGGCCAGCCGGAAGTCAAGCTGGGCACGCTACCCGGCATGGGCGGAACCCAGCGGCTGCCGCGCGCCATCGGCAAGGCCAAGGCAATGGAATGGTGCTTGAGCGGCCAGCTCTACAGCGCCGTCGAAGCCGAACGCGCCGGCCTGGTGTCGCGGGTAGTGGCGGACGCCGAGGTGCTGGCGACGGCGCAGGCGCTGGCCGCGCGGATGGCCGGCTACTCGCTGCCGGCGCTGATGCTGATCAAGGAGTCCTTGAACCGCGCCTTCGAATCCAGCCTGGCCGAAGGCCTGCTGTTCGAACGGCGCGCCTTTCACGCCAGTTTCTCCCTGGCCGACCGCAAGGAGGGCATGCAGGCCTTTCTCGACAAGCGGCCGCCGCAGTTCCAACACCGTTGATCCAGGAGGTTTCCCATGCCCCATGCCTATCTTTGCGATGGCATCCGCACCCCGTTTGGCCGTTACGGCGGCGCGCTTTCCGGCGTGCGCGCCGACGATCTGGCGGCATTGCCGCTCGCCGCGCTGATGCGGCGCCATCCGCAGCTGGACTGGTCCTGCCTGGACGAGGTGATCCTGGGCTGCGCCAATCAGGCCGGCGAGGACAATCGCAACGTGGCTCGGATGGCGGCGCTGCTGGCCGGCCTGCCGCAGTCCACGCCGGCGCTCACCGTCAACCGCCTGTGCGCGTCCGGCCTGGACGCGGTGGGCCTCGCCGCGCGGGCGATCGCCGCCGGCGAAGCCGAACTGGCGCTGGCCGGCGGGGTGGAGAGCATGTCGCGCGCGCCTTTCGTCATGGGCAAGGCCGACAGCCCGTTCGCGCGCAGCGCGCGCATCGAGGACAGCACCATAGGCTGGCGCTTCGTCAACCCGGCTTTCCAAAGCCAGTTCGGCATTGATTCGATGCCGGAAACCGCGGAAAACGTCGCGCGTCAGTTCGATATTTCCCGCGCCGATCAGGACGCCTTCGCGCTGCGCAGCCAGCAGCGCTACGCCGCGGCGCGCGAGCGCGGTTTCTTCGACGCGGAAATCCTGGCGCTGGAGCTGCCGCAACGCAAGGGCGAGCCGCTGCGGGTGAGCCAGGACGAACATCCGCGGCCGGCCACCACGCTGGCGGAGCTGGCGCGGCTCAAGGGCGTGGTGGCGGACGGATCGGTCACCGCCGGCAACGCCTCCGGCGTCAACGACGGCGCGGCGGCGCTGCTGCTGGCCAGCGGCGCCGGGCTCAAGCGCCACGGCCTGCGGCCGCGGGCGCGGATTCTGGGCATGTGCTCGGTGGGACTGGAGCCGCGCATCATGGGCATGGGGCCGGCGCCGGCGGCGGAAAAGCTGTTGCGGCGGCTGGGCCTGAGCGTGGCGGATCTGGACGTGATCGAGCTGAACGAGGCTTTCGCATCGCAATCGCTGGCGGTGTTGCGTCAGCTGGGATTGGACGACGACGACGCCCGGGTCAATCCCAACGGCGGCGCGATCGCGCTGGGCCATCCGCTGGGCGCGTCCGGGGCCCGGCTGGCCTTGACCGCGCTGCGCCAGCTGGAGGCCAGCGGCGACCGGCTGGCGCTGTGCGCGATGTGCGTCGGCGTCGGCCAGGGCGTGGCCTTGGTGCTGGAGCGGGTGGAGGAGGCGTGATGGACGAACTGGTCTTGCTGGATTACCCGTCCGCCGGCGTGGCGCGGCTGCGCTTGAACCGGCCGCAGGCGCGCAACGCCTTGAACATGGCGTTGCGGCGGGAGCTGGCGCGGCGTTTCCAGGCGCTGAGCGCCGAGGCCGAGGTGAGGGCGGTTCTGCTGTGCGGCGACCGCCGCGCCTTCGCCGCCGGCGCGGATCTGGCCGAGCTGGCCGATTGCGGCAGCATTGAGCTGATGCAGCGCCAAGTGCACAAGCTGTGGCAGGCGATTGCCGACTGTCCCAAGCCGGTGATCGCCGCGGTGGCCGGCTACGCCTTGGGCGGCGGTTGCGAACTGGCGATGCACGCCGACATCATCGTCGCCGCCGAGTCGGCGCAGTTTGGCCAGCCGGAAGTCAAGGTGGGGGTGATGCCGGGCGCCGGCGGCACCCAGCGCCTGCTGCGGGCGGTGGGCAAGTTCCGCGCGATGAAGCTGCTGCTGAGCGGCGAGCCCGTCGGCGCGGCGGAGGCGCTGGCGATGGGTCTGGTCTGCGAGGTGGTGGCGGACGAGGCGTTGGAGGCGCGGGCATTGGAGTTGGCGGCGTGGATCGCCGCGTTGCCGCCGCTGGCGGTGGCGCAGATCAAGGAGGTGGTGCTGGCCGGCGCCGACGCGCCGCTGGCGACGGCGCTGATGCTGGAGCGCAAGGCGTATCAGCTCTTGTTCGCGTCGCGGGATCAGAAGGAGGGGATGCGGGCTTTCCTGGACAAGCGCGCGGCGGTGTTCCGGGGGGAATAGAAAAACCGGGCGGCGATGTCGTCGCCGCCCGGTCCGCTCAGGCTATTTTCAATGCGCGCCGCTGTCGCCGCCGGAGGCGGTGAACGGCGGCTTGGCGAACCACACCAGGCCGATCAGCAGCACGAACAAGACGCCGGACAGCCAGAAGATCTCGTTGGCCGCCATGATGTAGCCCTGCTTGGTGATCTGCAGCGAGGTCAGCGCCGCCTGCTGCCCGGAGGACAGGCCGGCCATGTCCAGCAGCCGGAACCAGGCGTTGGAGGCCTGATCGTAGAGGCTGACGTGCTCGGTCAGGCGCGCGTGGTGCATCGCCTCGCGGCGGTCCCACATCGTGGTGGTGATCGAGGTGCCGATGCTGCCGGCCAGAATCCGCAGGAAGTTGGACAGGCTGGACGCGCTGGCGATCTGGCTCGGGTGCAGACCGGACAGGGTGATGGTGGTCAGCGGCATGAAGAAGCAGGCCACGCCTATGCCCTGCACCACCTGCGGCCACACCACGTAGGCGAAGTCCATCTGCGGGTTGAAGGTGCTGCGCCAGAAGAAGCAGATCGCGTACACGCTGAAGCTCACCGTCACCACCCAGCGCATATCCAGCCGCTGCGCGTACTTGCCGATGATGGGCGACAGCACCACCGGGATCAGCCCGATAGGCGCGGCGGCCAGGCCGGCCCAGGTGGCGGTGTAGCCCATCTGGGTCTGCAGCATCAAGGGCAGCAGCACCACGGTGCCGAAGTAGAGCATGAAGCCCAGGCTGATGGCGACGGTGCCGACGGTGAAGTTGCGCTGCTTGAACAGGCTCAGGTCGACGATGGGGTGTTTCTCGCCCAGTTCCCAGATCACCAGATAGACCAGCGCCAGCACCGCGATCACCGCCAGGGTGATCACCTCGGTGGAGTTGAACCAGTCCAGCTCCTTGCCGCGGTCCAGCACCATTTGCAGCGAGCCTACGCCTATCACCAGCAAGGCGAGGCCGATGCGGTCGATAGGCAGATCGACGGTTTCGGTTTCGCGCGGCTTGAGGATGCGCCAGGAAATGAAGGCCGCCGCCAGACCCACCGGCACGTTGATGAAGAAGATCCAGCCCCAGTGCCAGTTGTCGCTGATCACGCCGCCCAGAATCGGGCCGAACACCGGCGCGACGATCACCGTCATCGCCCATAGCGCCAGCGCCATGCCTTTCTTCTCCGGCGGGTAGCAGGACAACAGCAGGCTCTGCGACAGCGGAATCATCGGGCCGGCCACCGCGCCTTGCAGCACGCGGAAGAAAATCAGCATTTCCAGGC
The DNA here is from genome assembly GCF_001043705.1 of Chromobacterium sp. LK11. NCBI lineage: Bacteria > Pseudomonadati > Pseudomonadota > Betaproteobacteria > Neisseriales > Chromobacteriaceae > Chromobacterium > Chromobacterium sp. LK11. The sequence continues at coordinate 322,966 of NZ_LDUR01000009.1, forward strand.
TGCTGGACATGCCGCACAGCCAGGAGGTGAGCACGAACAGCAGGGTGGAGGCGGTAAAAAGCTTCACCTCGCCCAGGCGCTTGGCCAGCCAGCCGGTCAGCGGCACCGCGATGGCGTTGGCCACCCCGAAGGAGGTGATCACCCAGGTGCCCTGGCTGGTCGCCGCGCCCAGGTTGCCCGAGATGGTGGGCAGCGCCACGTTGGCGATGGTGGTGTCCAGCACTTGCATGAACACCGACATCGACAGCGCCAGCGTGATCCAGACCAGCTTGGAGCCGGTCAGTGGTGGATGATTCATGGTCCGGCCCCCTTATTCGGCCTTGCCTTCACCCGCGTTGGCCGCCAGCAGCGTCCGCACCAGTTCGTCGGCCTGTTTCAGGTCCGGCAGCTGGCCGGAGACGTCCTGATGGGCGACGAAGGGCTGGGCCTCGGCCACCGCCTTGCCGTCGGTGCCGGAGGTGTCCACCACCGCGTCCATCGACAGGCCGACGCGCAGCGGATGCGATTGCAGGTCTTTCGGATCCAGCTGGATGCGCACCGGCACGCGTTGCACCACCTTGATCCAGTTGCCGGTGGCGTTCTGCGCCGGCAGCAGCGAGAAGGCGCTGCCGGTGCCGGCGGACAGGCCCACCACCTTGCCGTGATAGACGATCTTGCCGCCGTAGAGGTCGGACTTCAGCTCCACCGGCTGGCCGATGCGGATCTTGGCCAGCTGGCCTTCCTTGAAGTTGGCGTCCACCCACAGGTTTTGCAGCGGGATCACCGACATTAGCGGGGTGCCGGCGGCCAGGCGTTGGCCAACCTGCACATTGCGGCGGGCGACGGCGCCGTCCAGCGGCGCCTTGATCTCGGTGCGCTGCAGCGCGAGCCAGGCTTCCTTCAGCCGGCTGGCGGCGGCCTTGACCGCCGGCTGCTGCGCCAGAGCGTCCTTGCCCAGCAGCGCGGCGCTGGCTTTCTGCTGTTCGCGCGCGGCATCCAGCGCGGCCTTGGCGGCGGCGACGGCGTCGTTGGCGTGGCTCAGTTCTTCCGCCGACAGCGCGTCGGTGCCGGCCAGCTGCTTGCGGCGTTTCAGGTCGGAGTCGGTGCGGGCCAGCTCGGTTTCGCGCAAGGTGACCTGGGCCGCCAGCTGCTGGGTGTTGTTCATCAGCTGACGAGTCTGGCGCACCACTTGGGCGAATTCATTGCGGGCGCGGTCGAAGTTCAGCTGCGCGTCGTTCTTGTCCAGGCTGACCAGCAGTTGGCCGGCCTTGACGTGCTGGGTGTCGTCCACCAGCACCTTGGCGACGGTACCGCCCACTTCCGGGGTGACTTGCACCAGATGGCCGCTGACGTAAGCGTCGTCGGTGCTTTCCTGGTGGCTGAGCACCAGCGCCCAGTAGGCGCCGTAGCCGATGGCGATGGCGGCGAACAGGGTGGTGGCGACGATCAGATTGCGTTTGCGGCCTTGCGCGGTTTTGGTTTTCTTGTCCATGGATGCGTTCTCAGTGGGTGGCGGGCGCAGCGTTGAAGCCGCCGCCCAATGCGGTGTTCAGGGAAACCCAGGCCAGCTTGCGGCCGGCTTCGGCGTCGATGCGCGCGGATTGTTGCGCCAGCGCGCTGTCCTGGGCGTCCAGCAGATTCAGCTTGTTGATGATGCCGGCCTTGAAGCGGGCGGCGGCGGAATCGGCGGCGCGCAGGCTGCTGTCCTGCGCCTGACGCGCCTGCTCCAGCTGCTTGCCGCTTTGCTGCCAGCCGCTGACGGCGTCGGCGGCGTCGCGCATCGCGTCCAGCACGGTCTGGTTGTAGCTGTGCACGGCCAGGTCGTAGCCGGCTTGCTGCTTGCCCAGATTGGCCTGGATGGCGCCGGAGTGGAAGATCGGCAGGCTGATCGCCGGCATGAAGCCCCAGAAAGTGGAGTTGCCGTTCATCAGCTTGTTCAGCTCCAGCGAAGTCTGGCCGGCGAAGGCGGTCAGCTTGATATTGGGATAGAACTCGGCGCGCGCGGCCTTGACCGCGCCGGCCATCGCTTCCACTCGCGCGCGCTGGGCGGCGATGTCCGGGCGTTTGCCCAGCAGGTCCGCGTGCAGGCTGTCCGCGTCCAGCGTCGGCGTCGGCGCGCTCTTGGCGGCTTGCAGCGCGTTCAGCGCGTCCGGCCCCTGGCCGGTCAGCGCCGCCAGCGCGTGGCGGGCGCGGTCGCTGTCCTGGGCCAGCGCGCTTTGCTGCTGGCGCAGGCGGTGCAGCGAGACTTCGTTGCCGCGCTGGTTGTCGCCCGGCAACAGGCCGGCGTTGATGCGGGCCTGGGTCAGCGTCTGCCGGCTTTCCGCCAGCTGGATGCGCTTGGCCAGCAGCGCGCTTTGCGCCTGCAGCCGCTGCAACTGGGTGTATTGGGCGATGACGGCCTGGGTCAGGGTCAAGCGCGTCTGCGCGCCTTCAAAAGCGATGGCTTGCTGCTGGCCGACGGCTTCGTCGATCTGGCCGCGGTGCTTGCCCCAGAAGTCGAATTCCCAGCTGCCCATCAGCATCGCGGTGTAGGCGTTGACGTAGTCGCGCGAGATCGGCGCCGGAAACTCGTAATTCAACTGCGTCATATTGGCGCTGAAATCGAGTTTGGGGCCGCTATTGCCTTCGACGATGCCGACGGCTGCGCGAGCCTGGCGCAGCCGGGCCTCGGCCAGCTTCAAGGACGGCGCTTCTTGCAAGGCGCGCGCCACCAACTGGTTCAGCGTCGCGTCGTTCAGCTGTGTCCACCAGTCGCTGGCGATCTGCCCGTTCTGGCCGTCGGCCAGCCGCAGTTGCTCGGCATTGAGCTGCGCTGCCGGCGCGCTGTCAGGGCCGAAGCTGGCGCAGCCGCCCAACAGGGCGCTGAGCAGCAGGGCGCTGACGCCGTGCTGCCATTGAGTCTTTTTCACCTTGTGGGACTCCCCGTGTTCACTTGCTGTATTAGCAATTGATGAAGTGATTGATGATGTGATAGTCACGCAGGTTATTATAAGGGCGAAAAAAAGCCGGTCTCCCAGCTTCAACCGCCCAGGCTGCAGAGCAGTTTGCGCAATAAGCGTTCGAACTCCTGTTTTTCCGCGGCGTCGAAATCCGCCCACAGCTCGCGGTGGCATTCGCGGGAGATGGGCAGCAGCGATTCCACGAGTTGAACGCCCCCCGGCGTCAACTCCAGCAGGATCTTGCGGCGGTCTTCGGCGCTGGGCGAACGGGCCGCCCAGCCGTTTTTGACCAGTTCGTCGGCGATGCGCGTGGCGTTGGTGCGCGATGAATCCAGCGTGTCGCTGATTTCAGACGGGTAGAGCGCTTGTTGCGGACAGGCGTACAGCGCCAGCAGCGCCATCCACACCGTCTCGTTGAGGCCGTGATGCTTCAGCTTGTCGCACAGGTGGGCGGACAGCCGCGGCAGGATGTGGTACAGCAAGCGCGCCAGAATGACTTCCTGGCGCGGCACGCCGGGAAAACGCGCTTCGATCCGGTTGACGGCCTGCTCTAGCGTTTGAAATGACTTGGTTGGATTCATAGTCGTTATTTTAATAACGCAGGTTACTATTCCGCAAGTGATAATTTTGAGGGGATGGGCCGGGCACGGCCAGGCGGGCGCAAAAACGCCCAAGGCGCGGGCCTTGGGCGGTGGCGGGAGGCGCTGGGAAAGGCTAGTCCAGCAGCTGCAGCACCCGTTCCGGCGGACGTCCCACCACGGCGCGCTCGCCGCTGACGGCGATTGGGCGTTCGATCAGCTTGGGATTGTCTATCATGGCGGTAATCAGATGCCGGGGCTCCAGCGTGATGTCGTCCAGATAGAGTTCGGTGTATTCCTCCTCCTTCTGGCGAATCAGGTCGCGCGGCTCCATGTTCAGCAGCGTCAGCAGGCGCTCCAGTTCTTCGTAGCTGGGCGGGTGCTTCAAGTACTCTACGACTTCGATTTCCGCGCCGGCGTTTTCCAGCAGGCTCAGCGCCTCCCTGGATTTGGAACAGCGCGGGTTGTGGTACAGGCGAATCATGCTGGTCTCTCCTTGTTATGCGTGCGCGGAGTGGCTTGATCGTGGCACGAAATCGCAATGGGCGCCAGCGCTCGCGATGCGATTTGTGTCAATGAGGTTTAATTTGAAGCAGACCAGTTTGGCAAGTTCCGGTCTAACCATTACCATGCATTGACTCTCATTGTTATTTATCCGCCATGCATCCCTCCACCCGCAGCCATTTTGGGCTGGCAATCCTCCTCGCGGCCCTGTCCACGCTGGGGCCGTTTTCGATCGACACCTTCCTGCCGGCGATGAGCGCGATCGGGCAAAGCCTGGCGGTCTCTCCGTTGCAGATGCAGCAGGCGTTGACGGTATATCTGCTGTCTTACGCGGTGATGATGTTGTGGCATGGCTCGATCTCGGACGCGGTGGGCCGCCGTCCGGTGGTGCTGGTCACCACCTTGCTGTTCAGCCTGGCGTCGATAGGCTGCGCCTTGGCCGACAGTCTGGGGCAGCTGCTGCTGTTCCGGGCGCTGCAAGGCTTCTGCGGCGGCGCCGGCCTGGTGGTGGGGCGCGCCATCATCCGCGACAAGCTGGACGGCGCCGACGCCCAGCGGCTGATGTCGCAGGTGACCATGCTGTTTTCGCTGTCGCCGGCGATCGCGCCGGTGGTGGGCGGCTGGCTGTTCGGCGCCTTCGGCTGGCATTCCATCTTCGTGTTCATGGCGCTGATCGGTCTGGCGCTGTTCCTGATGAGCTGGTTCGCCCTGCCGGAAACCCATAACGAATCCGCGCGCCAGCCCTTGAAGATCAAGTATCTGCTAGCTAATTACTGGCAGGTGGGACGCAAGCGCGAGTTCCAACTGCTGACCGCGGCGGTGTCCTTCAACTTCGCCGGCTTCTTCTTGTACATCCCGTCGGCGCCGGTCTTTCTGATGCAGCATCTGCACCTGGGGCCGGGGCAGTTTCTGTGGATGTTCGGCCCGGCGGTGTCCGGCATCATGTTCGGCGCCTATCTGTCGGGCAAGATGGCGGGGCGGGTGTCGCAAAAAGACATCGTGTCGCGCGGCTACGTGGTGATGTTTATCGCGGCCGGCTGGAACCTGCTGTACAACTTGCTGGCGCCGGAAGCCGCGATGCCGTGGGCGGTGTTGCCGCTGGCCTTGTACACCACCGGCATGTCGATTGCCGCGCCGTCCATTACTCTGAACCTGATGGACCAGTTTCCATCCTTGCGCGGCACCGCCTCGTCCTTGCAGGGCTTTTTCCAGACCATGATGTCCAGCGTGGTGGCCGGCCTGATCGCGCCGCTGGTCTGGGGCAGCCCGCTGAGCCTGGCGGCCAGCATGGCGGTCATGCTGGCGCTGGGCTTCGCGTTCCGGATGGGCTATAGGCGCAGGGTGACGCGTTAGCGCTCCTTCAAGGCCCAGTTCAACTCATGCAAGCGGCCGGATTGTTGCGCGCTGTGGAAGCGTTCGCGCAGCAGGGCCAGCGCGATGCCGAGGACTAGGCCGCCGACTAGTCCCGCGGCCGTGATCAATGAGCGAACGGGTTTGCTCTTTAGTTCGGGCACTACGGCGCTGTCCAATATCTGGATTTGTGACGAGTCCTTGGCTTCGTCGATTCTGGCCAGCTCGTATTGCTTGGCCAAAAGTTCAAAAATCGTTTCCTGATACTTGACCTCGCGCAGCCGTCTCAGATACTCCAGCCCGGATTGCGGCATTTTGCCGGTGGGCACCATGATGTTGCCGGAGGTTTCGGCGCCGTTTTCCAGCTTGGCCAACTGGGTTTTCAAACCCATCAGTTCTTGTTTGGTCCGCTGATAGAGCGGGTTTTGCTCGGTGGCGTAGCTACGCAGCGCCTCCAATTGCACTTCCTTGGCGGCGATGTTGGCCTTGAGCAGGGTGACGGTGTTCATAATCGCCTGCACCTGGCCGTCTGGCTGAATCATGCCGGTGCGCTCCTGGGTCTGGCGCAGTGCGGTTTCTGCTGAGGTTAGCTGGGTCTTGGTTTGCTTTAGCTGGGTTTCGAAAAACAGCCGGCGTTTGGCCGCGTCGGTGACGGCCAGGGACTGGTTCAGCTGGGTCAACTGGGCGATATAGCCATTGGCCAAGGCGGCGGCGAACTGGGGATCCTTGTCTTCCACGCTGATGCTGATCAAACCATCCTTGTTGCTGCTGGTTATGGTACTAGCGCTCTGCAGTGCCCTTCTGGTCTCATCCATTGTGTCTGTTGCATAGCGCTGTTTCAGCTTGAACTGCTGTATCAAGCCGTCCGCCACTGTACGGCTTTGCAGCAGGCCGGTGTAAAGATCGCCGGGGTTCTTCAGCCCGGCGATGCCGCCGGCTGCGCCGGCCAGCCCGCCCAGTTGGCTCAGCAACAGATTCATGCTCGAGTTTTGCTGCTGCGGCGGCAGTATCTTGGCGGTGGCGCTATACAGAGGCGGCAGCAGCAGGCTCAAGACCAAGGCGCCGCTCCCCAACGCGATAACGCTGCCGATGACCCAGCGCTTGTGTTTCAGCAAAGTCTTCAATACGTCGAGGAGGTCGACGTTATTGGAAGATAGGGGTTGAGGTTCTGCCTTGTCGTGTATGGACATGTCTGAATCCCGAATTAAGTGTGGGGGGCCTGTCTTATTTCAAGACTTTCAAGCCGGCGGCGCCTAGCCCGAACTGATAGAGAATCGAGGTCCATTCTTTCAGCGACTGGGTCCAGCTGCTGACGGCCAGTTCGTCGGGCACGACGATGGTGTCGCCCGGATTGATGCGCTTGCCGCCCAGGCTGTTGAACCAGCCCGCGTTGTTGTTGCTGGCCACGGTGCCGTCGGCGCGGATCACATAGGTTGCGGACTTGTCGCCGGTCTGGCTGATGCCGCCGGCCAGATCCAGGTAGTCCTTCACCGAGCGTTGCGGCCGGTAGATGAAGGCATTGCTCTGGTAAACCGAGCCCAGGACATTGACGGTGCCGGGCCGGCGCGGGATGGTGACGGCGTCGCCGTTTTGCAGCGGCAGGTCCGGCAGGTCCTTGACTTGGGCGCTGCTGCCGCTCAGTTCCAGCACGACGCGTCCTTCCGCTTTGATGGCGCGCATTTTTTCCGCCAGCTTGCGTTGGCGCTCGACTTCCGCGGTAATGGCCGCGACATTGTCTTTATCGGTTTGTTTGGACAGGCGAGCGGCGGAGGCTTGTTCCAGTTCCTTTTCAAAGCGGTTGGCCACCTCATCCAGCTTGGCCTGCTGTTCTTTCTTGATGTTCTCGCGTTGCAGATTGGTGGCGAAGACATAGCCGTTTTCAGTGGCGCCGCCCAGGCGCATGATCAGGTCGCGCAGGGTTTCGCCTTTTTGCAGCAAAAAGGTGCCGGTTTGCTTCACTTCTCCGCTGACGCGGACGTATTCGGTGTCTTGTTGAATGTTCACCGGCAAGGCGTTGGGCGCGAACACGCGGAAAATATCGCTGGCGCCCAGCTTGAGCCGCTTCAATGCGGCGTTGTCAGGGCTGGTTTGTCCATTGGATGTCTGCCACTGCGCTTCGAAGCGATTGTCTACGCTTTTTTCCAATTGCCAAGCTTTGCCTTCCGCCGCCGATTCCAGGCCGCCGGCCCAATGCAGCAGGTCGGCGACGCTGTCGCCGTCGACAAATTCATAGATGGCCGGATGCTTGACGTCGCCTTGCAAGGCAACCCGCTTGCCGGTGGGCCGGATTTGAATCACGTCGCCGTCGCGCAGGGTCAGATCACTGGACTTGTCCCCGTCCACCAGAATTTTGTAAAGATCCAGCTGGCCGACGGCCTTGCCGTCGCGCATCAATTGGATATGGCGCATCGATCCGTTGTCGCTGGGGCCGCCCGCGGCGAACAACGCGTTCAGCAAGGTGCTCATCCCGCCCAGGGTATAGCTGCCGGGCGCGCGCGCATGGCCGACGACGTAGACCTGCACTGCGCGGGTCTGCAGCAGGCTGGCGCTCAGGTCGAAGTTGTGGAACACGCGCGAGACGCTCTTTTTCAGCGTGTCTTGCAAATCCCTGAACTTCACGCCGGCAACCGCGATGGCGCCGACTCTGGGCAGGTAGACCGTGCCGTTGCGCTCCACGGTCAGGGTCAGGTCGATGTCGACCATGCCCCAGCCCTTGACCTGGATCTGGTCGCCGGCGCCGATCACATAGTCCGGGTTGACCTGGGCGGTGCCGCTTGGGGCAAAGGTCGATGGCGGGTTGTCGAACAAGTCCGCGCCGAAGACGGGCAGGATGTTGCCGGTGGCCACTTTCACGTATTCGATGAAGGGCGGCAACCTCCCTTCTTGCGACTCGTTCTGCAAGGGATCGCGCTTGCTTGGTTTCGCTCCAGGCGGCAGTCTGCGCTGCTGTTGCGGCACCTGCTGCGGCCATGCTTGTTGAGCAAGCGGGGCCTGGTTGCTGATGCTGGGTTGTCCGTACATCATGGCTTCCGGCTCATAGCTCGGCATCATGGTGTTGGAGAAGTCGCCAGCCGAGTTTGGCGTGGCGGCGATGGCGGGACTGGCGGCGCACAGAGCGATGAGCAGCGGGACCACCTGGCGGCGAAGGCGTGAATAGTCGGTCATGGTCGCGAGAAGATGGTTCATGGGCGGTCGTTTCAATCCAGTGATTTCGAAACTTGGATGCCGGCCTGCTTGGGGCCCAGCATCAGCGAGGTGCGATAACGGGACTCGTCCCGCTGGGCATGCCAGAGCCAGGAGCCTGAGGCATAACCCAGCAGGCTGCCGGCGGCGACGTCTGACAACCAGTGATCTTTGCCGGCGACGCGGCCGAGCGCGCCGATGGCGGCCAAGCCGTACAGCCAGGGTTGGTCGTACTCCTTGGCGAAAGGCGTCAGCGCGCCGAACAGCACCGCGGCGTGATTGGAGGTGAAGCTGCTTTGGAAGCGGGAACTGCCCGCCGGCTGCTGCTGCCAGGGATTGTCGCTGGCGTTTGGCCGCGCCCGGTTGCCTAATCCCTTCAAGGCGATGCTGCCGGCGGCGGAGAGCGCCGAGGATTCCAACGCGATCAAACCGGTGTTGCTGAGCCTGTCGTCGCCCAGGGCGAAGGCTCCGCCCGCCAGGCCCAGCGCGGCGATGGGCAGGGTATTGCCAATCTGCTTCCAGCCCTTGAGCAGACGGTTGTCCTGATGTCGGCCCACGGCCTGATTCACCGGCTTGTCCAAAGCTATCGCCGCCAGAGTCATGCCGGCGGCAATCGCCACGGCGCCCGGTTTGTCCTCCATGGTTGCGAATTGCCTGGACGAGTCGTCCAACCGCAGTCGCACTGATGGCCAGGGATGGAAGTTCGGGGGCGGCGGATTGACTTGCGGCAAGCCCTGCTCATCCGGTCGTTCGGCGAAGTTGCCCAAACCGTCGTAGGCGTTCACATCGCTGCGCGGGTCGTTGAGCTGGTCGTAGAGGTCTCCGGGCGACATAACCATTTGGCCGACATCTCGCGTCCATGGGGATAGGGCGAAGTTGCCCACCGCCTGGGTGTCCAGCGTCAGCATGCTGTTCAGCGGTATGGAAATGAACAGCCCCTTGTCCTTATAGGGCGAGCTGGGGGTGCCGGGCGAGGTGATGTCGTTGCCGTTGGTGCTGGTGTACCAGGCGCCGATCTCGATGCCGGAGCGAAAGCGGCGCTTCAACTCCAAACGCGCGCCGCTGTCCTTGGCGAGAAAACGGCCGGCTCGCACCGTGGCGGTAACGTTCAGCGGCAATTTGTAGTGGAGCGAGGCCAGCGCGGTGACGGTCTGGTAGTCGCGTTTGCCCAGCCAGCCCTTGTAGTCGCGCTGTTGCAGGGCGTCCACGGCGAGGTCTATCGCCCAGTGGCGGGTGTCGGGGTAGTAGAGCACTTGGCCGCCGGCGCCGCGGAACATTTCCTCGTAAATGCCGGCGGACGCGCGGGCATAGGTATTGGGCCCCAGAGTCAGATACTGGTTCAGCAGCAGGCGATCCAGTTTGGGAGAGTTGGTTTTCTTGTATTCGGCCACGTCGGAACGGACATGGGGCAGCAGGCTGTTGGACGGTTGTTTGACCCCGGAGACCGTGTTGTAGAGGTTGGCGCTGAGCGCGCTGTTCAAAAACAAGCCGGTTCCAAGGCGCCGCGTATAAGTGGCGGCGGCGGCGATCTCATAGCGGAAGGCGCCGCTGGGGTCGTTGAAATAGACCCCGGTCTTGGGCACCAGCCGGAAGCGGTTGGCTTCGTTGTCTTCGGCGTTGAGTTGGACGATGTCGCCGTCCTTGCCCGCCAAAACCTCCAGGTTGACGCTGTCTTTGATGTTTGCGCTGAGCTGTTGCGCGTAAACCTCTTCCAGTTCGGAATCCTTGCCAGGCTTGATGTTGACGCTGTCCAGAAAGCGTTGGCGGTCGACCTTGCCCAGCAGGTAGTCGTTCAAGGTGGCCAGATTGAAAAAACTATAGGTCGCGATTGGCTGCTCCAGCTTGGTGTAGACCACGCGGATGCTGCGCGTTTCAATTGGGGCAAAGTACAGCGCGGTGCGTACCGCGCGGCCCACCGCGCGGCCTACATTAGAAATCCGGCTATTGTTCAGCTCCAGTACGAATTCGTCGCCGCGCATGCTGATGCGGATGTTTTTGAAATCCTGCTTGCTCAAGGCGCTGACCAGGCCATGGCCATAGGCGCTGTCGGCATGCCATTGGTGGAAGGTGGGACGGAGCGGCACGTCGGGGCCGCCGCTGAAATAAGCGGGTTCGCTGATCTTGGGCACGAACTCGCGTTCGTTCAAAGGAATTTCTATCGAGGCGTTCAGACTGGCGTGAGTTTTTTGCTTGGCCAATTGCAGGCCCAGCCAGCCCCAGCGGTATTCAATGCCGGCGGCAGGCCCCTTTTTCCTTTGCGCGGCGAAGGTGTCTTTGGAGCGGAAATCCGATGGGTAGTGATTGGCGTCGTATTCGGCGATCAGCGACCAGCGGGGAAAACGCTCTGGGGTCCAGCGCAGGCCGCCGAAAGGGCCTTCGATTCGACCGGAACCGACACCCGCCGAGACTTCCAGATTGGGGCGGAGGTGCTTGCTGGCCACCAGATAATTGCCGCGCCACAGTGCTGTGCCGAAAATATCCGTGCGGCCGAAGGCGAGCGCGGGCCAAACGCCGGACTCGTCCAGCAGTCGCCATTTTGTGTCGATCGCCTTGTCCTTAAAGCTACCGTAGCCTCCGCCGTATTGTGGATTGTCAAAACCGGCAATGCCGGAGATGGAGACGTAGCGGCCTGAAATCTGCAGAAAGGGCAGCGCCGTCGCCGAGACCCATAAGGTGTTGTAGGGCTTGTCGGAGCTGACCCCAAAGCTTAAAGAGCCGTCGCGGCCAACATCCGCCGACGGCATATTGATGTAGCCGGATTGGCCATTGAGCGATGGTTGCGCGTAAACCGGCAACAGCAAGCCGCAACTTCCCCCGAACACTATCCCTTTGATCAGAATGCCACGCATGGATTGCTTTATTTAGAGTTATTGATTTCGTATTGCGAGAAACAATTACTAATAAAAATCTTAAAAGTTACGCAGCGCTCCGTATCGAGAGCGGATAGAAACACAGGCAACCTGTTGCTTGCGCAGACAGGCTGCCTGTTTGGGGCGAAAGCCAACGTCCGATCAAGCCGCGGTGCATAAGCACGGCGACTTAATGGTGGGTGGTGGCGGAGTGTGAGGTAGAGGAGTCGCTGTTGCTGGAAACCGCAACCGCGGCGGCAACCGCAGCGCCAATGGCTGCAATGGTGCCCACGCTCAGACCGGCAATGCCGGCGGTGGTGCCGGCCGCGCCAGCGGCGGCCGCAGAGGAGGTGCCGGCGGCGCTGCTGCCCGCCGCCGAGGTCGCTGCGGCTTCTTCGGCGGCAAACACCGGAGCAGAGAGCAGGCCAGCCAAGGCAAGAATAAAGACTTTCTTCAACATGATAGTGTGCCCTTGTGTATTTGTGCTTCGAAATTAATCTAAGTGCAACATTTAAAACAGGAAAACTATCAACATCATAAAATCAATAATGCTTGCCATCAGCATAGAGCAAGACTGTAAGTCTGCAAAGTGACAACTGGGAATTTGTCAGCGGGATGGGAGCGAGTGTGCCATTAATGCCGCAGCCATAACTCGCCGCGCGAGCGATGCGCCTCCAGCACGGTTTGGAAGACGCCGGGGTCCTTGGTGTAGGTCATCTCGCCCGCTGTCGGGAAATGCAGGTCCTGCAGCCGCGACACCCAGAAGCGCAGCGCGGCGGCGCGCAGCATCAGCGGCCAAGCCCGTTTCTCCTCCGCGGTGAGCTCGCGCTCCGACTGATAACCGCCTAGCAGCGCGGCGGCGCGCTCGTCGTCGATGCCGTGGTCCGCGTTGCGGGCCCAGTCGTTGACCGCGATGGCCAGATCGTAGAGCAGCACATCGTTGCAGGCGTAGTAGAAGTCGATGAAGCCGGCGATGCGGTCGCCGTCCAGCAGCACATTGTCGCGGAACAGGTCGGCGTGGATCACGCCCGAAGGCAAGTGATCGAAGCGGTGGCTGTCCTGAAACTGCACCTCCTCGCGCAGCAAGGCGGCGGCGTCTTCGTCCATGCGGGGGTAGACCTGGCGCGCGGTTTCGCTCCACCAGCGCGGGCCGCGCGGATTGGCCATTTTGCCGGGGAAGGTGGCGCCGGCGATATGCATTTGCGCCAGCATTTCACCGACTGCGCGGCACTGTGCCGAGGTGGGCTGAGCAACGTCGGCGCCGTCCAGGCAGCTGACCAGGCAGGCCGGCTTGCCGGCCAGCATCGAGGCGAACTGGTCGGTGTTGTCGGCCACCGGCGCCGGGCAGGCCACGCCGTGGCGCGCCAGGTGGCTCATCAAGGTCAGGTAATAGGGCAGTTCCTGCAGCTTCAGCGCCTCGAACAGCGTCAGCACATAGCGGCCGTGCGTGGTGGTGACGAAGTAATTGGTGTTGGTGATGCCGGAGGCAATGCCCTGCAAGTCCAGCAATTGGCCCAAGGTGTAGCGCTTGAGCCATTCCTGCATCTGGTCATCTCTGACCGTGGTGTAAACCGACATAGTGGCCCTCTCAGAACCGGATCAGCACCCAGCGCGGGATGATGATGCGGTTGGCGGGGTCGATCTGCTTCATGGTGCCGGAGCCGTTGTCGTCCATCAGGTAATAGGGCACGCCGTGCGATGGAGTCACCTTGACCATGTAGAGATGGCCGTTGAGCCGGTATTCCTCGATCTTGTCCTCGCCCTTCTGGATGATGCGCACCTCCGGTTCCGCGGTGGCGGCGCTTTGTTCGCTGATCGTCGGCGGCGGCGGCACCGGGGTCTTGGCGGGGGAGGGCGTATCGGCCCAGGCGGCTGTCAATGGCAGCAGGGCGAGGGCGGCGAGCAGGCGGCGCATGGCGTGGTCCTTGATTGTCATCAGTGTTAAAGGTGCAGCAGTTGTTCGCGCTCTTCGGGCAGCGCTTCAAAACCGCGGGTTTCGTAATGTTTGAAGATAGTTTCGACGATTTGCCGCGGATCGTCGATCAGTTGGATCAGATTCATGTCCTCGGGATTGATCATGCCTTCGCTGATCAAGCGGTCCTTGACCCAGTCCAGCAGGCCTTCCCAGAACTCTCGGCAGCACAGGATGATGGGAATCTTGCGGCTCTTGCCGGTCTGGATCAGCGTCAGCGCCTCGAACATCTCGTCCAGCGTGCCGAAACCGCCCGGCATCACCACATAGGCGATGGCGTGTTTGACGAACATGACCTTGCGGCTGAAGAAGTGGTTGAACTTGATGCTTAGGTCTTGGTATTCATTGGGTTTCTGTTCGTGCGGCAGCACGATATTCAGCGCCACCGACGGGCTTCTGCCGTAGAATGCCCCTTTATTGGCGGCTTCCATGATGCCGGGGCCGCCTCCGGAAACGACGGAGAAGCCGGAGTCCGACAGCAGGCGGGCGACTTCTTCGGTCAATTTGTAATACTTGTGGTCGCGCGGCGTGCGCGCGCTGCCAAAGATGCTCACCGCCGGCATGATGCCTTGCAAGGCTTCCGCCGAATCGACAAACTCCGACATGATTTTCATCACATGCCAGGCTTCGCGGGAACGGAAACGCTGCATCATCGCGTGACGATCACTGGTTTGCGGTAATTTATCGGACAAGCTCATATTCTGCCTCTTTTTATGAAAACACTGTTATTGATCGACGGCTCTTCTTATTTGTACCGCGCCTTTCACGCGATGCCCGATTTGCGCTCTCCGGATGGCCGCCCGGTGGGGGCTGTCTACGGCATGGTGAACATGCTCAGGCGGCTGGAGAAGGAAGTGCAGTTCGATTATAGCGCCTGCGTTTTCGACGCCAAAGGCAAGACATTCCGCGACGACCTTTACCCCGAATACAAGGCCAATCGCCCGTCGATGCCGGAGGAACTCGCCTCCCAGATTACGGCGGTCCATGAGGTGGTGCAAGCCTCGGGCTGGCCGATGCTGGTGGTGCCGGGAGTGGAGGCCGACGACGTGATCGGCACGCTGGCGCGCGTCGGCGCCGCCGCCGGCATGCGGGTGATCATCTCCACCGGCGACAAGGACATGGCGCAACTGGTGAACGGCCAGGTGTCCATCGTCAACACCATGACCAATGAAACCTTCGACCGCGACGGGGTCAAGGACAAGTTCGGCGTGCCGCCGGAATTGATCGTCGACTATCTGACCCTGATCGGCGACAAGGTGGACAATGTGCCGGGCGTCGACAAGTGCGGGCCCAAGACCGCGGTCAAGTGGCTGGAGCAGTACGGCAGCCTGGACGCCGTCATCGCCCAGGCGGCGGAGGTGGGCGGCAAGGTGGGCGAGAACCTGCGCGCGGCGCTGGACTGGTTGCCCAAGGGCCGCGAGCTGATCACCATCAAGTGCGATGTGGATCTGAACGCCGACATGCCCTACGGCCTGGACAGCTTGCAGCACGGGCTCAAGGACAAGCCGCGGCTGGCCGAGCTGTATCAGGGCCTGGGCTTCCGCACCTTCTACCGCGAGGTGAGCGAGGGCGAGGAGATGCCGGCGGTGGCGCAAACCACGGCCGGCGCGCAGGGCGACGATCTGTTCGCCATCGAGGCGGCGCAAGACAGCCCGGCCCTGCCGGAGGCAGTGGCGGAGCGGAGCTATGAAACCATTCTGGACGCCGCGCGGTTGGACGCCTGGCTGGCCAAGCTGGCGGCGGCGGACGTGGTGTCGCTGGACACCGAGACCACCAGCCTGGATCAGATGCAGGCGCGCATCATCGGCGTCAGCTTCTCGGTGCGCTCCGGCGAGGCCGCCTATCTGCCGCTGGACCACCACTACGCCGGCGCGCCCGAGCAACTGGATCTGGAGCAAAGCCTGGCCAAGCTCAAACCCTGGCTGGAGGACGCCGGCAAGAAGAAGTGCGGCCAGAACCTGAAGTACGACCGCCATGTGTTCGCCAACCACGGCATCCGCCTGGCCGGGGTGGTCGACGATTCCCTGCTGGCCTCCTACGTGGTGGAAAGCCATGAGCGCCACAATATGGACGATCTGGCGCGCCGCCATCTGGGCGAGTCCACGGTCAGTTACGAGGAGATTTGCGGCAAGGGCGCCAAGCAGATCGGTTTCGGCGAGGTGGACGTGGACACCGCGTCCAACTACGCGGCCGAGGACGCCGACATCACGCTGCGCCTGAATCAATACTTCTCCGGCCTGTTGAGCGGCCGTTTGCGAGAAGTCTACCGCGACATCGAACTGCCGGTGGCCGAGGTGCTGTTCGACATGGAACGCCACGGCGTGTTGATAGACCGCGAGCGGCTGGCGGCGCAAAGCCATCAGCTGGGCACCGAGATGCTGAAGCTGGAAAACCAGGCCTACGAGCTGGCCGGCCAGCCGTTCAACCTGAACTCGCCCAAGCAATTGCAGGAAATCCTGTTCGGCAAGCTGGGCATTCCCACCAAGGGCGTGAAGAAGACCCCGTCCGGCGGCTACTCCACCGACGAATCGGTGCTGGAGGCGCTGGCGCTGGACCACCCGCTGCCCAAGTGCATCCTGGAATACCGCGGCCTGGCCAAGCTCAAGTCCACCTACACCGACAAATTGCCCCAACTGATCAACGCGGCCACCGGCCGCGTGCACACCAATTACGCGCAGGCGGTGGCGATCACCGGGCGGCTGGCCAGCTCGGATCCCAATCTGCAGAACATCCCGGTGCGCACGCCGGAAGGCCGCCGCGTGCGCGAGGCCTTCATCGCGCCGCCCGGGCATGTGATCGTCAGCGCCGACTATTCGCAGATCGAACTGCGCATCATGGCGCATCTGTCGGACGACGCCGGCATGCTGCAGGCCTTCGCCAGCGGCGAGGACATTCACCGCGCCACCGCCGCCGAGGTGTTCGGCGTGACGCTGGACCAGGTCAGCGCCGACCAGCGCCGCGCCGCCAAGGCGATCAACTTCGGCCTGATCTACGGCATGAGCGCGTTTGGCCTGGCCGCGCAGTTGGACATCGAACGCAGCGCCGCGCAGCAGTACATCGACCGCTACTTCATGCGCTACCCGGGCGTGGCCGAGTATATGCAGACCACGCGCGAAACCGCGCGCGAGCAAGGCTATGTGGAAACCGTGTTCGGTCGCCGCCTCTACCTGCCGGAGATCAAGTTGTCGAACCCGGCGCGCCGCGCCGGCGCCGAACGCGCGGCGATCAACGCGCCGATGCAGGGCACGGCGGCGGATCTGATCAAACTGGCGATGATCGCGGTGCGGAACTGGCTGCGCGACGACGCCTTGGGCAGCAAGCTGATCATGCAGGTGCACGACGAACTGGTGCTGGAAGTGCCGGAAGCCGAGTTGGAACTGGTCAAGCGGCGTTTGCCGGAGATCATGGCCGGCGTGGCCAAGCTCAAGGTGCCCTTGCTGGCGGAAGTGGGCGCCGGGGAAAGTTGGGAAAGCGCGCACTGAGCGGGAGGCGCGCCGCAGTCTGAAAGCCAGCCGGGCAGGCTGGCTTTTTTCATGCCCATGTCGTTTTGCTGGTCCTGGCCTAAATGCCTGGCTCAACCGACGTTGACGGGAACAAGATCGGTTCCGTTCGCATGGGTTTGCTAAATATATTAGCTAACCCCCAATGAGACGGAGTGCCTGCCATGCGAGCTCAGATCGGCTTCACCCTGATTGAGGCGATGACGGTCCTGGCGATCCTTCTGCTGTGCCTGGCGATCGCCGCGCCGGGCCTGGGCCGTTTGTTGTCGACGCAGCAATTGCGCAGCCACGCCCAGGCGATGGCCAATCTGCTGCACTTCGCCCGCAGCGAGGCCCTGCGCAGCAACCGGCCGGTATTCGTGTGCGCGGCCAATCTGAAGCGGAATCTGCAATTGCAGGGCTGCGCCAGGCAGCGGCAGGTGTGGGACCGCGGCGCCCTGGTGTACGCGGACAGGGATGGCGGCGGCCAAGCCGGTTACGACAGCCAGGAACGCTTGCATCTGCTGGTGTTCGCCGCGGGCAGGGTCAGGGTGCGGGTTGGGCGCGACCAGCTGTCCTTCCTGCCCAACGGCAGGCTGGAGCGCGGCCAGGGCGTGAACCTATGGCTGGAAAGCCCGTTGTCCGGCCAGTGCTTGCTGTTGCAGGTCAGCGGCCATGGCCGGGCGGACATAGGCAAGGCGGACCGTGGCTGCCCGAGCTGAGGCCGCCGTCCGCGGCGGCGCTTTGCTGGAAACCATGCTGGCGCTGTTCGTGGTCATGGTGTCCATGCTGGCCCTGTCCTCGGTGCAGCTGCGCGCGCTGCTGCATGGCCGCGACGCCTTGCTGCGGGCGGAGGCGATCGCGGCGGCGCTGGAACTGGGAGAGGCGGCGCTGCTGTGGCCGGAGGCGGGGGAGGCGTCCGCGCAAGAGCAGGCGGATTGGGCGCGCTTGCGGCAGCGGCTGGAAGGTTTGGGAGACGGCGTGATCGAGGCGCGGCAGTGCCGCGGCGCGCTGGACGCGATGACGGAGGCGTGCGCGCAGCAGGAGGGCGCGGTCGTCTATCTGCGGCTGACTTGGAACGACTCGGTCGGAGAGGACTCCGCCCGTGTCGCGCGTCGTTACGCGCTGGCCCTGGACGCGCCTTAGTCGTGGCGACCGGCCGGCGCGACCAGGGGTTTTCCCTGGTGGAGATGATGGTGGCGATGAGCCTGGGGCTGCTGGTGTTGGCGCTGGCCTTGCAAGGCGCGCTGACGATGCAGGGCAGCCTGCGAGCCGTCGAGCGCGCTTTGCGGCGGCATCAGGATGGGCAATTCGCGCTGGCGCAATTGGCGGAGAGCTGGCGCAGGCACGGGCGTTTCGCTTGCGCGCAGGCGGCGGGGTCGCCGGGACGCGGGTTCGACGCGCCGGAAGGCATGCGTTTTCGCTACGGCGTCGACGCGGCGACGGCGTCGGTGACGGAGGACGCGACGCGGACCACCTTGCGCTGGCAGGGCGGGGCGGATTGGGAAGAGGCTGCGCTGGCCAGTTGCGCCAGCCTGAGGCTGTTGAAGTCGGGCGAGCCGGGGCTGGAATGGCGGAGGGAGGGCGGCGCGCATGCGTTGGCCTGGGAGGGGGCGGCGGAAGCCGGGCCGCTGCGTGGCGCGGATCTCGCCTCCTTGGAAGTTTTGGCTATCGCCTCGCAGCGCTACGTCCTGCGCCGCGACGGCGACGGCAGCGCGCTGTGGCTGGAGGAAAGCCTGTCCGGGCGGACGGCGGAGCCGCCGCAATTGCTGGCGACGGCCGTGACGGCGCTGCGGCAGCGTTTTGGCGTTCGCAGCGCTTGCCGGCCGTTGACGCTGGTTTGGCGGGAACGCGCGGATCAGCTGAGCGCGGAGGATTGGAAGCGGTTGTCGCGGGTGGAGATGGCGCTTGAGATGCGGTCGGACGGCGGCAGGCAGGGATGGACCACGGTGGTGGCGTTGACGCCGGCGCTGCCGTGCGCGCTGGAGCCGGGCGGATGAGGCCCCGGCCGCGCGGCGCGGTGCTGTGGCTGATTCTGCCTCTGCTCAGCCTGCTGACGGTGCTGGCGCTGGGAACCGCGCGTTCGGTGGCGGCGGAGCAGCGCGCCACGCGGAATCTGGCGGAACAGCGGGCATTGGCTCTGGCGGCGTTGCAGGCCTTGCGGGCGGCGGAACGGCGGACCTTGGATTTGAATCTCCGTTTCGAGGACGGTCTGAGGGGCGAAAGCGGCGTTCCCTGGCGGGGCGACGGCCGCGGTCTGGGCTGGTTCATGCCGGATTGCCTGTCCAGCGTCGGCGGCGTGGGTTACGGCTTGTGCGCGACCGAGCCCGATTTATGGCGCCGCAGCGTGCTGATCAACGGGGCGCGGTGGCCGTTATTGCATCCTTGCGGGCCCAGCCGCCCGCTTGAGAGCGAGCCCGGCCGGCCGCCGGCGTCCTGCCTGCCGGCGCGGTCGCGCGCGGGACGGCGTTGGAGCCCGCCGCGCTATGTGCTGGAGTTGCTCAACCCGGCGTTTCGGTTCGCCGACGTCGACGGCCGCTTGTACCGGATCAGCGTGCGGGTCTGGGGCGAGAGCGAGCGCGACGCGTTGACCGTGCAGAGTTGGTTCTGGGCCGGCGCGGGCGCGCAGGCCGGCCGCGGCGGACGCTTGAACTGGCGGCGGCTGGAGGAGGCGGAATGAGGACGCCAGCGGGGCTGAGCTTGCTGGAGTTGCTGACGGCGATGGCGGTGACGGCCATTCTGGCCGCAATGGCCTGGCCGGCCTATCAGCAGCAGATATTGCGCGGGCAGTTGGCGGAGGCGCGCGCGGCGCTGTTGGAGAATCTCCATTTCGTCCAGCGCTGGCATTTGGAAAACCGCACGCGGTCCGCGACGTGGCCGCCGCTGCCGCGGCCCGGCACCCGCGATTTCGAGATCCGGCTGGGCAGCGTCAGCCTGGGTTCGGACAGCGCGGGGCAAGCCAGTTTCCGTTTACTGGCCAAGCCTAGGGTGGGGCACCGCTTGGCTGGGCGCTTGCAGTTGAGCCTGGATCAGGACGGCAATTTATCGCAGTGCGGGCCGGATGAGTCCGGCCCGCAATCTTGCGTGGCCTGGGGAGATTAAGTGCCATCGGCCGTTGCCGGCAGCTGGATCTTGCGGCAGCCTTGCGCCAGCACGCGGCCGCCGCGAGTGGTCAGGCGCGCCTGCTCGTCCAGCAGCGACCAGATCAGTTGTTGGCTGACGTAACGCTCGCCCTGGGCGACCTTGGCCGGCGTCAGCCGGTAGCGGTGATGGTTCCAGTTCAGCTGGATGGCGGTGCCGCTTTGCTGCTGCGGATACTCCACCACCACCATTTTGCTGCCGTTGCAGCGGTATTTGACGGTTTGCATGGCCGTGTCGGCGGAGGCCGACGCGGCGCAGGACGCGCTCAGCAGCGTTGCGCAGAGCAACGCTGGTTTCCATGCCTTCATGCTCCCTCCTTTTCCCTCCATGGGGCGACTTTCAGCAACAACGCCATGCCGGGCAACGCCAGCGCGGTGCATAACAGGAAAAAACTGGTCCAGCCTATGGCGTCGATGATGTAGCCGGTGGAGGCGTTGGCTAGGGTGCGCGGCACCGCCGCCAGGCTGGTGAACAAGGCGAACTGAGTGGCGGTGTAGGCCGGGTGGGTGCTCTTGGCGATGAAGGCGACGAAGGCGGCGGTGCCGAGACCGACGCCCAGCGCTTCGAAGCCGATGACCACGGCCAGCATGCTCAGCTCATGCGCGCCGATGGAGGCGAAGCGGCCGTAGCTGGCCAGCCAGGCGAAGCCCAGGATGGACAGCACCTGCACCACGCCGAAGGCCCACAGCGCGCGGTTGATGCCCAGCTTGATCATCCACAGGCCGCCGAGCAGGCCGCCTATCACCGCAGGCCACAGCGCCGCGTGCTTGGCCACCAGGCCGATCTGGGATTTGGCGTAGCCCATGTCCAGGTAGAACGGCGTGGCCAGCGAGGTGGCCATGCTGTCGCCCAGCTTGTACAGGAAGATGAAGCCCAGAATCCAGGCGGCGCCTTGCCAGCCCTGACGGGTGATGAACTCGTGGAAGGGCTCGACCACGGCTTCGCGCAGCGTCTTGGGCGCCTGGCCGGCGAGCTTGGGCTCGCTGACCTTCAGCGTCATCAGCAGGCCGGGGATCATGAACAGCGCGGTGATTAGGAAGACCCGGTCCCAGGGAATGTGGTCGGCCAGGATCAAGGACAGCGAGCCGGGCACCAGGCCGGCCAGCCGGTAGGCGTTGATGTGCACGGTATTGCCGAGGCCCAGTTCGTTGTCGCTGAGGATTTCGCGGCGATAGGCGTCCAGCACGATGTCCTGGCTGGCGGAGAAAAAGGCCACGCCCACCGCCAGCGCGGCGATGCTCCAGATGTGCTGGGCTGGGTTGAACAGGCCGAAGCCGGCCATGGTAACGATCAGCGCCAGCTGGGTCAGCAGCATCCAGCCGCGGCGGCGGCCCAGCAGCGGGGGCACGTAGCGGTCCATCAGCGGGGACCACAGGAATTTCCAGGTGTAGGGCAGGCCGATCAGCGCGAACAGGCCGATGGCCTTGAGGTCGACGCCTTCGCTGCGCAGCCAGGCGGGAAGCAGGTTGATCAGGGTGTACAGCGGAAGACCGGAGGCGAAGCCGGTGAAGACGCAGATCAGCATCGTGCGCGAGAAGACGTCGCGCCGCCAGTCTATGGTTGTGTTGCTCATGGGCAGGCCAGTTTCTACGGATCGCGCGGCGGGACCGGCCCGCCGCTTGTTGTTATTGGCGCGCCACCCGGTAGAAGGCCAGGCTGCCGCGCAGATTGGGCATGAAAGTCACCCGTTTGACCCCATTCATCACCACGCGTTCCACCACGCGCAGCCGATTCTTGGCGCACAGCGCTTCGAAGTCGCCGAGCATGCACCAGTGAATGTTGGGCGTATCGTACCATTGGTAGGGGATGGTGTCGGAAACCGGCATGTGGCCCTGCAGGATCTGCCAGCGGTTTTCCCAGTAGCCGAAGTTGGGAAAGGTGACGATGGCTTCGCGGCCGACGCGCAGCATTTCGTTGAGGATCTGCTCGGTCTCGCGCATTGCCTGTATGGTCTGCGACAGCACCACGTGGTCGAAGGCGTCGCCGTCGAATTCGGCCAGGCCGGTTTCCAGGTCGCCTTGCAGCGCGTTGACGCCGGAGGTCACGCATTTGACGACATTGCCGACGTCCAGGTCCACGCCGTAGCCGACCACCTGTTTGTTGCGGCCCAGCCAGGACAGCAGCGCGCCGTCGCCGCAGCCCAAGTCCAGCACCCGGCTGCCGGGCGCGATCCAGTCGGCGATCAGGCGCAGGTCGGCGCGCAGCGGCGCCGTGGTTTGCGGGGCGTTCATGCTTGCACCTCCCGCGCCACGCGGTCGAGGTAGGCGCGCATCAAATGGACATAGGGTTCGTCGGTCATCAGGAAGGCGTCGTGGCCGTGGACGGATTCGATCTCGGCGTAGGACACCGGCCGGTTGGCGGCCACCAGCGCCTTGACGGTTTCGCGCGAGCGCTCCGGCGAGAAGCGCCAATCGCTGGTGAAGCTGGCCACCAGGAATTGGGCGCTGGCCTTTTTCAGCGCGGCGACCAGGTCGCCGCCGAAGTCCTTGGCCGGATCGAAGTAGTCCAGCGCCTTGGTCATCAACAGATAGGTGTTGGCGTCGAAGGCGTCGGAGAATTTGTCGCCCTGATAGCGCAGATAGGACTCGATCTCGAACTCCACGTCGTAGCCGAAGCGGTATTCGCCGGAGCGCAGCATGCGGCCGAATTTCTCGCCCATGCCGTCGTCGGACAGATAGGTGATGTGGCCGAGCATGCGCGCCAGGCGCAGGCCGCGCCTGGGCAGCGCGTCGTGGGCGTAGAAGTCGCCGCCGTGGAATTCGGGATCGGTGATGATGGCCTGGCGCGCCACGTCGTTGAAGGCGATGTTCTGCGCCGACAGCTTGGGCGCGGACGCGATCACCAGCGCGTGGGCGATGCGTTCCGGGTAGTCGATGCTCCATTGCAAGGCCTGCATGCCGCCCAGGCTGCCGCCTATCACCGCCGCCCAGCGCTCAATGCCCAGCCGGTCCGCCAGTCGTGCTTGGCTGGTGACCCAGTCCGCGACGGTGACGACGGGAAAGTCGGAGCCCCAGGGCCGGCCGGTGGCAGGGTTGGGGCTGGAGGGGCCGGTGCTGCCGTGGCAGCCGCCCAGATTATTGACGCCGACCACGAAGAAGCGGCGGGTGTCTATGGGCTTGCCGGGCCCCACCATATTGTCCCACCAGCCGGCGGTCTTATCGTCCGCCTGGTGGCGACCGGCCACGTGGTGGTGGCCGGACAGGGCGTGACAGATCAGGATGGCGTTGCTTTTGGCGGCGTTGAGCTTGCCATAGGTCTCGAAGCGCAGCTGGTAGCCGGGCAGGACGGCGCCGCTGTTCAGCGGCAAGGGGGTATCGAACACGGCGGTCTGGGCCGCGACGATGCCGACGGAGTCGTGGGAGTCGGACATGATGACTTGAGTGCCTCTTTTGCTATTTTCGGCATGCGCGGCGCGGGCCGCGCGCATGCTGTCGCTCCGCCGGCGGCCGGTCGGTGCCGGCCATTCTCGCTTCGGAGCCTCCTGTAGGCTACAGCCAGGACTTTAGCATGTCTTGCGCCGGCGGCGACAGCGCGTCTTGCCAGCGGCGCCGGCGCGCCGGATAATCGGGCGACTTTTCTTCGCTGGCCCGCCATGTTCGGTCGTCTCTTCAAGTTCTTCGTACTGTGCGGCGTCTTGCTGATGCTGGCGCGCTGGCTGCTCAACCGCCGTCAGCGGCAGAGCCTGCACGAGCTGTTCAGCACGCTGGCGCTGGCGCTGCTGCTCAGCGCCGGGCTGTTTTCGCTGCTGTATCTCTTGGGCTGGCACCGCCTTTAATCGCTCTCGCCGCGTCCATTCTTGATCCCGCTCAGCGCCGCCGGGCGGTCCGCTTGCTAGACTGCCCGGCTTTGGGCTTTGTTTGGCGATGGATCTGACCCGGCATCTGCATACCTTTGGTTATTATCTGAAGCGCCGCTTTGGCCAGCCGGTGCACAAATTGTCGCTGGCCGGCGATTTCACCTGCCCCAACCGCGACGGCACGCTGGGACGCGGCGGCTGCACCTTTTGCAATGTGCGCAGCTTCGGCCGCGATCCGGCGGCCTTGTCGATCAGCGAGCAGCTGGCGCGGGAGAAGGCCAAGACCGACCGCGCGCGCCGTTATCTGGCTTATTTCCAGGCTTATACCAGCACCTACGCCGAAACCGAGCAGCTGCGCCGCTTGTACGACGAGGCGCTGGCCGGCGCCGACGTGGTGGGCCTGTGCGTCGGCACCCGGCCGGACTGCGTGCCGGATGCCGCGCTGGCCTTGCTGGCGGAATACCAGCAGCAAGGCGGCGAGGTGTGGCTGGAGCTGGGCCTGCAGACCGCGCACGACCAAACCCAGGCGTTGATCCGGCGCGGCCACGGCCTGGCCGAATATCGCGACGCGGTGCGGCGCGCCCACCGCCACGGTCTCAAGGTCTGCGCTCATCTGATCGCCGGGCTGCCCGGCGAGGACGCGGCCGCCGTCCACGCCTCGCTGGCCACGGTGCTGGACATCGGCGTGGAAGGGCTGAAGCTGCATCCGCTGATGGTGGTGCGAGGTTCGCGGATGGCGGCGCAATACCGGCGCGGCGAAGTGGCGCCGTGGAGCCTGGCCGACTATGCCGAGGTGGCGGCCAGCCTGATCCGCCATACCCCGCCGCAAGTGGTCTACCACCGGGTGTCGGCCACCGCGCAAGCGTCCACCCTGATCGCGCCGGACTGGTGCGGGCCGCGCTGGACCGCCTTGCAGGCGATAGGCCGGCTTCTGGCGCGCGACGGCGGCCAGGGCAGCGCCTTGGGACAGCCCTGGCGGGCGGACGCGGAGGAGCTTGCGTAAATTATCGGCGTGGTCGATTGTCAGATTCAGGAGCCGCTCCCGACTCATGGGGGTAGAGACCGGAGACATCGCCATGCTGATCAAGAAACCCGCCGACATCCCGCCGTCGGACATCACGCCGGAAGGCGCGTACCTGAACCGCCGCCACTTCATGTTGGGCAGCGCCGGCCTGCTGTTGTCGGCCGAGACGCTGGCGGCGCTGGCTGCCAAGAAAAGCCCGCTGTCGACGCTGGCCGGCAACGACAAGGCCAATAGCCTGAAAGAAATTGCCGGCTACAACAATTTCTATGAATTCGGCACTGACAAGTCCGACCCGGCGGCGAACGCCGGCAGCCTGAAGACTCGTCCCTGGAACGTGTTGGTGGACGGCGAAGTGGCCAAGCCGCGCAGTTTCGGCATCGAGCAGCTGCTGAAATTCCCGCTGGAGGAGCGCGTCTACCGGCTGCGCTGCGTCGAAGGCTGGAGCATGGTGATTCCTTGGGTGGGCTTTCCGCTGGCCAGCCTGCTCAAGCAGATGAACCCGACTTCGCGCGCCAAGTACGTGGCCTTCGAAACCCTGCAGCGGCCGGCGGAAATGCCCGGCCAGCGCGGCCGGGTGCTGGACTGGCCTTACCGCGAGGGCTTGCGCATCGACGAGGCGATGCACCCGCTGACCATTCTGGCCGTCGGCCTGTACAACGATGTGCTGCCCAATCAGAACGGCGCGCCCATCCGCCTGGTGGTGCCGTGGAAATACGGTTTCAAGAGCATCAAGTCCATCGTGCGCATCCATTTGCAGGAAACCATGCCGGCCACCAGCTGGAATCTGGCCAATGCGCGCGAGTACGGCTTCTATTCCAATGTGAACCCGGAAGTGGACCACCCGCGTTGGAGCCAGGCCAGCGAGCGCCGCATCGGCGAGTTCTTCAAGCGCAAGACGCTGATGTTCAACGGCTACGGCGATCAGGTGGCGGGCTTGTACCGCGGCCTGGATCTGCGCAAGAACTATTGATGGAGCGGGGATGACGACTTTGCGCCTGAAACCCGCTTCCGCCCGCCCAGCCGACCGCGCCTTGGCCTGGTTCAAATGCCTGCTGTTCGTGGTCTGTCTATTGCCGCTGGTGCGCGCCGCCTGGATTGTGCTGTCCGGAGAGGCGGTCAATCCGGTGGAGTTCATCACCCGCTCCACCGGCACCTGGACCTTGGTCTGGCTACTGACGACGCTGGCGATGACGCCCTTGAGGCGCTTGGGCGCCGGAGGCTGGCCGTTGAAGTGCCGACGCATGCTGGGCCTGTTCGCCTTTTTCTATCTGAGCCTGCATTTCCTGACTTATCTGTGGCTGGACCAGTTTTTCGATTGGGCCGGCATCGTCAGGGACATCTATAAACGGCCCTTCGTCACCGTAGGCTTCGCCGCGCTGTTGCTGTTGACGCCGCTGGCGCTGACGTCCACCCAGGGCTGGATGCGCCGGCTCAAGCGCAACTGGGGTCGGCTGCACCGGCTGGTGTATCCGGCGGCGCTGCTGGCGGTGATCCATTACTGGTGGCTGGTGAAGAAAGACCTGAGCCAGCCGCTGATTTACGCGGCGGTGCTGGCCTTGCTGCTCGGATTGCGGCTGTGGTGGCGATTCAGCCGGGCGGCGGCGGATAGGCCCGGCTGAAGTGTTCTACTGTCGGAAAAGGCTGATAGAAGTGATGTAGGCTTTGCTTCCATTCAAGATAGTCGGCGGATTGGCGGAAGCCCTGCTCATGAGCTTCCACGCTAGTCCAGCGAACCAGCAGCAGGTATTTGTCATCGTGTTCCAGGCATCGTTGCAATTCATGGCCCAGATAGCCTGGAGCGGCTGCGATGAGCTTTGAGGCGTGGACAAAAGCTGCTTCGAACTCTGGCCCGAGGCCTGGCTTGATGTGCAGCAAGGCAGCTTCCAATATCACGGCACGGTTCCCTGAGTGGAATAGGTACGAATAGTGTCCGGGTTTGCCTGATGGCGCGCAAGCTTCTACAGTGGCGTTTTGTTTTTTAGGCTGTGAAGATCATGTCCAAGGAAAAGGCCCCGGTCACCCAGGCGATCCGGGTATTGCGCGAGCATCAGGTCAGCTATAGCGAGCACTTGTACAAGTACGAGGAAAAAGGCGGCACCACGGTGTCGGCGCGCGAACTGGGCGTGGACGAGCACGCCGTGATCAAGACCTTGATCATGGAGGACGAGAACAAGCGGCCCTTGATCGTGCTGATGCACGGCGACCGCGAGGTGGGCACCGGCATGCTGGCCAAGCAGATCGGCGTCAAGAAAGTCCATCCCTGCGACCCCAAGACCGCGGACAAGCACAGCGGCTACCAGGTGGGCGGCACCAGCCCGTTCGGCACCCGCCATGCGATGCCGGTGTATATGGAGGCCAGCATCGTCGAGCTGGAGCGCATCTATATCAACGGCGGCAAGCGCGGCTTTCTGATCGGGGTCGACCCCAAGGAGGCGCAGCGGGTGCTGAAGCCGGTTCTGGTCAGCGCCGCGGCTTGAGTTCGGGAAAGTTGCGCTGGTAGATGGCTTGCAGGCTGCCGTCGGCCTGCATCGCCAGCAAGGCCTGGTCGATGGTGAGCCGCAGCTTGGCGATGTTTGGGTAGCTGCGCGAATACATCAGCGATAGCGAGGTGGCCTTGTCCAGCGGCGTGGGAATGTAGGCGAAGTCGCGTTCTTGGCCGGCGGCCTGGGTGCGGATCAGGAACAGGCCGCGCTCCAGCGTCAGCGGCGCCAGATCGAGATGGCCGGCGCGCAGCAACTTGATCGCGCTTTCCTCGTCATTGGTGTTCAGCGTGTTCAAGCGGTACTGCTGGAACAAAGGTTGGTACCAATAGCCTAGTTGCACGCCGATGCGGTAGGCGCGCAAGTCGGCCAGACTGCGAAAAGCGCCGGGAGGATGGGCGAGTCGCGGCTTGTAATAGAAGAAGTAGCTGCTGCTGTGGATCAGTGGTGGGGAAAAATCAAAGTCGCGCAGCCGTTCCGGCGTCGGCCGGTAGGGAAAGGCCGCCGCGGCGCGGCCGGCCTTGATGGCGGCCTCGGCGCGAGGCCAGCTCATATAGTGAAAACGCGCCGTGTAGCCGGCGCGCCGGCAGGCCTGGCGCACCATGTCGGCGAAGACGCCGTCGGCGGTGAAACTTCGCGACACATAGGGCGGCCACTCGCCGGTGGCGAAGTCTATCGCCGGCGTCTCGGCGCGCGCGGGCGCGGCCAGGCAGTAGAGGACAAGCAGCAGCGAACGCCACATGGCGCGACTCCAGGATCAGGGTGGGAGCATGTTTTGTTATCGCACAGCGCCCACCCCGCCGCCAGCCGGGCGGCTACCACCACCAGAACATGAAGCCCCAGGCGGCGTCCACCAGGGCCAGCGCCGCCAGCAAGGGAATCAGGGCCAGCGCCTGGCGCCAGCCGGAGCACCAGCGCGCCAGGATGGCGCGTCCCAGCCACAGCGACCACAGATTGGCGCCGGCCAGCAAGGCCAGCCGCGCGTCGTTGGCCCAGAACATCGGCACCCCTTCCGCCTTCAGCAGGGTTACCGTCAGCGCCGACAGGCCGAGGAACACGCCGCAGCCGGCTAGCGGGATCAGACCCTGGGCCAGGTGGTGCAGGCGCTGCAGCCGCCAGGGGCCGGCGATGCGCACGCCGGCGGCCAGGCAGAGCAACAGACCGCTGCCCAGCGCCAGCGCGGTGGCCAGCACGTAGCTGATCAGCGCCGCGCCGTCCAGCCAGGAGAACACGTCGTTGTGTTGCGGGTAATGGGTCAGCAGCCACCACGGCGCCTCGGTGTCCAGCGGCCACAGGATGTCGCGGTCCACCAGCCATTCCGCCGCCGCCTGTTTCATGGCCACGAACCAGGGGCTCATGGTCCAGTGGAAGGCGCCCATCGCCACGCCCAAGAGGCCGTAGACGATCAGCGCGGTCTGCCAGCCGTCGGCCTCCTTGGCGGCCACCTTGACCACTTCCTCGGTGGGCGAGCGCAGGCTCAGCTCGATGGCGTCGCGATGGCCGCTGCAGCGGCCGCACATATGGCAGCCGCTGCCGCCTTGCATATGGCGCAGCGGTTGCAGCGGCGCGCAGTCCACCGTTTGAATCGGGAAGGTCTTGTCCTGAGACGCCTTCCAGGCGGCTTCGTCCACCCGGTAGTGCATGGGCGCCAGCTTGGACAGCAGGCCGAACACGCCGTTGACCGGACACAGGTGGCGGCACCAGGCGCGCTTGCCGCGGGTGTAGATGAAGCCGACGATCACCGCGGCCACGGTGGAGCCGCCCAGCACCAGCAGCGCGGCCTTAGGGTATTGGTAAACGCTGACCAGCTGGCCGTAGATGGTGGTCAGCGCGAAGGCGACGAAGGGCCAGCCGCCCCAGCGCATCCAGCGCGGGATCGGTCGGCCCAGTCCTTTCTTGGCCGCCCATTCCGACAGCGCGCCTTCCGGACACAGCACGCCGCACCACAGCCGGCCGAACAACACCATGGACAGCAGCACGAAGGGCCACCAAATGCCCCAGAACACGAACTGGGCGAAGATGGTCAGATT
Source organism: Chromobacterium sp. LK11 (assembly GCF_001043705.1). Classification (NCBI taxonomy): domain Bacteria; kingdom Pseudomonadati; phylum Pseudomonadota; class Betaproteobacteria; order Neisseriales; family Chromobacteriaceae; genus Chromobacterium; species Chromobacterium sp. LK11. The sequence continues at coordinate 352,270 of NZ_LDUR01000009.1, forward strand.
GTTCCAGATCCGGGCGGTATCCCCAGGCAGATCCAGGCAGGCCGGCACGATCAGCAAGGCGGCGTAGACCAGCACCACTCCCCATTGCAGTGCGCGCAGCAGGCCGGCGTGATCCCGCAGCCACAAGCCGACGGCGGCCATGAAACCCTGGGCCGTCGGCTGGCGACAGGAGCCGCCGGCGCGCGCGGCGACGTCGGCGGAGTGGGGAAGCGGCGGACGGGCGGATTTCATGCGGCCAGCGTCTGCTTGCGGTTGCGCCACTGGAACAGCGCCCAGATCGTCGCCCAGAACAGCGCGTAGGCGAGCAGGCTCATCAAGGCGGGGTGGGCGCGATAGCCGGTGAGCGAGGCGATGACGCCGCCGGCCGGGCTCATGTCGTCAAGCAGCGCGGAGCTGTCCCACAGCGGGTCGACCAGCGCCGGCAGGATGTCCATGGAAATCAGTTTTTCCACGCCGCTGAGGAAGAGCGAGGCGCCGAGTAGCAGCAGCATGATTTCCGTGATGCGGAAGAACAGCCGCCAGGACAGGTATTTGCCGCCCAGCTGCAATAGGTAGAAGGTCAGGAAAGCCAGGCCCAGGCCGATCACGGCGGCGAAGCTCATGCTGGCCAGCGTGGAGCCGTCGGCCTCGGCCAGCATGCCGTAGAGAAAGACCACGGTTTCGCTGCCTTCGCGGGCGATGGCGATGGCGGCCAGCAAGGTGACGCCCCACCAGTTGGCGCTGCTGGCGTTTTCGCGCAGGCCGGCCTCCAGCTCTTTCTTCAGCGTGCGGCCATGCTCGCGCATCCACAGCACCATGTGCACGATCAGCGCGGCGGCGGTGAACACCATCACCGTCTGGAAGATGTCCTGCGCGCCGGCCATCAGGCTGCTGGCGGCGAACAGAGCCACCGCCAGGCCGACGGCGGCGAGCAGGCCCAGCGCCACGCCGGCCCACAGATAGCGTTTGCCGGCGGCGCCGGCCGGGTTCTGGTTCATCCAGGCGTTGAGAATGCCGACGACCAGCAAGGCCTCGACGCTTTCGCGCCAGACGATGAAAAGGACTTGTCCCATGTATATGCTCCTGCTTACGGCGGTAAACGGCTGGGAGGCGGTCAAGCGTCTCCGGCAGCGCGGCGTTTACTTGGCGACGATGACGCCCTGGCCGGTCTTCATGTGAAATTCGTCAAAAAACTTGTATTCGCCGGGGGCCAGCGGTTGGAACACCAGGAAGGATTCCGCGCCGGGGCCGAGCACCTTTTCCTTGCGCAGCGGCGTGCTTTCGAATTCCGCCGGGGTCTTGCCGGCGTTGATCACTTCTACCTTGAATTTCTTGCCGGCCGGCACCACCAGGCGGGCGGGAGTGAACACGCCGTCCTTCATCACCAGCTTGAACACCGGCATCTCGTCGGCGAGGACGGACATCGACACTAGGCAGGCCGCGATGGCGGCCAGGAGCATGCGCGCGAACTTCATCGGAAAGGGTCTCCGGATTGAAAACAGCGCAGGCGAGGGCATGCGCTGTCTTATTTTAACGCATGAGAATGACTGACGTTTACATTCTCATTCGCATTAATCCTATTTTTGCAAGAACAACGGGATTAATAGCCGCCTTTTTTGCCGATGCCGGCATAAGTGAACTCATAGTTCAGTTCGAAGGGCTTGAACCACGGGCCCACGCCGGTTTCCTTGTCGATGTGGCGGCCGAAGTGGGCGTGCTGGTTGGCCGACGGCGGCATGATGGTGTATTTCAGCTTGTATTTGCCCGGGCCTTGCAGCTTGATGTTGTCGCCGTAGTGCGGGCCGTCGTTGGCCACCATCGGCATCAGGTCGCCTTTGAGCACTTCTTTGCCGCCCACCTTGCTCAGTTCGTACTTGACCACCAGGTAAGGCATCCACGCGCCTTCTTCGAAGCCGTTCGGGTTGTTCTTGGTGGCGTGGATGTCGGCTTCCAGATGGATGTCGGATGCCTCGGCCTTGCGCATCATGCCTTCCGGTTCCATCTTGGTCGGCTGCAGGTAGACCGCGCCGATCTCCATGCCGTTTTTCAGCGCGGGCTTGCCGATCGGGTATTCCTTGGCCATGGCGGCTGCCGAGGCGGTCAGTGCTGCGGTGGCGATAGCCAGTTGGACAAAGCGACGCATAGTGTTTCCTTTTGGTTTCAATTGAATAGGGCACTGCTCTGGCCCGAGCGGGCCGCTTGGCGACGCAGGAGGTCGACCGGGCGGATAAGCGCTTTATTGTAGTAAGGCATTGGCTTGCCTAAAAATACTAATGCTAATCATTATCGTTTTCAAACGAAAATGTGTTCTCGAATGTAACAGATGCGACGCCGCGCGGCGCTGGCCATAGGAATGGCACGCGCCGCGCCGCGGCTCAGTCTTGCGTCGCCAGTCGGCTGAGTTGTCCCAGGCTTTCGTCCAGGATCAGCAGTTGCAGCATCTGCTCGGCCAGATGCTCGGCGCCGTCGCGGTAGGCGGCGGCGAAGGCGTCCACCGCGGCGGCGTCGAGCTGGCCGCGGCTGAGCCGGGCCAGGCGCTCGCCCAGGCCGTCCATGCGCGGGGCCAGGCTGGTTTTCAGCCAGCCGGACAGCGGCGGATTGAAGCCGCGCTTCTTGCGCGAGAAAAAGTCCGCCGGCAGCGCCGGGTGGACGGCGCGGCGGAAGATCAGCTTGGCCGGCTGGGTGAAGCGCTGCTTGCCGTCCACCGCCAGCAAGGTCTGGTAGAAGCGGTGGTCCACCAGCGGAGCCCGGCCTTCCAGGCCGTGGGCCATGGTGCACAAGTCCGATTTTTGCAGGATGTAGTCCGGCAGGTAGTTGGCGAAGTCTATGGCCAGCAAATGATGCAGGCCGGCCGGCGCATTGGCCGGCGGCGGGCCGATGTCGTCGGGCGCGCGCCAGTGGCACAGCCGCGTCAGCGGTCGGTTGCCTTGCAGGAACAGGCGCTGGCCGGGGGTGAAGCCGGAAAAGCGCAGCGAATAGGCGTCCTGCCAGCTCATCGCCAGCTCGGTGGCGAGCTTGCCGGCGCCCTTGCCGTCCAGCGAGGGCTTGATCGCCAGCGGCAGCTTGAGCAGGCTGCGCCAGCGAGTGCGCAGATGCTTGTTGACGCGTTTGTAGCCGGCCAGCAGCTCATCGCCGCCGTCGCCCAGCAGCACCACCTTGACGTGGCGGCTGACCTCGCGCGCCAGATACCAGGTGGGGAAGCTGGACGGATCGGCGAAGGGCTGGTCGAGGTCGGCGACGATGCGTTCGAAATCGGCGGCCAGGTTCTCCGGCATCTGCACCGCCAGATTGGCCAGGCCCATCCGCTGGGCGGAGTCGGCGGCGTCGGCGGCCTCGTCCAGCTTGGAGCCGGGGAAGGCGGCGGTGAAGCTGCTGAACTGCGTCAGCCGCTGCAAGGCCAGCCGGCTGGCGATCACGGTGGAGTCGATGCCGCCGGACAGCAGCACGCCCAGCGGGCGGTCGGCGACGGTGCGCATCGCCACTGCGCGGTCCAGTTCTTGCAGCCAGTCGCCGTCGTCCTTGGCCGGCTGCCAGTAGCGCAGCTTGCGCAGCGAGCGGGTGTCCAGATCGAACTCCAGCCGGTGGCCGTTTTCCAGGCGCTGGATGTGGCTGAACAGGGTGGCGGGCGCCGGGATGTAGCGGTGGGCAAGGTAGGCGTCGATGGCGTCGGCGGAGAAGTCGCGTTGCCGCGGCGGAAGGAAGGGCAGCACCGAGCGCACCAGCGAGCCGAAGGCGAAGTCGCCGTCCAGCAGCGAATAGACCAGCGGCTTTTCGCCCATGCGGTCGCGCGCCAAGTGAACCTTGCGCTGCTTCAAGTCCAGGATGGCGAAGGCGAACATGCCGCGCAGCCGCTGCAGCAGGGTTTCGATGCCCCAGGCCTGGTAGCCGCGCAGGATGAACTCGGTGTCGGAGTGCGTGGCGAAGCGGGCGCCGCCGGCTTCCAGTTCGGCCTTGTCGGCGTCCCAGTCGTAGACCTCGCCGTTGTAGCAGATCCAGATCTGGCCGTCGTCGCTGGCCATCGGTTGGTTGGCGATGGGCCGCGGGTCGATGATGGACAACCGAGCGTGCAGCAGCGCGTTGTGGATGTCGCCGTCCTGAGCCGGCTGCCAGTCCGCGTTCAGCAATAATTGATTGGCCGCGTCAGGTCCGCGCCGGCCAAGCTCCGTCAGCATGGCCTGGGCGGTGGCCGCCGCGGCGGGGCGTTGCGAGAAGAAACCGGCGATTCCACACATGATTTTCTGTCCGAATGGGCAACGCGCCCGGCAAGCCGCCGAGCGCAGAGCGCTCAGAACCTGTTTACGATCTGCTGCGCGTCGGCGATACGGCGTTGAAAACCCCTTCGAAATGCTCATGTACCACGTGTACATTGCGCTTTCTCAGCCGTTTTCGCCTTGTCTCGCTGTAGCTCGCGAGATCGTAAACACGTTCTCAGA